>NZ_JBLZMW010000028.1:0-39769 GCF_048553275.1 Pacificoceanicola niger
TCTACGCAGCTCTGGAAACTGAAAACATGGCCGCGTAACTAACGACAATCAGCCTCCGGCAAACCCGGCGCGGTTCATGCCGTACCATCCGGCCATGACGAAACCTTCCTTGGCAAGCCCGCTGAACAGACCCGAAGTGTAGTCGATATCCGGATAATCTGGATCCGCCCAGACTGGAGCGCTGGTCTCCGTGTCGAGCGGATCTTTCTCGGTGCTGGCATTCTGGACTGCCGGCGGCTGCGAGGCGGCAAACTGCGGCGTGGCGATGCCGTATTGCGCCTGATACCAGGCCAGTCTCAGCTGGGCGAGCGCCAGCTTCTCGGTTTCGGCGCGGGTCAAAGCCATTGCCTGAACCAAACCACCACTGGAGCGCGCCTCGGCTTCCGCTGCAGCGACGACATCAGTCTGCTTTTGGATATCTGCCAGGATTTCCGCCGCACGGGCCGGATCGGGAGCAATCGAGGGCACCACGAGGTCCGGCGAAAGACTCGCCTCAGCGCTCAACTGCCGATTTTCGAGCAAGGCGCGGTTCATCTTCAGAACTTCAAGACGGTATTGTGCCAGAGCCTGCACAACCTCGCCGTCGTAGCTGGCCGCCACCTTTTCGGCGTCGGCAATACGTTGAGTGATCTCGGCAATATCGGCCGTGAAATCCGCATCCTGAGCCCAGGCCGGAACCGTCATGAACAGTCCGGCAACCGCCGCTGTGAAATTTGCTCGTTTCATGGGGTCCACTCCTTCATTCCGGCTCGGAGTCGTCCAAAGCAGGGTTATCCTCGCCCTGCCCCAGTTGCGCGGCGAGCTTGGCAATGTCCGACCGGAAGGATTGTGTGACGCGTCCGTAGCCAAGTACACGCGCGACAGCTTCCGCCAGTTCGTCGGGTGTTTGGTCCAACGTTTCGCTTATGAGGCCCAGTTTTTCCGGCAAGGGAACCTCTTTCCACTGCCGCAGACGCCCAGAAACTTCGAGGCCGCGGAACGGCAGGACGTCGGTCGGCTCCATCGTTTCGGGCCAGAAGATCCAATGCTCATCCGGGGACCGGGTTCTCGGGGCAACCCGCTCGACGGCATGCCAGATGGTCGATGAAATCCTTTTACCGGTCTTCTGGAATCCGTGGTCCCTTGCGATCAGATCGCTCAACCGTTTGAAAGTGATCGGAGCCTCTTCGACGACATACTGCGCGGCCAGCAACCTCAATGTGACGGCGTAGCCCGGCGCATGGAACGAGTCAGGGTCGAGGTCGAGATCAGGCTGTCTCGCGTCCCCGAGATCCAGTTCCGGCGCAATCGAGGTGTCCTCTACCGCCATGCGCGCCGCCAATGGACGATCCGGTTCTTCGGTGGGATGGTCGTGGGCGACAGGCGCAGGATCCGGCACGGGCAACGCCGTGGACGCGACATCATCGGCCACAACGTCGTCCTTGTGTTCCGAAGGCTCCGCCTGCTCATCGCCGTGCTCCAGTTCTACGGGTTCCTCGACAGCCAATGCAGCAGCCTCCTCGGCAAGCCGATCAGCTTCGCGGACCGTCTCCAGCAGGGCTTCGAGATCGTGATGCAGCTGCTCCAGCCGCGTATCCGGGTCGATGAACCAATCCGTCGACCAGACCCGCAACAGCCGCCACCCAAGTCGTTCGAGGATGATGTGGCGCACGCGATCCCTGTCACGCGCCGAAGCAGAAGAATGATAAGCTGCCCCGTCGCATTCGACCCCGGCAAGGAATTCACCGGGCTTGTCGGGATGCACCACTCCAAGGTCGATGCGGAATTTCGACACGCCAATCTGCGTCCGGATCGTCCAGCCCTTGGCCCGCAGGCGTTCAGCCACAGCCATCTCGAAATCGGAATCGTAGTCACTGTGAGCATGCGACCGAACCGCCCGCCCCAGCGCTGCCGGGCCCTGAGCAGCGAATTCGAGGTAGTGCTTGAGATCCCGCACCGCCTCGGATTGCGTACGTGTCAGGTCGATCATCGCCGGATCGAAGCTGCAAAAGATCACCACCTCGCTTGTGGCGCGGGTGATCGCCACGTTCAGCCGCCGCTCGCCCCCCTTCTGGTTCAAGGGACCGAAGTTCATCGAGATGGTCTGCGCGCCCGGTTCCGTCGGGCCGTAGCAGATGGAAATCAGGATGACGTCGCGCTGGTCCCCCTGCACCGTCTCCAAGTTCTTGACGAAGACCGGCTCTGAGACGTTGGGACCAAAGAACTTCTCAAGCGATGGATCGGACCGCCGCGCCTCGTCCAACAGGTTTTCGACAAGACGCTGCTGTTCCGTGTTCAGCGTCACGACCCCGATGGACAGATGCCGCCGCGCCGGGTCCTTCAGATGCGCAACCAGTTCGGCCACGACCGCCTGCGCTTCCTGCGGGTTATTGCGACCCTTACCCCGGGCATAGACGCCGTCGACCCGTTCCAGACGTACCGCCGTGTCCCGCGTATCAGCCGAGGGATAGGTGACAAGCTGCCCGTCGTAATAGGCATGGTTCGAGAAGGCGATCAGGCTTTCGTGCCGGCTGCGATAATGCCCGGTCAGGCGGTGCAGCGGCACGCGGGCGGCCAATGCCTCGTCGAGGATGCTTTCAAGATCCGCCATGATCATGCCGTCGCCGTCATCATCCCCGGCGTCTCTGGAAAAGAAATTGGTGGGCGGCATCTGTTTCGGGTCGCCGACGATGATGCTGCGCTGCCCGCGCGCGATGGCGCCGATAGCGTCGGGCACGGTGATCTGACTCGCCTCGTCGAAGACCACCAGGTCGAAAAGCTCTGACTCTGCTGGCAGGAACTGCGCCACCGACAGGGGGCTCATCATCAGGCAGGGCGTCAACCGGGTGAGCGAGGTGCCCATCTCCTTGACCAATTGGCGCACCGGTGCCGCCCGAGCACCGCGCTGCAATTGCCGCGCCAGCACGCCGAGCCCCGGATCCGCTGTAGTCTGGCGATCCGGTATCTCGCCCGACAGGCGCGCTCGCACATAGGCAGCCGTCAAACCGGCAAAGGCCGCATCCAGCCTGCGAAAATCCGAGATGTCGGCGGCATGGGTCGTTGCCGAAAACCGGCGCAAAAGCGGACTGGCGTCGATCAACTCTGGCGCGGCCCAGCGACAATAGGCGGTGCGGAAAACCTCAACCGTCTCTTCGTGGTCCAGCGTGCCGGTTTCCAACGCACGGGCGAGCGCCCCAAGGCCCTTTTCCTCGGCATCGCGGCGGGCCGAGACCCAGCCGCACCAGGCATTGAGCCGCCGCGCCCGGTCGGCGATTGCCGCAGTCGATGCAATGACCTGCTCCAACGGCTGTGGTTCCGGCTTCTGTCCACCGGCCACGGTCAGACCATGCCAATCCGCCTCAGCGGCAATGAAACTGTCCAGCGCAGCCCGCAGATCGGCACCGGCACGGTCCGTCGCACCTCCCGGTTCCAGCAGATCGCGCCCCTCACACAGGCGCAACCGCAGTGCCGCGCGCAGGGTTACGATATCATGCCCGGCATCGCCAAGGCGCAACATCGAGGCGCGCAAGGCCTCCCCACCCGTGATCGCAGCCCGCAACGACTGAACCGAGGTACCGAGCCCTTTCCAAGGCGTGCCCTCGGGCAAGTCGCCCGCGATTTCAGCCATCTGCCGGTGCAGCGATGCCAGTTCCGCCAACTTTTCCAGATCGTTCTCCGGTGTCTCGCCACCTTGACCAATCTGGCTTGTGATGACCGCGCGCAGCTTCTTCAGGGCTCCGCCCCGGGTCAGGAAACTGCGCCCCTGAGCTTCGGACCGCTCGGCGATCCATGCGGAGATCGGGGCCATGGCGATGGCCTCATCGCGATAACCTTTCGGAAGTGCGCTGCGCACCTCCTGCCAGCGTTCGAGCAGGGGAAGCAAAGCTGTGAGACCTTCGACCGCGCCCCGCCCCTCCGGCGTCAGCGCAAATCCGAGGTCGGTGGTAAGGCACTGCGGGAAACACAAGGAAAGATCTGCCAGCGCCGCGGCTTCTTCGCGCGACGCCGTTCCGGTCAGGTCCAATCGCTGTGCCAGGGCATTTCGGGCATCAAGCAGCGCCTGCGCCGCTTGCCCCAACCGCCGCGCGGCTTCTACCACCTGCCCCTGCCAGGCGAAGTTCCATTCCTCGGTTCCAATCCCGGCGAAGCTTTCGAAATCCTCAGGTTCCGTTTCGCTGAATCTCTGGCCAAGCCTGCGGGCCGCAGTGCAAAGGCCCTCGAATGCCTCCGGCGTAGGTGCGAAGCTCACAGGACCCTGCCGTGTCGGCCAATCGAGCGCGACGCGATGCAAGTCGCCGTAGCGCAGGGTCCGCCCCATGGCATCGCGCGCACTGATCCCTGCCGGTCCCGGAGCGTGCAGAGCATCGACCAACCCGTTCAGCCGATCGCGCAACTCGGCAAGCCGCTCCGCCTCCCTGACCCATTCCGCCTGATCGAGCGTGTCATGACTGGACCAGGCACTGTCGAGTTGATCCAGAACGGCCTTCTTGTTCGCCTTGTTCGAATGCAACTCGAGGCAGAAGTCGCCAAGGCCTACTTCCTTCAAGCGTCGATAAACAACGTCCAGCGCGGCCATCTTCTCGGAAACGAACAGCACCCGGTTCCCCAGCGCCAGATTGTGCGCGATGATGTTGCCGATGGTCTCGGACTTGCCCGTGCCCGGCGGCCCCTCCAGCACGAAATCTCCGTCCTGCCCCGAGGCATGCACCGCAACCAGTTGGCTGCTGTCGGCATTCAGCGGCGCAAAAACATCCGACGGCGCAATCCGGCGGTCGATCTCGCGCGGCTCGATGAAGGAGGACGGCGTGGCAAAGGGCGCGCGCGGCGTGTCGATCAGGTGGCGCACCAGCGGCGCCTCCTTCAGGCGCTCGGTACGGTCGGCAAGGTCCTTCCACATCAGGTACTTGGCAAAGGAGAAGGTCCCGAGGATCACGTCCTCGGTCACTTCGAACCCGGGCACGTTGCGCACCCGATGCCGCACCAGCTCCCATATCCGGGCCACGTCAACCCCGCTGTCATCACGCGGCAGCTCGCCCGCCAAATCCGGCATGTCGATGCCGAAATCCTGCTTCAGCATCTGCAATAGGGTCAGGTTGAACACCGTGTCATCATCATGTCGCACCAGCACCGGCTTCGACCGGGCACTGGCCCGTTCCAGACGAACTGGGACGAGGATCATCGGCGCGCGACTATCGCTGCTGGTGCCCGTGGGTGTCCAGCGCAGCATGCCAAGCGCCAGGAACAGCGTGTTGCTGCCGCCTTCCTCGATGTCTGCCCGAGCCTTGCGATAGAGGTCGATCCCGGCCTTCTCCAGTGTCTTGGGATCGGTATTGGCGATGATTTCCTTGCGCTCCAGCGAATCCAGCGCGTGGTTGCGCGCCCAGTCGTCTCCGGTGCGCAGGGTGAATTGGGCACGGTCACTGTCGCTGCCTTTGGGACCCTTTTCCGGCGGCGGGGTCAGTCGCAGGCGGGCACCACCGGCCAGCAGGTCTTCCAGCCGCCCGGGGTCCGGGCAGAAGATCGGCAGCGCCGTGGACGAGGGTTTGACATTCAGCAGACGGTTGCGCCGCGACAGGTCCAGCAGGCTCCGCTTCCACGTGGCCAGCCGTTCCTCTGGTGTTTTCTCGGACAGGTCGAGGTCGTCCGCCTGCTCGAAAGCGGGCAGATCGTCGGGCGGGATGTCCAGAGGCGGTGCCGCCGTCGGGGCGGTCGCATCCCCTGTCCCCACCTCGGCCAGCGACGAAAGCGGCTGAATGCCACGTTTTCGTGCCTGGTGGATGTCCAGTGCATAGACGAAATCCGCGTCGTGTTCCTCGGCAATCTGCCGGTTGGCCTCGTTTATCGCCTTGGTAAACGGCAGCGGATGCCCGGCCGTGGCCAGCGTCGTCTCGAACAGGACAAGCTCGCGCAGGTCCTTGGCCTTTCGAACCACCAGCGGATCATCGACCGTCATTGTCGGAAACCACGCCGGTTGCAGCCAAGCGCCGGCAAAGGCATGTCCTTTGGTGAACACCACGACGGGATGCAGCCCCGCCTGCTCGAAGGCGGCTGCAAAGAGCAGCGCGGTATCAAGGCAAGTCGACAGGCCTGTGTGGCGGATATCGGAGGGTAGACGGACCTTCTGCCCGGTCGTCTCGAAGCTGGCTGGCGGCACGGCATATGTCAGCCCCTGCGCACTGACGGCCGCCCAGATGGCTGACATCAACTCCCATGACCGCTGCGTCGATTTCGACTGGTAGCCGTTGATCGAACCATCGCGTCCGCCCTCGATCAGGATCTTCGAAGCATCCTTCAGGACCTTCTGCACGAATCCATCGTTCGGCGTGACGAACGCCGCAAGAAGCTCCGGCATGTAGCGCGCGCCACCCCATTCGTTGCGCGCCAGCGCCTCCACCGTGTCGGTCGTCTCGGCAAGGATCTCCTCTCCCTGCCGAAGGACAATTCGGACGTCGGCGCGCAGTCGGTCTGTGAGCTTGTCCAGCAGTCCCCCGGACAACGGCAGACGCCGATCCTCGATCCGCAACCTGGCCCCTGCATCCAGACGGTCGATGGTCCAATCCCGCGCGCCAAAGATCGCCGGGTCGGCAGAGACCGACAGGCACAGGTCCTCAAGTGGAGCTTCAGACGGGTTCTCGACGCTCAACTCGAGCAGGACGGCGACGTCGTTCTGATGCGAGGCGAAGGTGATCTTGCGCGAGAACTCAGCGTTCAGGATAGGCACCGAGGCTGCTGCCACTTCTTCGGTCGATCCCTCGATTGCAATTAGATCCGACATCAAAATACCCTCGCGACAAAACAGCCTTCAACTTGGAGAGTATCGCCATACAACCTGCCTGCAAGCAGGAAGGATGGTGACTCCGAGTTTCTATTGCGCAACGTCATACCCCGCTGCGGCAGAAAATCGCGCGATCCGCTATCTTAATGCGCGCAATGCCAATTCCTTCTTCATTTGCCTGACCTCGCTCCAAGAGCCACGTGCTTTGGGGACCAGCATGGCCATGGCCGTGACGACCCGGTCAAAGCCCCTGCGCATAGCGCGAAGGATGGGCCGTAAACCAAGGGACAGCCTACTGATCGGCTCCACCCAAGACGTCGAAAAGGTCGTCGTCCATCCGGCCGGCATAATCACTGACGGAAAAATATACCACGCCTTTGAGCGCGTGGAGCTGATCCACGGCGGTATCCTCAACGGCTTTGGATGCAGAAGTTGCACTACCTGATGTCAGGCTGTGCGCACGCGATCTTGGATGGCTCGGCTTCATGGCCCCTGCCCCTTTTGTTGCCAACGCATACGTTGCGCGCCGCTTGTCGAAGGTCGCGCTGGAGATTCCGCACACCGACTGACGAAACGCGCCCATCATCCGAGTTTCGGTCGAACGGCTCATCTTCTTCTGAGCTGCGTCGTCTATCCTGCCGGGAAAGTTGTACGTTCGCAATCCCTTAACCATGGGGAGGAATACCCAAGAAAGTCAGGGCCGGAACCTTCTAAAAGCTGTCTCGGTGGTCAGGCGACCTTTCGCAGCGCCGCGTGATGGTTTCGAGCGTGAGGGCGCCGACATAATTCGAGGGAATTCCCTGCAAGCGTTTTGTCACGTTGCCAGCCGCCAGTCCAATGGGCCAAACGAAAGCGCCGAGCGCAGACGGGCGCTCGGCGGGTCTGTTGTGTCGCGGGACTGGATCCGTGCTGGTTCTCAGAGACCCTCGCCCTCGACGAACCGGTCGAAGTAGGGCATGGAATTGAAGTTGTACCTGGACTGCCCCTCAAAGATTTCTTCCACGTAATTCTCCCAGGCTTCGTACTCTTCGGCGGAGATGCGACGCTCCGCGCGGTTCTGCGGTCTGAGCGACGACCGCCACACGAAGTAACTACCATCCTCAAGACGGTAGATTTGCCCGCTGTCGAAGTATTCGCCATGCCCGTATTGCAGGTCGTACACGAGCTCTCCATTTTTGGCCTGTTCCGGCGTCTCGTCGATCTCGTACGCCATGGAGGAGGCCTCCTCGTAGCTGAGCTTGCCGGTGAGCAGCATTTCTATGATAGAAAGACCTTCGGCGGTGGTCTTGAGTTCGTAGACGTCCATCGCATCGCTGGCGGTCCACCCCATTTGGGTAAAGTCGTAGTTACCCTCGTCATCGCACTGGTGGTACATCTCGGCGTTTTCGTAGATGCATTCCAGCAGAAGTTTTGCGTTTGTCACGAGAATCTCCTGTCGTGGCTGAAGCCCCATGCTTCAGTGAGGGGGAGATGGTTCCATCGCGGTCGATCCAAAAAAGAAATCCCAGTTTTTCGGTGATGCTCGTCGACAGCGCCAGGCGCCCCGAGGGCTGACCGCGACTCTTTTCAGTTGACGTAATACCCCCCCGGAGTAACCGACCGATTGGTGCCGCCTGCCTGACGAAGGCTTGTCACTGGACTGTATCGTACCAAGACATGCCGCCAAGAAAAACACCACCGTGCACGAAACCGTCAGCGGGCCCAACATTACCGAAGGCCGAGGTCAATCCTATTTTCACGGCGCTTCCTATCGCGAAACACAACTCCTCCCTGGATCAAAATTTTCTGGCAGCACCAGAAATTGCTTTAGGAAGGATAGTTAACGGATGCTTCGAAAAGATGCCAAAGTCGCTTTTTATGGTCTGGGGAGGCTTTATCGAACCTCACTCGTGAAGGTTCGATAAAGCCTCCCCAGACCCTTCAAATAACGCAAATTCACCAGCATCATCAACGAGGATTATCCATGTAGAAGCCCGACCTATCCAAAATATTTGCTGTATAGTGCAATATTAACCAGTATTTCCGACCAGCGGGAATTTTCTTTGAAAACTGCACTACCATTGCGAGCATCCGCGATATTGACTGCAATCGATCGACTGCAGAGACAACCTGGCCTTCACCCGACGATATCCTTCGAACAACCGCAGAGGCCCATACCGCTGGGAATATCATCTACGCCAGAAAAAACGCGTGGTGCAAACCCAGGCGGCACGCCGGTCGACTGGTGTCGCTGATCGAAGCCGAAGTGATAGCCGCTCGCCTGCTCCATGCCGAAGACATACCGATCCGGGGCCCGGAACGGTGCTGACCGGGGCGGCCCACCCCGCCTCCCGCAAACGCAAACCTGACCATGCAGCCACACCTAACCGAGGCTGCCGAACTGCTTCACTGATCCCACCCTCGAAACCCTTGCAGGTGAAAGAAACGAGCGAAAAGCGCTTCTCGATTTCGAGCAGTGACTAATATCGCCTGCACACATTGCAACAGGAGACTTCCATGCGCCCTATCGCCAACCTAATCGCCGCTGAATTCTGCGAAACCGCACACAATATTCATCCTCAAGAGCTCTTTGACGCAGTCTTGGAACATTTTTTCTACATGATGGCCTGTCGTGCTCATGGCGCCGACGACCTATGGCAACAAATCGAAAAGCCATCAACTCTACCGCATGATCGGTTCAAACCAAACGGAGTCAGTCATGACAAGTTTAGGCATCTTGTCCTACGCATCATCGAGGCACTGAAGACCAATTTTGATGACGTGCTGGGCGACATCGCCGCCTGCATAGACGTCTTATATAATACACCAGATGTTTGTGTCATGGCGAAGCAGGTCATCCAACTGCAATACCCGAGTGATGCAATTGCCGCTGCCATTGAAGACAAGGGTTTCTTTGTCTTCGGGTGCGACGTTGAGGGGACCGGCGGCATCCCGATGGACCTGGCAGGAGCCTTTGTGGAAAACGGCATCGATTATCATCACCACCTGTTTGTCCAAACAAATCAGGTCGATATTCGGCTGTTCCGCATGAGCTACGTCCAGCTCCACGCGCGCGAGGTCCCGGCATATGTCGCCCTTGTCGACGAGAAGGACGGGACCGAAAGGGCAGGCTTCAACACGTCGGCATATTTTGATCAGTTCCAACCTTACCAGGCGAAACTGGAGAAGGCGAGGCGCAACACCGCCAAACGCAGCCGGAACCGTGCCCTGAGCGGCCACATCTAAACGCCTTGGCCGAGCCGACCCAACCGGCTCGGCCAGGTGACGAGAAAAATGTCCATGCCGCGAGCACGGCGTGGGCATCATCCAAGTGCCAGAAGGGCTTCTGCAATGGGTGGAAGTCGTTCTGGCGTGGCGCCCCTCCCCCGCCATTGATGCCCACGTCGCAAGCCCCCGCGCGCGCCCCGCGACTTTCCTTCGCGCCAAGCGTCGGATACGGTCGCCCGCGACAAGCCGGGCGGCAGATCCCGGCGGGACGGGGGACGGGTATGCCGCTGCTGCACTGGTTGACACGGGACGAAGATCTGAGAGCGGCGGACAGGGTGCCCTATCGGCTGCTGGACGAGGTGCCGGAGCTGTCGCAGGGCGATGGCGATCAGGGTCTGCTGGTGCAGGGCGACAACCTTGAGGCGCTGAAGGCACTGCTGCCGTTTTACGCGGGCAAGGTAAAATGCATATACATCGACCCGCCGTACAACACCCGATCCGCGTTCGAGCATTACGACGACAGCCTGGAGCATGCGAAATGGCTGGCGATGATCGTGCCGCGCCTGATGCTGCTGCGCGAATTCCTGTCCGAGGATGGCTCCATCTGGGTGTCGATCGACGACAACGAGGGGCATTACCTCAAGGTCGTGATGGATGAGATTTTCGGGCGACGGAATTTCCTTGCCACTGTGATATGGCAGAAAATCCATGCGCGGAACAACACTGCCCGGCATTTCTCTGACGATCATGACTTCAAGATCGTGTATGCGAAAAACGGGGAAAAGTGGGTTCCGAACAAGGTATCACGCACAAGCGCCAGCGATTCCGATTTCTGGAATCCAGATGATGATCCGCGCGGTCGTTGGCGTCGCTCAGATATGACAGCATCGAAGCCTTACAACGACGGGCACTACGAAGTCGTCGGCCCTCATGGCGACACCTTTAAGCCTCGGGCTAATCGCTATTGGGGGTTGTCACGGGACTCCTTCGAAGAATTGCGGGCCGACAATCGAATTTGGTGGGGCAAGACAGGGCGAACATTTCCGTTTCGCAAGCGATTTGAAAGCGAGCTTGGCGGACTGACCCCCACCACCGTTTGGGAACACGAGAGCGTCGGCAACAACCGAGAGGCCAAGCAAGAAATCACCAAGATTTTCGGACGCGAAGAACAGTTCGCCACCCCGAAACCCGAACGCCTAATCCAACGCATCCTGCACATCGCCACGAATCCCGGCGACCTCGTGCTCGACAGCTTCCTCGGCTCCGGAACCACCGCCGCTGTGGCGCACAAGATGGGCCGTCGCTGGATCGGGATCGAGATGGGCGAGCATGCCCGCACCCACTGCGCCCCGCGCCTGCAAAAGGTCATCGACGGCGAACAAGGCGGCATATCGAAAGATGTGGGCTGGCAGGGCGGCGGCGGCTTCCGCTTCTGCCGTCTGGGTCAGGCGGTCTATGACGCCGATGGGCGGATCGACGAGGCCATCCGCTTTGCCGACCTCGCACGGCATGTCTGGTTTTCCGAAACCCGCCAGCCCCTTGGCGATGTGCCCGACAGCCCGCTGCTGGGCGCGTATGAGGGCCGCGCGGTGGCGCTTTTGTACAATGGCATCCTGAAGGACCGCACCCCGCAGGGCGGCAACGTGCTGACCCGCCCGGTGCTGCGCCTGCTGAAGGACGCGCTGCCCGAGGGATTTGACGGGGATCTGGTGGTATATGGCACGGCCTGCCGTTTGTCGGCGGAGACGCTGAAACAGGAGGCCATCCTGTTCCGTCAGACGCCCTATGACATTGCGGTGAGGGTGTGACCATGTTGCTGAAATCCTACCAGCAAATGACGCTGGATGCGCTGGACGGGTTCCTGTCACGCACGCTCGCCTCTGGCCCTGCTGCCGCCTTTGCCCACGCGGTCGCGGAACAGGAAGCGCAGGCTCGTCTGGAGGGGCGCAAGATGGAGCCGCGCGCCTATCGCCCGCTCGATCAGTTGCCCGAGGTGCCCTATGTCTGCCTGCGCCTGCCCACCGGGGGCGGCAAGACCCTGCTGGCGGCAGAGTCGATCCGGCTGGCCGCACGCAGCTACCTTGGGCGGGCCTATCCGCTGGTGCTGTGGATGGTGCCCTCGGACGCGATCAAATCACAAACGCTGGAGGCCCTGAAGGACCGCGACCACGCCTATCGGCGGCGGCTGGACGACAGCTTTGGCGGGCATGTGCGGGTGTTCGACATCGCGGAGTTCGAGACGCTGCGCCCGCAGGACATGGCGCGGTCCGCCTGCGTGGTGGTGTCGACGATCCAGGCGTTCCGAGTGACGAACACCGTCGGCCGCCGCGTCTATGCCCACCATGAAGAACTGGAAACACATTTCTCGGGCGTGCCGACGGAAGGGATGGAGGTTGTTTCTGCCGAAGAGGCGGCGGGCAATGACATGCTGCGCGAGGGGGCGGTCAAGTACAGCTTTTCCAACCTTCTGTATCATCAGCGCCCGCTGATGATCGTGGACGAGGCGCACAATGCAGTGTCGGGCCTGTCGCGCGAGGTGCAGGCGCGCATCCGCCCGACGGCGATCATCGAATTTACGGCGACGCCGCGCGGGGTGAACAACATCCTGTTCTCTGTCACCGCCTCGGCCTTGAAGGACGAGGAGATGATCAAGCTGCCGATCCGGGTGCGCCCGCATGACGACTGGCGCGAGGCGGTGTCTTCCACGGTGGCGACGCGGGCGATGCTGGAGGACAAGGCGAAGCGGGACCGCGACTTCATCCGTCCCGTGGCACTGTATCAGGCCCAGGCGAGAAACGGCCATCCGACGGTGGAGGAGGTGAAGGCCTACCTCATGGAGGAGAAGCTGATCCCTGAAGCCTGGATCAAGATCGCGACAGGGGAGCAAAGGGAACTGGATGGCGTGAACCTTCGTGACCCGAGCGTGCCGGTGCGCCATGTCATCACGGTGGCGGCGCTGAAGGAGGGGTGGGATTGCCCCTCGGCCTATGTGCTGTGCGCGACGCAGAACCTGTCCAGCACGACAGCGGTGGAGCAGCTTCTGGGACGTGTGCTGCGGATGCCCTACGCAACGCGGCGCAAGGACCCGACGCTGAACTGCGCCTATGCGCATGTGTCCGAGCCGAACTTTGCCGCGGCGGCGAACGGGTTGCGCGACAAGCTGATTGATATGGGGTTCACCGACGAGGAGGTGCGCGAGAACCTGCAACCCCGTGGCGTCGATCAGGATGACCAAGGGCGGCTGTTCGATCCGGACCCGGTACGACCGAAGCCTGTGTTGCAGGTGACGGTGCAGGACACGCCCGAGGTACGGCAGACGCTGAACGACGTGCAGGAAGGTGGGGTCGATTATGTGCCGAAGGCGGATGGCACGCTGTCCGTTGGCGTGAAGGGCGCGGTGAGTGATGACGTGGCGACGGCGGTGCGCTCGGTCGTGCAGGATGCCGACCACGGGCATTTCGATGCGCAGCTGGCGAAGCACCGGGCGCAGGTCGAAGCGCAGAAAACCCGCGCCGAGCTGGGTGCGGTGATCGAGGTGCCACGGCTTCTGGTCGAGATGGAGGGAGAGGTATTCGAGGCTGACACGGACGCGATATATGAACGTGTCGAATGGTCTCTGCTGAAGCATCCCGCCGAGCTGACCGAGGCAGAGCTGACCTTCCGGCGCGACGAGGAGGTCGTGGTGATCGACCTCGAGGGCGAGAAGCTGGTGTACAGCCGCTCCACGCAGGAGATGCCGCAGCTGAGCGGGCTCGCAATGCCTGACGATGCCGACATCGAGGTGTCGCTTGTCCAGTGGTTGACTCGCGAATGCCGAGATCGCTGGATCCCCGACGCGGAAATGCAGCCTTGGATCGCGGGTCTGATTGGCAAGCTTCTGGAACGCGAAGGCGTGACCGCGCGAACCCTGATTGACTGGCAGCACCAGATAGCGGCGCGCATCCGCTGGAAGGTGGCCGAGATCCACAAGATCGAGCGCGAGACGGCCCATCAGATCATGCTGTTCGACGATCTGGCAAAGCCGACGTCTGATGCGGCAGCGGTTGTCCGGTTCGACGATCAGGTCTATCGGACGGTGCCCACCCAGCCCATCGGGGCGATGCGCTTCCAGCGTCATCTTCTCGGCGCCGATCGCGCACCGTTGCTGGACGGAGACCTGAACGGTGATGAATTCCAATGTGCGTGGTCACTCGACAGTCTGGATGCGGTCGACGTCTGGGTCCGCAACGTAGCGAAACATCCTGACTCATTCTGGCTGCCCCGGGTGGGCAGCAGGTTCTATCCCGATTTCGTGGCTCGGCTGAACGATGGCAGGATCTTCGTCGTCGAGTACAAGGGTGAACATCTCGTCGGCGCCCCCGAGGCCCGTGAGAAGGATCGCATTGGCAGACTCTGGGCCAAGACGACCGGGAACGTCTTTCTGATGGTCAGGAAAATGGCCCATGGCGTCGATGCCGGAGGACAGATGCGGGCAATCCTGTGATGCCGAGATTCCGCGGTCTCCGTTACTGCTGCAGACAGGCAAGCAGGAAGGGGTAACTGGAACGCTTGGGAGATCAGACGGCCATCCACAGCGAAACCGGCCCTCACGCGAAGGACCGGTTCCGTGTCGGACGGTGCCAGTACCTCAGCGGAAGATCTGCGTGACAGGGGCGGCTTTGAGCAGAGATTGGTTCGTGGGGAACCTCAGGTAACACGCCTGAAGCATCCGCTCTTGCGCGCAGAGTTCCACCCCCTGCGATCCCTGCAAACCCCTGACAAACGACGCCCAAATCCTCGGGTTCGGGCCGATCATGCGCAGCCCCTTCGTGACGTGGTGGCGGGTGTCCACAAGCTCCATCACAATGGGCCAGGTCGTTTGGTCATCGGGCATCTCAGCAGTTTCCAAGGCTGCCACCAATGCCGCTCGAAGTTCGGGCGCCTCCGCGCCAAGAGCATAGGCAGCGTGCAGCAGCACTCGGCCCATCTTGAACACGATGGACGGCATGGTGCCCTCGGAGCCGGTGAGGTTGACAACGCCGATCTGGATCTTGCCCTTGCAAAATGCATCGACCTCGACGTCGCATGGCGACTGCAAGTAGCACGTCAGCTTCGCTGTTATGCCTTCTTCCGTCGGCTGCAGGTTTAGGACACTGGCGTCCTGGGTGATCACCGGACTCAGGGACAGGCTGTCGATTGCGTAAAAGTCCATTTTTTGCTCCTCCTTGGGGCGTCTTGCTCGGACACATCGTCCGCAAGGAGGAAATCGGTCGGGTGTCCGTCTGGAAAAAAATAAGTGGTTGAATTGGCCGTCGGTCAGGTGGAAATCGAAATCGTGGTTACCAGAATATTTCGCCCACCGTCTGGATATCGGCCAGCTTATTCATCCTTCTTGAACGGGAATTATCCTTCGTCTGGGGCCCGCGCACGACGATGGTGCGCATGCGCTATAAAGACTCTCTATAGGCAAAACGCACCATCGCCACTGCGATGACCTGGCACCTGTTTTTTCCAAGGTCAGACCATTCTACCGAGTTTCTCGAGATCTCACTTTGGAGGTCTCCATGCACCATACGCCGACCCTTCCCGCCGCCACGACCGTCCCGAACTGGATGGATGTCGATGTCGCCCGCAAACACCTCGCCGAGAAGATGGATGCGTTTGTCCTGCGCGCGCTGAACGGCGACGCGACCGAGGCCGCCGCGTTTCGGGTATCGCCTGGCGTGGGCAAGACAAGCACGGCTCTGCGCGCCATTGCGGATCACGCCGAGGCCCTGCTGGAACGCGGCCACGTCCTGATCTACATGCCGACGCTCGATCTTGCGGCGCAGGCCGCGCGGGATTTCAGGGAGCTGGCTCCGCATGTCCCGTATCGCGTGATCCGCGGTCGCGCCGCCAGAAATCCGGAAACCGATGCCCCGATGTGCAGCGCGCTTGATCTCGTTCAGCGCCTTCGCGGTGCTGTTCCGTCCATCACGCGCGCGGTGTGCCGCAAAGGAACGCTCTCGGGCGACCTCCGTGAGGCCCATTGTGCGGCAAACTGCGCCTATCTGGCGCAGCACGACATCACCGAGCACCATGTTACCTTCCTCGCACACACCTACCTGACCATCGCCAGTCCGCTTGCAAAGGATGCGCGCGTCGCCCTGCGCGTCATCGACGAAAAGGTCTGGCAGACCATGTCCTCGATACGGGAGCTGAGCCTCGACAGGTTTCTGGCGCCCACGCCCTCGACCTTCGACAGCCAGCTGCGCGCAACCCA
The DNA here is from genome assembly GCF_048553275.1 of Pacificoceanicola niger. Taxonomy (NCBI): domain Bacteria; kingdom Pseudomonadati; phylum Pseudomonadota; class Alphaproteobacteria; order Rhodobacterales; family Roseobacteraceae; genus Pacificoceanicola; species Pacificoceanicola niger. The sequence goes on from NZ_JBLZMW010000028.1 coordinate 16,203, forward strand.
CGCACGGGTCCGGGAACTGATCGCCATGGCACTGTCCGAAGGGGTCCAGATCATGCCACGGCTGGAAAGGGAAGGCGTAAAGACCGAAACGTTGATCCAACTGGCGGAGGCCGAACGCGCCGCCACCCCTGCACTTCAGATCTGGCCGAGCCAGCCGCGGCACGGCGTTGACCGTCGCATGAGCGAATTCGATCTGATCGGCTACCAGAGTGCCCAGTTTCGCGCGGAAATCTTCGACCTTCTCGCGGAAACGGGTGGCCTGACGGGCAATCAACTGTCCCTTCACGATGGGGAAGAACAGATGGTCCGCATCTATGATTGCCAGCCCCTGCCCCGCAATGCGCCGCTCATGCTGCTCGACGCGGATGCAGACCCCATGATCGTCGATCGTCTGGCGCCGGGCTGCGCGTTTCACAGTATCGACGTCAAACCACAAGCGGACGTCGTTCAGTTGTCGGACCGCACGATGTCCGACAGCTATCTGTGCACCGGCGAGACCGGCGCAAAAGCACGGCAACACATCCGAGCGGTCATCGATACCGAGGTAACGCGGAAACCCGGCGCCAAGGTCCTCGTCGTGTCGACGTCGCGGGTTAGAGACGCCTTCGAGCGAGACCGCGGAACTGCGGCGTTGATTGCGGCCGTCGACTGGCGGTGTTTCGGGCCGGGGATGCAGGGGCTCAATGCCTATGCGGCGCACGATACGGTCATCATCATCGGTCGCCTGCAACCGCCGCTTCCCGCGGTCGAGGATCAGGCCCGGGCTGTATTCTGTCACGACCGCGACACTATTGCCGCGCATACCGATGGCGCTCTGCCCGAGACCGTTCTCGACCGCCTGATGACTGACGGCCGCCTGATCCCGGCCAGGGGCCGCAACCATCCCGATGCTCGGGCACAATCCCTCCTCGCTCAGACGCGCGAATGCGGCACGCAACAGGCGATCGCGCGACTACGCCTTGCGTCACCCGACCGCGAAAAGCGTGTGATCATTCTGTCGAAACAGCCCCTACCGACCTTTCCCGTGACACGGACCACCACCTTCGACAACCTGATAGCCGAGATCTCGGGTGAACCCGACCCGACGGGTCGTGCGACGCTTGAACCCGCCATCACCGCTGCGAGAATGGCTGGCCTTGCGTCTCTCCGGCTGTCGGCCAAGGGTCTCACCGAGGATCTTCCCGCCGCTTTTCCGTCGGAAAGCAAGGCAAAGAACTTTCGGCGCGGACGGTGTTCAGAGGATGTCGTCGCGCTGGTTCGGCGCATCTGCTCGGCACGAGGCTGGACCGCCGAAGTCAGCGAGTTGACACCGCAAGGCGGCGGGCGGCCCGTGCCGACAGTCCTGTTCCGGGACTGACTCGGCTTTCCGATCCTGGCGAAAGAAAAATCCAAAATTTCCGAAAATCCATTTTGCGCGCACTCGAGAGGAACCCATATAGTGTTTGAGCGCCAATCAGCGCTGCCTCCCGAAAAAAAGGGAGAGCGGGGAAACCCCGCACCACCTTCGGGACCATCACCGATCTGAAATCGAAACGGTTATAGTTTATCGAAGGACGGGTGAAAAAATCTGGAAATGTATTTCCGAGGAAGATCGGAAAGCACCATATCCAGAATAGGGAGAGAGACAGCCGCCGAATAGGCGGTTCGGGACTGGGAAGCAGGCGGGCAGCAGCCTGCTCCCAGTCCCACCTGAGCCGCCGCGCAGGCGGTTTGGACCGGGGATAAGAGCTGGCGACGGCCAAATCCCGGTCCGCTTGAGCCGCCGCGCAGGCGGCTGAGAAGAGAGTGGGAACCATGTTTTTGCATCAGCAGAAGCATCGCCCAGCTCAAATGAGCCGCCGCGTAGGCGGCTGAGAGTGATCACACCCCCTTGAGGGGTCAGGAAAGCCATGTGGCGCCTTGAACGTGATTTGTCCCCTTGAGGGATACCGGGGGTGGCGGAAACGCCACCCCTTTTTCTTGGGCCAACGACATACGGGACGCGAGCAATTCCAAGGCACAGGCAGGGGCACCGGCCCCGGTCCATGCGGTGTTTGCGGCCACCGCATCGGCCAGGGCCGGTGCCTTCAAAAGAGGATTGTCTCATGTCTCAAGCTTCCAAGACCCAGATCTCCACCGGTGACATTGTGTCATTTCGGTTTCCCTTCCATGACCGGGAAGGGGATTATCCGCGCCCCAGCCTCGTCCTCGACGCGACCGACGATGAGCTCCTGCTCGCCTACGGCACGAGCTCGGACACAGACGCCAATGGCGGCTACGAGATCCGTCTCAGACAGGAGTTCGCGGAATGTGGACTTGATCGGGAAAGCCGTTTCGTCCTCACGCGGCGGCTGCGTGTCCCGCGAACGGATGCTCGGCTGAAAGGCGGTCAGTCGCAGACCCCGGTGATCGGCAGCCTGACGGAGGCCCCGCTTGAACGCGCCCGGATGTTGTATGACCGCATCGCCTCGACCTGGTCGGATGATGCGAGCCGTATCGAAGCCGAGCGCCGCGGGCTCAATCCGCGGCGCCAGGATCGACGCCGTAGTTCTCGCAACCGTTTCCAGGTGTGACGCGCGGCCACAACCACTCAAAAGCGACGCGTCAAGCGCCTTCTACCTCCCGATAACCAGCGACCTGCGCACCTTCTCCGACCCGCCCTTGTGGGGGCCGGACACGGTGCCCCGCTCTCTTTCACAAAGGAAACCAACATGACTTCCATTCCCGCAAAAATCCGCCTGACCCACGTGCAGGACCCAAACGGTGATCCGATGCGCCAGGCAGCCGAGGCCATTGCTCAGATATATCCGCGATTGCGGATCGCACTCTGCAACCTTTCCGGTCTACCGGTCGAAACGGTCCGTCTGTTCATGGACGATGTCGATGTGCTGCATGCCATCGCAATGCACGACAAAACGCCGGACGGTGACCTCATCGACGCAATCGACCACCTGCTCGGATACATCTACAGCGACGATTTGGAAGGTGACGAACGCGATGCCCGCGCAATCATCGCCGAAGAACTCAGCGCCGTGCGCGCCACCTGGCAAAACGTCATGGACCGTATACATGCCGAGGTGACCGTCCGCGCGCGTCTGGGCCAGCAAAGCTGAAACAAGCCTCCCCGCGTTCAGAAGACTGCGGGGAGGCCCCTGCCCCATCCCACCAGCACCTGAAGGGAAATGCTGAATAGTCGCACGTCTGTTGGCCGCCCTGCGGCCAACATTGCCTACGCTCCGGAACCTGCCGACATCACAAGATCATGTGCGAATGGCGTCGCTACCGAGTGCTGCCGCCACGCCGGTTTCTGGTGTAGACAGCGCCGCTTTTATTTGGAGGAACAACAACGAAGAGATGTCTTCAATTTTCACTTTATTTCAAGCACATGCATGCATTTCCACTCCCGGACGGAATTGCGAAACTCGTGCCTGACGCTTATTTTGAACCCATGACAGTTCATGATCTTCAAGCCAAAGCGCGCGAACGTTTGATCAAGGATCTCCCTCGCTGGATCGTGTCCTTTGACGAGACGGCTGGTCGTATAGAGTTCGGTCAGCGTGCTGCGGTCTTCTCGTCTTTCATAGAGCGCACGGGCGGACGGGGGCGTCTGGGACACTATCTCGCGCAATGCGAGGCCGATCCGCACAGATTGTTCGCGGACGTGCTGTCGGGAATCGCTCGTGATCCTTCAAGCACTCTGCCGACAAAATGGCAGCTTGGGCTGCTCGCCCTGCTGATAAAGGGGGATGTCACGACCCATGATTGGGACACGATTGACTGGATTATTGCGGAGCGAAGCGCCGGCTGAAGCGGCCGCTGTTTCGGCGGCCCGCTTGCAGATTGCCGAGCTGTGATCGGAACGGAATGCCGTCATCCTTGGTCAGCGCGATGTCGGCCTCTTTGAGCGACATGCCCGTATCCTCGCCCGTTGGGCCAGGTAATCGTAGGCAGCTCTGATGAATGCCCGCAATACCTGTTGGGACATTTTCCCGGAGCGGCTCCTCACGCTGACGATCTTTGTAATGTTTCCGCCCCTCTCGGGGGCGCCGCGGGGGAAGTTGATCGTGTTCCGTACGTCCTCGAGCCCATGACCGTGGATGAGCTTGCCCAATGGCAATGGCAGCCGTCCTGCTGGGGTCCCGCACTTTGGTGTGGAACATGCAGGCTTGTCGACCCTCTTCCGCCCCCAAAGCAGCGTTGTGGCCGCTTTCATCGCCGAAATCGCAATGCTCTTCGATGAGATGGGGTGGAGCTACTGTCTCTCGGGTTGCTTTTATCACATTGATCCTATATAAGGTAAGAGCGCAACCAAGTTGGGGAGGACCTCATGTCTACCGCTTCTTTCGACAGTGCATCGAACCCGCAGCACAAGTCTTCGGCTTCCGATCGGGAAAGATTCGTCGCGCAATCCGAAAACTGGATCAAACGGATCGCGGCGGAGATGCCCGACTCCTTTTTTCAGGCGGCCATGTCCAGCGGTTCAGGCTCCGGCGAGCTGGTGCGGGCCATGATGCCTGCGCAGGCCAAGACGGATGCGCAGATCAAACAGGTTCTGCTCATGAGATGCATGCGCACCGTGGATCGGATGGTCAGCACCATGCCCAAGGATCTGATCCTGTCCACGCTCGCCGCGCCTTCCGATTTCGGAGCTCTGGCGCGCGTCATGAGTGATCCGCGCATCTCCGAGCCGTCCTTGCAGACGGACCCGCTCGCCGGCGCTGTCGGACGCTCCATCGCGCACCGCCGTACGCTGATGGAGATGGCTGGAGAAATGCTGTCGAGCGCGCAGGTCGCAGACCTATTGGGCATCACGCGCCAGGCGATCGACAAGCGGCGCAATGCACACAAGCTGCTTGCCGTGCGGGTGGCATCGGACTGGGTCTACCCGGCTTTCCAATTCGGCAAGGAGGATGTGCTTACCGGCATCGAAGAGGTGCTGCAGGCGCATGCGGGCGATGACCCTTGGGTCATCCTCGATATCCTCCTCGCCCCGGATGAAGCCTTGGGCGATCGGAGCCTGCTGCAAGCGATCCAGCAGGGGGATGCGGAGGCGGTGTCGCGCCATGTCGCGCAGCAAGGCGGCGACGGGTACGCATGAGCAAGGCGCCGCGCGGCACGACGGGGGCAGCGCCGGGCCCTCCTGCGGATCTGCATCGGCGCAGTCTTCCGCTTGAAACATTTTCAGCGGGCAGCCTGCGCTACCGGGTCCACAGATCGACCTACAGCCCCATTTTCTACGGGCCTGGACCCGGACATCCGCCGACATTCCGTTTCGACTGCCTGAGTGGGCGCTTCGGAGTCCTATATTTGGCGCCTGGTCCCGATGCGGCCATGATCGAGACCTTGCTGCGCAATCCGCAGCGGCTGACGGTCAGCTACTCCGAGATCAAGCAGAGAAGCCGCTCCATCCTGCAGGCCTCCCGCGATCTGCGCCTCGTGAAAGCCATGGGCGAGAACCTCTCGCGCCTCGGGACAACGGCTGCCATCTCGACTGGTCCCTACGATCCCTGCGGCACCTGGTCCGATGCCCTCTTCGATCACCCCGAGAGGCCGGACGGCATCCTCTATGCCTCCCGCCACAACCCGGATGAGCCCTGCATCGCCCTTTTTGAAAGAGCGGACATCGCGCTGGCCGAGTTCGAGACCACGCCGCTGCCCGATCTGCTGAGCGAGGTTGGCGCCCTTCTCGACAGGCATGGAAAATCGATCTTCGGGGCACCGTAGAATGAGCCCGGCGGGGTACTGGTGACGCAGTCCAAAGGGTTCCGTTATCTTGGCGTCCGATAGAACAACCTGGTCTTGAAATGAGGGAATCCGATCTTCCGATCGACGGTCTGATCGACGAAATCGCTGCCCGCGTCTTGTGTCTGCATATACGGCACCAGTTCTGGCCTTCCACCCCGGAAGCGATGCCTCGTCGGCTCGCGCCGCAGATCCTATGATGTGATTGAAGCCAAGACCCCGCAACCTCAGGTGCCGGACTCGGCGACGGCATCGAGACAGCGCATCGACCGCCCCGTTGCCTGCTGACGCGATAGCAGTGCCTCGATCTCAAGCTGAGCGTCATAGAGCGCAACGATCTCCCGCTTCGACACCGACGGGTTCGACGCCACCTGCCGACGGCAGTCGCTGAAATCCAGCCGCTTGAACCGCGCCTCGACGATTTCGGGCGCAGATCCCACCGCCTTGATGAACAGGTTGGAGTTCGGGGAATACCCCCGTGCTGTGCTGGCACCCACCGGAAGCGGCAGGATGGCCCCTGCCCTTCCCCCGATGCGCCGGACGGCAAAATCAGCTTCTGACGCGGCCGCCACGAAACGGAAGTCTTGATGCTTGGTTTGACCGACGCATTTGGGCCGCAGCGTTGGTCGGCGTTGCCAGACCTGGAATACCGTATGGACCGGATGCCGATGGTCTCCGACGCGGAAGAGTTCGTCATGCAAGGGCATCTCACTCACAAGATGAAACCGACGGTCCAGTCGGCTCTGCATCGAGCCTTTCATCAGCGAGGCCGGCAGGATCATCGCGATGACCTCGGCATATTCCGCCGCCCGGTTAAAGAATCGGATCGCGAGAGAGGCATTCTTGCCGAACGGCGGGTTGCCCACGAAAACGATGCGGCGGGCGTCCTGATCTGGCTGCCAGGTCAGATAGTCCGCCGCGATGATCCCCGGAGCATCCGGTGAAATGTCGATCCCGACGCGCGGCTCTGGCAGCAGATCGAGAAAGGTGCCATCGCCAGCTGAGGGTTCGACGAAGAGGTCCGCCGACAGGTCCGGCAAGACATGCCAGAGATGCTGCAGGCAGGATTGAGCGGTTTCGGGGCGGGTGTAGAACTTGTCGAGAGGGTTGGCGGGCTTGGTCTTGCTGGAGAGTGACATTCGAGGCTCCTGAGGTTGATCAGGAACCAGATCGGTACGATGGACTCCGCTCGGAAACGAAAGCCATCGCCTCGCAAGAAATTTCATTTATTGTTTAATTACATTTACTTATCTACCGATCTCCGGATTGTTCATAAATCGGAAACGGCTGTTCTCGAGGCGTTTGGCCTGCCAATTTCTGCACTCTCCTCGCGGCGACTATCTGCGCCCTGTCATCAGAACAGGAGTAGAACATGTTGACCGTTGAAGACGTAGCCAGCCATTGGAATCTCACCTCAGGCACAATCCTTCGGTACATCGCGGCAGGGCGGCTGCCGTCGCAACGTCTGAACCGACAGCACCGGGTGGCATGGGAAGATGTCTGGGGATGCGAAGAGGGCCCCTACCCGCGCTCGGCCGAGATGCGCAAGCGCAACGAGTTGCCGCTGGTCGGCAAGACATCCATCGCCGCGGCGCTGAACGTCAGCCTGCGCACTGTTGACAGTTGGATCGCGGATGGCATGCCGACACGCCGCGTGTTCAGCAATGTCCGGGCAAATCCGGTGGATGTGTCAGAATGGCTGCGGGGCCGGTTTGGCTTCGAGATTGATCCGGAAGAGCTGCTCCCGGAAACCCCGTCGCACAGTGCGACAGAGGGATCCATGCAATGAGCCGGCAAGCCGCGCGTGTCGCACAACCGCCCCCGAACATAAATCGGTGTTATCTTTGGGGGCCTCACTGCGAAATCCCGGAAATCCACGCAACGAGGTGCGAATTCGCCCGCCGGGCGCGATCTCCTGAAGGGCCAAGGACGGCCCTGCCCCGACCCGCCGCTCAGCGCCTCTGCCTGTGCAGACGCTGAACGGCGGGACGGAACCGGGAGATGAATATGAACACGATGACGACTTTCATGATGAGCGACGTGCTCAATTGGGCGCGGGCCCAGGCCGTGAAAAAGGATGCGCTCTACGAGCTCGAGAAGATCCCGGCGCGCCTCGGTTATCTCGACGAGGAGATCGGGCTGATCCCGGCTGATTTGGCATATTTCGAGCGGCACATCGCGCCTTCCCCCTACGGCGCGGTCTCGAAGGCTGCCGACCTCGACAAAGCCCGCAAGCGTGGCAATTCCCGCATCCGGTCGCTGCTCGGACGGTTTCACGAGGCGCATGGAACCCGGCGTACTGCTCCATCGATCCGTGACAGCTACACCAAGCTTATCGAGTTCATTTGCGCGCATGAAGGCTTCGTGGAAGAAGGGGCGTTGTTCACCAAAAATGCGCACAAACCCTTCGTGACACTCCGCGCCCGAGCGCGTGTCGCCCTGCCGGATCTCGACCAAGCCGAAATCGATCGGCTCTGGTCGGAGGCAACCCCGGACGGCCGTCGCTCATTGCGCCGAGCGCTTTTGCGTATCTTGGAACTTCACCGCAAGCACAACATCCTGCCTGGTCTTGCCGGTCTGCTGCCCCACCCGGGGTTTGTCATTCCGTCGTCTCCCGACCGCGCGCGCAGAATTGAGTGGAAATCGCTTCCCACAGATTTCCGGAGCGATGCCGAGGCGGTCTTCAGCAAGACTCTACGAAAAGCATCTGACCTCAAAGCCTGGGCGCGCGAGCAGCTCAAAGCCGGTCGCACGGCTGTGGAGATCGACGCAGAGATCGCGGCATTGAAGAAGAACCGCAAGCGGACACCGAAAAACCCTGAGACAGCATCGGCTGGATACAGACAGGCGACAACCTGGCTGCTGCGGGAACAGACCGAAGCCGGCGATGATTTTGCCACCCTGCCGTCCTTCGATGATCTGTTTTCGACCGAGGTCTTGGACGTCGCCTGTGCCGCTCAGATCGAGCGGTCGCGCAACTCTTCTAACCTCAAGAATCCTGACAAGAGTTCGACTTTGTGGTCCCGCATCACTAATCTGAAAACGATCGCCCGGCATGGCCTGCAATCGAAAGAAGCGCTGGCCGCGCTGAACGTGATCGAGATAGTCTACGATGACTTCATCCTCTCGCCGCGGGCGATGACGGCAGAAGTTGAAGCCGTCGTCGACAGGCTGCGTCTGAACCCTCATCTCGCAGCAGTGTTCGTCAATTCGCCGGACCGTCTGCATGAAATCGCTGAAAAAGATCTTGCCGAGGCGAAAAAAGGAACGTGGGGAGAAGAGCAAGCTCTGCGCCTGCACGCGTCTGCCGCCGCGCGAGCGATTCAGGTCAGTCGGCCCCTTAGGACCAGCAACCTGTTTTACGCGCGCATTCGCGCGACGAAAGACACGCCGCGCAACGTCATATGGGTCAAGGACCGCGCGCACGCGGAGATCCGTTTTGCCGGGGTCGAAGTCAAGAACGGACAAACGGTGATCGTCAACGTCGTCGGAGCCGATGCCGAAATCCTCTGGGACTGGCAAAAGGTGCATCGCCCGCGGTTGCTCGAATTGCGCGATCTTGAGGATAGTCCCTACCTCTTCCCCGGCACGGCCACCCCGCGGCTGCGCAGCGACCGGATGCGGCTGCCGCCCGGTGCCATGTCCGTCGCAGCCATCGCGGAACTTTGGGATCTTGGCGAGCGCCACCTCGGCCACGGCATGACGCCCCATCAGTGCCGCCATGCTGTCGCCACGCTGCATCTTGCAGTTCATCCCGGCGACTACGCCACCGTGGCTTCGATCCTCTGCAACTCCGAAGAGATCGCGCGAAAGCACTACGGCAAAGACAGCGGACAACAGGCAGCACAGGCGGTGCGCGCAGCCCTACTCGCAAAACACCCCGATATCTTCAGACGCCTGAAAGGAAACCTCCCATGAGAAAGACCCTTGAAGAGAAACTCGTCCCGCCGGTCCCGCCTGCGGTGCGCCGGGCCATGCTGGACGCGCGTGAGGCGCTGCCGCCGGGAGGTGCAGACGTCACCGCGCGTCTTTTCGCGGCAATGAAGGAGAACCGGGACGCCCCTACCCTGCCCTCCTCAAAGAGCTTTCGCGACGCAGCAGCTTCTGAATCGACCTTCAGAACCCTGCTTCGATGCCTTGCGCGTTATGCCCCGCATATCTGCACATCTAACGCCGTCACAGTCAGTGAGGAATGGTATGCCCGGAGGCCGAAACACGTCACAATGGGCAAGTCGACCCCCGTCCAACCGACTATCTGGCCAGCCGCTTGGCGCGCGTTGGCCCCCGCCCTCGATGCGGCTCCGATCAAGCAAAGCTCGAAGCGCCGCTATCGGGCGAGCATCGACCGCTGCGCAGCTATGGTGCGTGCAGGCCGCGCGTCAAGCGACTTCGGATTTGTCGCCGCTGCCGATCTTGCCGACGCCTTCCTGTTCAACGCCGACGCGACTGCACGGGTGAAACCGATCACGGCGGCAGGCTACCTCGACGGCCTGATCGCCCTCGGTCGGTTCGGCGGGATCGACCGCGTCCACCTTCTGCCCATGCAGCTGGTCGCGGAAGATCTGCGCGAACAGGCCGCCATGATGCCGAAAAACAAGGAGGCGCGGATTGGCGCGTTCATGGAGCGCGGAGGCTTCGGGTATGCTGCTGATCGCATCGCAGTGTGTCTAAGACGCGCCGAAAGTCTGCCCGTGCACAGCGCCGCCGGTCGCAGGGCGCTGCAGACCGCAATGGTCTGCGCAGTCTTCATGAACAAACCGGCGCGAAAGGGCGATATGGTAAGCTGGCGCATCGGGCATGACATTGTGCGACAGCCGAACGGGGAATGGTCTCTGGCTTGGCAACAGGGAAAGACCGGAAAGAACACGGAAGCAGGCGTGCTTTGGCCTGAAGTCTGCTACATCCTCGATCTGTGGATACTCGGCGGCCGCCCGGACCGTTTGGTTTATCACAGGTACCATGAGCTTGAGGGGCTGTTCCTGCTATCCCAGTCAGAATGCCAGGCGTATCGTAACCTTCCATCAGAATTGACGCTTTCCGCAATCGGCGTCCCGTCTCACGACCTCCGCACAGCCGCCGCGGACTACATGCGCCACTACGACCCGGAACACGCAGCGAACGTGATCTCCGCTCACTTGGGCCACGGATCGCAGAAGTCGGGCGAGGCTTATCGCTCTGAATGTTCTGCAGCTGCCGGACAGTCCGAATGGCAACGTTCGAGAATGATTTGGTCATAGCGATGAGATGTTTCGGAAGGCATCATGACTTTGGGGGACGTGGACTGCACTAAAGGGACTGCTTTGGTGCCAGTGTTTGATCAGTCATTGATTTCACAAAGATAATAGTCGACGTCAGGAATAGCATGGCTTGAACCTTCAAACTCTTCGATGAGCAATTTCTGACAGTCTACGTCAGATGGGATCTGGTCCAAACCGAGGTATGTTGCGGTAACTTCGCGCAAGTATGCGTCGGCTGACTTCTCGGTTCGGAAGAGCTTTACTTCATTCCCATTGTCGGCATCGAAGATCGCTACAGCATACATCTTGGTTTCATGCATTTTCTCGGCTCCTGTGAAATTTGCCGTTTGTTAGCTGCGAAATCTTGATGGTTTGTATAGATATTCAGGTTCTTTCGATCTCAGCCTTTATTGTCTTTGTTAGGTGGACCCTTCTAAGACGGGAGTTGTGGTGACCTTGGTCTTGAAGTGTGCCCGCGGGCACAGTCCATCCGGCTATAAGCCAAGTGTGCCCGCGGGCACACTTGGGCAACCTATTGCGGCTGTTCTGACCCAACGAAGTTAGGCGAGTTATTCAAGCCATCAAAGAATGCTGACGTAGGAGATGGTATTTCGATGATCCTGGTCGCTATGTCGTTTAGGATTGTGGCGACCACCTGTAAGTTGTTTCTCCCGAGAGCCGCCGCAACTACGTTTGGCTTCATCCCAAGAAGGGTGGAAAAGTCTATCAAACGTCGAGCCAGACTTGAAAACGAGGTCGGAGCTTCTTCGTAGAAGGAGCGCACTTCCGAGATGCTATTCCAGATGTCTTGATGGGTGGTGTTTTGTGCTTCGTAGTTATTTTTATTTTCTGTTCTTTTTTTTCTTTGGCGGACATCTTGTCCGGCAGAGACGGGCAGGGGGGCTGTATTGACCTCCTGCGGCTCGTCTGAATTGCTTGATTTCTTGATGTCGCCGCTGGAGATTTCCTCGTGCGCGTCTTCGACTTGTTCGTCGCTGGACATGCTCTCCCAAAGCTTTTTTACGATCTCATCGCGAATGTCTATCAAGGCCTCCAAACTGATCTTGCGACGGATGATGCGGCCAGCCTCTGCAAACCAGTTTACGACATCGACGTCGGAAATCGTGGAAATCGCTTTGTTGCAGAGTTGTCTGGCTTCCGATCGTAACGCACGGATGGTGGCGGCTTCGTGAGTGGCGCGTTTGGCGAGCGCATATATCTCTTCTGCCTTGTAGATCAGCGGAGACATATCAATACCGAAAGCCGCGACAAGCACGCCGTTCTGGTAGCGCGGAAATCGTTTGCCGTTGTTGCTGTCTCGGCGAACAGCGAGCCCAAGTTGGCAGAAACGGTCAATGCTGCGTCTCACGGAGCGCTCATCGACAGTCACTTGGCAGCGGTCTACGATGGCGGCGTTGCTTGCAAAGACACACAACAACTGGCCAGGTGAAATCTCGGCGGAGGATCCTGTTCCCTTGGTTTTTATGAAACTCAGCAGGGCCAAGAGTACGGGAAGGTCTTTGCCTTTAAGGCCGAGGCTTTCCGCCGCTGTGCCGAGCGCATGGACCAATTGGCGGCGGAGTACGGGGGTGAATACCCGCTGTTCGGCGATCGTTGCCATGCCGGGAAGGGGCTTATGCGAAGATATGGCTGGGCCGTGCCCATCCGCAGTGCGCGATACAGGTTCTGTGTTCATCATAAAATTTCAGACGGCAAAACCTCTTTGCCCACCCGAAAGGTGTTGCGCTGATTCGCGTGAGGAGGTATCCATTAGGTGCTAAACAGATGGAGCCCTCTGAAGTGTGTAACAGCCTTCGGGGGGTTTCTTTTTGCCGGGTGTCTGCTCCTTGCTCTGGTTTTTGCCTGTGTGTGCGGGCTTGGCCCGTCTTCGCCACGGCGACCGTATCGACCGCCGCGTATTCGCTGTTACGGGTCGTCGCGGTCAGACTGCCAGCGCGCGTAGAGTTCAGGCATCTGCGCGTCGAGGAAGGTCAGGAAACCTTCCTCTTCCGGGTCGGCCATCTTGTAGGTCGTTTGTGCCGGACCGGCAGACAGTGCCGTGATGCGCCCTGGGACGACAGTCGCTTCGCCGGTTGGTTGCGCCGGGGCCTTCTTCGTCGCCAATATCCTCAGAAGCGCTTTCAGGCGCTTATCGCTGTCGTCCTCAAGGTGGATGTCTTTGAGCAGGCCGAGCTTGCGGGACTGGGACCAGCCTTCGGTCAGCTTCCGCAGGTCTTCCCACGGCCTGCGCCCGGACTTAGGGGCAGGGCCGATGGCGCGGATCAATTCTTCGGGGAGATCTTCGATAATGCCGGTCATACGGCTGATCTGAGTGCGGTTGGTTGACAGGGCCTTGCCGGCGAAATCGGTCGTATGACCGGCCTTGCAGATGTCGTAGGCAAAGAATGCCTTCTCGATGAAAGACGGATCACGGCGCGCACTGTTTTCAAGACCTCTCGCTGCGATCGCTTCTTCGTCAGTCATGTCGACAATCTGGCAAAGAAGGTCGCGGCCCAGCCTGCGGCAAGCCTCAAGTCGTCGTCGGCCGTATACGATTTCCCGGTCTCCGCTCGGCAGGCGGCGCACCTGGGCGGGCACCCGCTGACCGAACTCCCGGATGGATTCGACGAGGTCGTCAATTTCTGCGTCGAGCGAGAAGCGGTCAGTCAGCAAGCTGTCCTTAATCAGGCTCGGGGGCAGGGTGACAAGACGATTGTCCTTCGTCGCCTCCTGTATCGCATTTGTCCTGGCAACAGTTGGACTTGTTTTTCTCATCTCCTCACGTGAGACGTCGGCGCGCTGGAAAGGTTTTGGCGCTTCCTCATCTGTCGGCTTGGCCGAAAGCAAAGAGGCAAAGGTGTCGTGACGTTTCCGTTTCATTCGATCCGTCCCCAAGCACGATGGATTTCCCGCAAAATCTCGTCGGTCACGCGCCTAACTGAGTCAAAGGCGCGGTCGTATGTCTTTCGGGTCATGTCCCGCGGGTCGACCTCGATAAGGGGCTGGATCGTGTTTGCGGCATCGCTGATTGCCGTGGATTTCACGAACTCCGGCCCCATAACCCGATTTCCCAGCGCGGCGCGTAGGAAGCCCGCCATTTGGACCGACGGATTGTCCGTCGCTTCGTACTTGGTGATCAACACCTTGATGAAATTGAAGGAATGATCCGAGGTCTGTTCTTCGATCGTGCCGATCAACCCCGATGCCATATCGAGGAAGGATCGGAGGCTCATGGCATCAATCATTGACGCTCCGACCGGGATGATTACGCCGGTGGAAGCGAACAGGGACGACAAGACAGCGAAATTAAGCGCCGGAGGCGTGTCAAACAGGATGATGTCGTAGTCTTCCTGGATGGTCTCCAACTGCAAGCGGAGGCGATCCTGAAAGCTACCAGTTGACCCCGTACGATCCTGGAAGGAGAGGGCAGTTTCGAATTCGAATTCCATGATCTGCATCGATGCGGGGATCAGGTGCAGCTTCGGAAAATAGGTGGTGCGGACCGTGTCGCGGATCGGAACCGGATCCTTGAAAGTGATTGCGTCATAGATGGTCAGCATGTCCGGATCCTGATCCGGATGGCTCCCAAGAAGGTTGGTCGCGCTTGCCTGAGCGTCAAGGTCGATCAGCAGCACCCGATAGCCGCGTGCCGCAAACATTGTCGCCGCATGGATGACGGTCGACGTCTTGGCCACGCCGCCCTTCAAATTGAAGGTCGAAACGATTTGCGTGCGTTCTCCATCTTGTCGACGAGGGTAGTCCTTTGCGGAAATCTTGCCGATGCTGTAAAGATAGTCCTGAAGCTGGTGGACTTCTTCAAGGCGGAAATAGCGGCGATTTGCGTTGGTTAACTCGCCTTGAGGCAGGTCTTCAGGGAGCTTTGCATGGTGCGTTCGGAATGTCGTGACCTTCATATTCATGAGGTCCGCAGCTTCTGCCATGTTGAATTCACGGAGGTGCTTGCTCGCGTCCGGAGGGTGGAAGGTCTTAGCATGCGCTTGGAGCAGATTGTCCATGCTTTCGGACATGTCCGCAAATTCGGTAGATCCTCTGATCACTGCCGCCGCCCTCGTTGTGTTTCTTGTTAACCACACGACTACGTTGATTTTTGGGTAAAATCCAGCTTTTCGTCAACGACAAGGCTATTTTGATGCTAAGGCTGCCTTGGCTGCCGACAACATTTCCCGCTAACCGATTGAAAAATCAACATATTGGTTCAGTCAGCATGCACGGGCGTAAGAGTAGTCAAGGTGAGCACATGTGGTAAATTGACGGACGATTGGTACATTATGAAGTAGCCATTCCGAGCTGCGGTCGGCGGCAAGTAGAATCGCCGTGAAGCGGCGCGTGTTAGACTGCTTAGCTCCCGAAAAGTTGCATTTTTCGCATCAAACAGGAATAGCTCAGTCGTGTACGGCTGTTGGATGAAGAACCGTCAGCGGAGGCAGGCATCACAGGCCAAAGATCAAGGAATAATTGAGTGACATTGACCTGTTCGCCCGGCAAAAAGTCATTCACCCATGATCGGCGATCAGTCACCGCAAAGCGCGCAAAACTTCTTGGATTTTTGGAACGAGGGAGCGTTCGGCGTCTGACATGATGTCCAGGCGGTCGAACCAGTCAGGATTCGCATCGAGAGCAGAGCGGAGAGCGGTGCCAAAGGCCATGCGCAGTTCAGTGCCAATGTTGAACTTGCAGATCGCCGACCCGCGCGCCAGCGCGCGTCGCTGATCGGCCGGAACACCCGAGCCCCCATGGATCACCAGCGGCAGGTTCGTGACGGCCTCGATGGCGCGGATGCGCGTCTCGTCCAGACGGTGACCCGCGCCTTGTTGCAGATGCACATTACCGACGGAGATCGCCATGGCGTCGATGCCGGTCTCGGCGGCAAAGCGTCGTGCCTCTTCGGGGTCGGTGCCCGCGCTTGTCGCTCCATCGGCATACCCCACGAAACCGATCTCGCCCTCGCAGGAGGCGCCCACCGCATGGGCCAATTCGGCAATACGCGCGGTCTCGTCGATGTTCTGCTGCAAAGGTTTGCGCGAGCCGTCGAACATCACCGAGGTAAACCCGCAGTCGAGCGCCTGCCGACACTCGTCCAGCGTATAGCCGTGGTCCAGATGGGCGACGACCGGAACGCTGGCCGCTTCCGCCAGATGGCGTAACATGGCGCCAAGGACGGGCAGGGGGGTGTGGGCGCGGCAGGACGGCCCGGCCTGCAGGATGACCGGAACGCCCTCGGCCTCGGCGGCGTCGACATAGGCGCGCATGTCCTCCCATCCAAGGCAGACCAGCCCGGCCACGGCATAGCCGTCGCGCAGCGCCGGTTGCAGGACGTCCGAAAGCGTGACCAGCGTCATTTGAACTTGGCAATCATGTCCTTGATGCCGGGGATCGTCTCGATCTGATCGGCATGGGACGGCTGAAAGAACTGCACAAGCGGGCGTTGCGACAGCCCGCCGAGGATGGTGAAGTAATACATCTCGTAGCCTGGCAGCACGCAGCAGGGGTGATAGCCATTGTCCAGACAGATCGTCGAGCCATCGACGATGTGATAGGCGTCCCCCGGCTTGCCATCTTCGCGTTGCAGCATCTGCAGGCCAGATCCGTGATTGGGCTTGAATCGGAAGTTGTAGGTCTCGTCATGCCGCGTTTCCAGCGGAAGCCTGTCGGTGTCGTGCTTGTGGCTGGGAAAGCCGGACCAGCCGCCCGCGCCCACGGTGAACAGTTCGGACACCAGAAGGCGGCCCACTTTGTCATGCTGTTTCTGGCCGAGGATGTGCTTGATCTTGCGGTGGGTTTTCGTGTCGTCTGATCCGTATTGCACCAGATCGTGCTCGCGCACGTCGAACGGGTCGAGCACCTTGTCGTATTTCGCCCCGGCGACAAAGACCTCGGCCGTGTCAGACACACAGACCATTGTGACCTTGGCGCCGGAGGGCACATAGACCCCCTCGGGCTCGCCATCCCAGACATCGGTGCCGCGATTGCCGAGGTTGGCGAAGGGGACGCCCTCGACATCCACATCGACCGTGCCGGTGGCGGGGACGATGCAGGTCTCAAACCCCGGCACCTGATAGTCGAAGGCCTGACCCCGGCTGAGCTTGACGATGTTGAAGTAATTCAGCGGCACGGTCGGGTTGTCGATATCGACGATAGGCCGGTTTCGGTTGTCGTAGGGGGCGATATGCATGGCTGTCCTTCAGGTCAGGCTGGGGCCGGGGTGGCCGCGCAGAAAGTCGTCCAGTTCGGCGGTGTCGGGCAGGGCGGGCGCGCAGCCGGGGCTCGAAACGGTGATCGACGCGCAGGCAGACCCGCGCAGCACCGCGTCCTGCACCGATTGACCGCTGGCCAGCCCGCTCAGGAACCCCGCCATGAAGCTGTCGCCCGCACCGACAGGTTTCAGGGCGTCCACGGCATAGATGCCGGTGCGCAGGGTCTTGCCCTCGGAAAAGGTCATCGCCCCCTCGGCGCCCATCTTGTAGATGACGATGGCAGCGCCCGCATCGGCCAGCGCCTGCGCCTTGGTCAGGCCCTTGTCATAGGCCCCGGCCACAAAGCCGAATTCCTCGTCATTGCCAACGATTACGTCGGACAGGGCCGCAGCCCGGCTAAGCACGTCTGACGCAACTTCTGCCGAGGGCCAGCTGTAGGGACGGTAATCCACGTCGAAGATGATCGGCAGACCGGCGCCGCGCGCAAGGTCGATGGCACGGAAGGCGGCGCTGCGCGACGGCTCGGACGCAAAGACGGTGCCTGCGGTGATCAGCGCGCCATAGGCGGCGTAATCGACCGCCTCGACATCGGCGACCTCCATCTGGAAATCGGCGGCGCCGTTGCGGTAGATGACGTTGCGATGGCCGTCCATCACGCTTTCATAGACCGCCAGCGAGTTGCGATACTCGCCGCCCACCGGCGTCACGTGGCGCGGATCGACACCGTAATGTTTCAGCCGGTTTATGCAGTAGCGGCCCACCGCATCGTCGGAGACACGCGTGACCAGCGCAGCCTTGCTGCCCAGCTTGCACAGGCCCACGGCGGTGTTGGCCGCCGACCCGCCAAGATCGACGGTCATGCTCTCCGCCTCTTCGACCTTGACCCCGGCCTCGGTGAAAAAGTCGATCCCGGCGCGCCCGATGATGACAAAGCTGTTCTTTTCAAGCCCGCCCAGCCGCATGTTCCCCCCTTGCGCCATTCCCGGCGGCAGGTTACGAAATTTGCAACCGGTTGCAATGCGAAAACGAACCCTGAGAGGCGGCACAGAATGACCCGGATCGGCATCGGCATCGTTGGCGGTGGTTACATGGGCAAGGCCCATGCCGTAGCCATGTCCGCCGTGGGGGCCGTGTTCGATACCGCCCTGCGCCCCCGGCTGGAAATGGTCGCGGCCTCCAGCCTTGAGAGCGCCACGCGCTACCGGGACCAGTTCGGCTTTGCCCGCGCGGCCCGTGACTGGCAGGAGCTGGTCGCTGATCCAAAGGTCGAGGCCGTCATCATCGCCGCGCCGCAAGACAGCCACCGGGCGATTGCCGAGGCCGCCTTTGCGCTGGGAAAGCCGGTGTTCTGCGAAAAGCCCCTTGCGGACACCGTCGAAAATGCCCGCGCCATGGTCGCCGCCGCCGAAGCTGCGGGCGTCGCCAACATGGTCGGCTTCAACTATATCCGCACGCCTGCCAGCCAGTTCGTCCGGCAGCTCTTGGCCGAGGGCGCCATCGGGCGGGTG
This sequence comes from Pacificoceanicola niger, assembly GCF_048553275.1. Lineage (NCBI taxonomy): Bacteria > Pseudomonadati > Pseudomonadota > Alphaproteobacteria > Rhodobacterales > Roseobacteraceae > Pacificoceanicola > Pacificoceanicola niger. The sequence goes on from NZ_JBLZMW010000028.1 coordinate 34,884, forward strand.
ACGTGGTTTCGCGGCGAGCATACCGAGGATTTCTATGCCGACCCGACCGCGCCGCGCGGTTGGCGTGGGGTGGGACAGGCCAATGGCAATATGGGCGATCTGGCCCCGCATCCGATCAACGCCGCGCTGGCGCTGATGGGGCCGATCGTGTCGGTCATGGCAGAGGTCGAGACCGTCCATGCTGAACGCCCCGGTGGCCCTGTCACCAATGACGACCATGCCCAGATCATGTGCCGCTTTGCCTCTGGCGTGATGGGGCACATCTATTCCAGCCGCACCGCGACGGGCCGCAAGATGGGCTATGCCTATGAAATCCATGGGACACAGGGCGCGATCCGCTTTGACCAAGAGGATCAGAACGCGGTCTGGCTCTACCGCGCCGAAGGGCCGGAGGCCACGCGCGGTTTCACGAAGATCCTGACCGGTCCGGCGCATCCGGATTACGCACCCTTTTGCCAAGGGCCGGGGCATGGCACCGGCTATCAGGACCAGATCATCATCGAGGCGCGCGACTTCTTGCGCGCCATCGAGACGGGCAGCGCGGTCTGGCCCAGCTTTCGCGACGGGCTTGCCGTGGCCGAGGTGGTCGAGGCGGCCTTGGCTTCATCAAAGACCCGGCAATGGGTGCCGGTCACGCAGGTCTAAGAGAGAGACATGACAATTCGCATCGGCAATGCGCCCTGTTCCTGGGGCGTCGAATTCGCGGATAATCCGCGCAATCCAAGCTGGCGCAGCGTGCTGAGCGACTGCGCCGAGGCGGGCTATACCGGGATCGAACTGGGCCCTGTGGGCTTCATGCCCGAGGACCCGGCGGAATTGGGCGAGGCGCTGGACGAATACGGGCTGGAGCTGATCGGCGGCGTGGTCTTCCGCCCCTTTCACGACCCGGACAAGTGGGACGAGGTCATGGATGGCGCGGTGCGCACCTGCAAGGCGCTAAAAGCGCACGGGGCAAAGCATTTCGTGCTGATCGACTCGATCTCGCCCCGGCGTGCGCAGACGGCGGGCCGGGCGGCGGAGGCCGAGCAGATGGACCCCGCCGAGTGGGCGGCCTTCCGCGACCGGATCGTCACCATTGCCCGGATGGGGGCCGAAGACTACGGTCTGATCCCGGAAATGCACCCGCACGCGGGCGGTTTCATGGATTTCGAGCCCGAGGTCGAACGCCTCTTGTCAGAGGTCGACCCCGACCTGCTGAAACTGTGCATCGACACCGGCCATTGCACCTATGCGGGCTTTGATCCGGTGGCCTTCATGAAACGGCACATGGAGCGGATCACCTATGTGCATTTCAAATCCACCGATGCGCAGGTCAAGGCGCAGGCGATTGCCAATCGCACCGGGTTCTACGACGCCTGCGGGCAGGGCATATTCTGCAACCTGTCCGAGGGCGAGGTCGACTTTCCGGCGGTGCGTCAGGTGCTTTTGGACAGCGGCTATCAGGGCTGGTGCACCATAGAGCAGGATTGCGACCCGACGCTGGACCCGGACCCGGCTGGCGATGCCCGGAAGAACCGCGAATACCTTGAAAGCATCGGCTTCAACTGAGGACTAACGGCCATGGCAAAACTGAAATGGGGCATGATCGGCGGCGGGGAAGGCAGCCAGATCGGACCGGCACATCGTCTGGGCGCGCAAGCTGACGGGCAGTTCGAGTTTGTCGCGGGCGCGCTGGATCACAGGCCCGATGAGGGCCGTGCCTATGCGCAAAGCCTCGGCATCGACGCCGACCGCGCCTATGGCGATTGGCGCGAGATGCTGGCGGGTGAAAAGGACCGACCCGACCGGGTTGATCTGGTCACCGTCGCCACGCCGAACGCCACGCATTTCGAGATCACCAAGGCCTTCCTTCAGGCCGGGTTCAACGTGCTGTGCGAAAAGCCGATGACGATGACCGTCGAAGAAGGCGAGGACATCGTCCGCGTGGCAAAGGCCTCGGGCAAGATCTGCGCGGTGAACTACTGCTACTCTGCCTATCCGATGATCCGGCAGGCCCGCGCCATGGTCGCGGCGGGCGAGATCGGCAAAGTGCGGCTGGTCGTCACCAATTTCAGCCATGGCCACCACGGCGATGCGACCGACGCCGACAATCCGCGCGTGCGCTGGCGCTATGATCCGGCCATGGCGGGGGTGTCGGGGCAATTCGCCGATTGCGGCATCCATGCGCTGCATATGGCCTCGTTCATCACAGGCAATCAGGTCGAAAAGCTTTCTGCGGATTTCGCCTCGACCATCCCCTCGCGCGAGTTGGAAGATGACGCGATGGTCAATTTCCGCATGGCGGGCGGTACTGTCGGGCGGCTGTGGACGTCCTCCGTGGCGATCGGGCGGCAGCATGGCTTCGACATTCAGGTGTTTGGCGAGACGGGGGGGCTTCGCTGGGCTTCAGAGCAGCCTAACCAGCTGATCTACACGCCGGTTGGAGGCCGGACGCAGATCATCGAGAAGGGCGAGGGCGGCCTGCATCCTGACGCGCAACGCCTGTCCCGCGTGGCCATCGCCCACCCCGAAGGCTTTCCGCTGGCGGTCGCCAACATCTATTGCGATCTGGCCGACGCCATCCGGGGCGAGGCACGGGACGGTCTGCCCAATGCGGCAGACGGGGTGCGGTCGATGGCGGCGGTCCATGCGGCGGTGGCCTCGGCCCGTCAGGGCGGCGCATGGGTGGACGCCCGCCCGCCAATGTTCCGTTAGGGCAGGGGGCGCAACGTCCTGCGCTCGATCAGGGCGCAGGGCAGGACGCGCGTTTCGACCGGGTGGTCGGGATCGGCGACAAGGGCGCTGATCAGGTCGACCGAAGACCGGACGATCTCGGGGATCGGCTGGCGGATCGTCGTCAAGGCGATATTCTCCCAGCCTGCCATTTCCATATCGTTCAGGCCGATCAGCCCGACATCCTCGGGCACGGACAGGCCGCAATCCCGAACCGCCGACATGGCCCCGATGGACAGCACATCGTCGCCGCAGAAATACGCCTCTGCCGGACCTTGTTGGACCAGTCTCAGCATCTCTCGCCGCCCGGCGTCAAAGCTGTAGGCGGTTGCGAAGCTGTGGCTCAGGACCAGGTCCGGACGGGCCGCGACGACCTCGGCAAAGCCGGTCAGCCGGTCTTGGGTCGTTGTCGCGGCCTCTGGTCCGCCCAAAAAGCCGATCCGCCGATATCCCCGCGCGATCAGGGTCGAAGCAGCCAGCCTGCCAGCGGCGACATTGTCGATGCCGACGATATGCACCTTGGACGCTGCGACAGGTCGCCCAAAGCTGTTGACGATAGGGATACCCGCCTCGGCAAAGGCTTCGGCGAAACTGGGCGGCAAGGTGGAGGAGGCAACAACGACCCCGTCCACCGAATACTGCCGCAACATGCGCACCGAGTTCGTCGGGTCGGTCTCGTCCGACAGGTTGACCAGAAGCGGGCGCAGGCCCCGATCCTGCAAGGCCCGGGTGAACAGGTCGAAGACCTGCAGGAAGACCGGGTTGTGAAAGTTGTTCGACACCAGCCCGATCAACTTGGTCCGGCCCGTGGTCAGCGAAGAGGCCAGCGCGTTGGGGTGATATCCCAACTCGCGCGCGGCCTGTTCGACCTTGGCGCGCGTCTTGTCGGACACGGACGCGCCGGGTGTAAAGGTTCGCGAGACGGCAGAGCGTGACACGCCCGCGCGTTTCGCGACATCCTTCAACGTGACTGCCATCGCCTGCTTCTCAAGTTTCGCCTGCCGCATACTGATCGCTAACCGCCCTGCGCGCGACTAAAAAGACTCCGGCAGGTAGATCTGTTGGTCAAGTCCTGACGCACCCCGCCCCGGCTCATCCGGCCTCAGGATCGCACCTGTCATCCGGTCCAGCAGCGCGCTGCACAGTTGATCCAGCGGCGTGGCGATCACCATCGTGACATATCGATCGGACAGGCCGCGCTGGCTTTCGGGGGTCAGTTCGTTGACGATCAGTGTCACCTTGTCCGAGGGGCGCATCTCGCGAAGCGCGGCGATGGCGCCTTCCATCCCGCCGCCCGCGACATAAAGGCCGTCCAGATCAGGCACGCGGGTCAGCAGGTCGAGCGTTGCTTCATACGTCAATTGGCGGGTCTCAAGGTTGATCGCCGTGTCGAGGACATGGATGGCGGGGGCGTATTCGCGCAAGTAGGATCGAAACCCGGTCTCGCGCATGGCCTGCCCATGCCAACGGGTGCCGCCCACGAAGACCGCGACCCTGGCTGGGCGTTGCAGGCGGGTCGCCATCATCCATCCCGCTGTTCGCCCCGCCTTGAGATTGTCGAGGCCGAAATAGCCGCGCCCGGTCGCGCCGGTGAAATCGTTCAGCAACGAGAATAACGGGATGTGCCGGGCGGCCAGTTCGGCGCTGAGATTGGTCAGGCTGGCATGGTTCACGCCGGTGGCGGCGATGGCCTGGCATCTATCCGCCAAAGTTCGGATTTCACGGACAAAATCCTCGGGTGATTGAGACACGGAGAACCGGATCGAACATGTGATCCGTGCATCAGGGCGCGCGGCGCAGGCAGCTTCGATCTGCTGGGCGAAGCGCTGATAGAAATGCTGGCTTTTCTTGTGCAGGACGAAGCCGAGGGACAGGTCCGGTCTCGTGTCGCGCAGGCCATCTTCGAGATGCCGGGGCAGGGGATAGCCCAATTGTTGCGCGGCCTCTGTCACGCGCTGTCGGGCGCGCGCGGACACGTTGGGGCGCGCGTTCAGAACACGGTCGACCGTGGCGGCCCCAAGGCCTGTCGCATTGGCGAGGTCTGCAATTGTCGGTTTTCGTGTCATCCGTGCTTTGAGGCAATTACATCAGTATGGCGCAAATAATTGGTGTTTTTTGAGGTAATCACAATCGAAATTTCTATCTGGCCATTTTGGTAGGGGATAAGGTGCCCC
>NZ_JBLZMW010000029.1:0-39597 GCF_048553275.1 Pacificoceanicola niger
GGGCCGTCAGCAGCGTTCACAACCAGGATCGCGCCGTCCATCTGGGCCGCACCGGTGATCATGTTCTTGACGTAGTCGGCGTGGCCGGGGCAGTCGACGTGCGCATAGTGACGCGCCTCGGTCTCGTACTCCACGTGCGCGGTCGAGATCGTGATGCCGCGGGCTTTCTCTTCCGGTGCGCCGTCGATCTGATCGTAGGCTTTGAAGTCGCCGAAATACTTCGTGATCGCCGCCGTCAGCGTCGTCTTGCCGTGGTCAACGTGACCAATCGTGCCGATGTTGCAGTGCGGCTTGTCGCGGTTAAACTTTTCCTTTGCCATTTTATTGGCTCCCTAGTTTTTTGTGGATGGTGGGTTTGGAAACCCACCCTACGGTTTTGGGTAGGGCGGGGTTCACCCCGCCATCCCGTTTAAGCGTACTTCGACTGGATCTCGTCCGAGATGTTCTGCGGAACCGGATCGTAATGGTCGAACTGCATCGTGAACTGCGCGCGGCCGGAGGACATGGAGCGCAGCGTGTTGATGTAGCCGAACATGTTGGCCAGCGGCACGAAGGCCGCAATCGCGACAGCGTTGCCGCGCGGCTCCTGGCCGGACACCTGGCCACGACGGGAGGTGAGATCGCCGATGATACCACCGGTGTATTCTTCCGGCGTGATCACTTCGACCTTCATCATCGGCTCAAGCAGCTTGGCGCCAGCCTTGCGCAGACCTTCACGCATGGCCATCCGGGACGCGATTTCAAAAGCCAGAACCGAGGAGTCCACGTCGTGGAACTTGCCGTCGATCAGGGCGACCTTGAAGTCGATGACCGGGAAGCCTGCCAGCGGACCGGAGTCCATGACCGACTTGATGCCTTTTTCGACGCCGGGGATGTATTCCTTCGGAACCGACCCACCAACGATCTTGCTTTCGAACGAGTAGCCTTCGCCCGGCTCTGTCGGGCTGATGACCAGCTTCACCTCGGCGAACTGACCCGAACCACCCGACTGTTTCTTGTGGGTGTAGGTGTGCTCGATCTCGTGACCGATGGTCTCGCGATAGGCCACCTGCGGGGCACCGATGTTTGCCTCGACCTTGAACTCGCGCTTCAGACGATCGACGAGGATGTCCAGGTGCAGTTCGCCCATGCCCTTCATGATCGTCTGACCGGACTCGATGTCGGTTTCGACGCGGAAGGAGGGATCCTCTGCTGCCAGACGGGCGAGGCCCGCAGACATTTTTTCCTGGTCGCCCTTGGTCTTGGGCTCAACCGCGATCTCGATCACCGGCTCCGGGAAGGTCATCGTTTCGAGAACCACCGGCTCCTTCGCATCACACAGGGTGTCACCGGTGGTCGTGTCCTTAAGACCCGCCAGCGCGATGATGTCGCCTGCAAACGCTTCTTCGATCTCTTCACGGTTGTTGGAGTGCATCATCATCATACGACCGATGCGCTCTTTCTTGCCCTTGGTCGAGTTCAGGATGCTGTCGCCCTTGTTCATCTTGCCCGAATAGATCCGGGTGAAGGTCAGCGAGCCAACGAAGGGGTCGTTCATAATCTTGAACGCGAGGCCGGCAAACGGCATCGTGTCATCCGCGCGGCGCGGGATGTTCCGTGTTTCCGTCTCGTCGCCCGGCTTGAAGCCCATGTAATCAACAACGTCCAGCGGGCTGGGCAGGTAGTCGATTACAGCGTTGAGCAGCGGCTGAACGCCTTTGTTCTTGAACGCCGAACCGCCCAGAACCGGAACGAAGTGCAGCGCCAGCGTGCCCTTGCGCAGAAGTTTGCGCAGGGTCGGCACGTCGGGCTCTTCGCCTTCGAGGTAGGCTTCCATCGCATCGTCGTCTTCTTCGACGGCCGCTTCAATCATCTTGCCACGCCACTCGTCGGCCATGTCCTTCAGGCTGTCGCGGATCGGGGCCTTGATCCAGGATGCACCCAGATCTTCCCCCTGCCACAGCCACTCTTCCATGGTGACGAGGTCGATCAGACCTTCCAGCTCGTTTTCGGCACCAATCGGAATACCGATCGGAACAGCGCGCGCACCGGTACGGTCCTCGACCATGCGAACACAGTTGAAGAAATCCGCGCCGATCTTGTCCATCTTGTTGACGAACACCATACGCGGAACCTTGTAGCGGTCAGCCTGTCGCCAAACGGTTTCGGTCTGAGGCTCAACGCCGGCGTTTGCGTCGAGAACGCAAACCGCACCATCGAGAACGGCCAGCGAACGCTCGACTTCAATGGTGAAGTCAACGTGTCCGGGGGTGTCGATGATGTTCAGGCGGTGCTTCGGGGAATCGGGCTCGGTGCCATTTTCCGTGCGCTCCCAGAAGGTGGTCGTCGCAGCAGAGGTGATGGTGATGCCGCGTTCCTGCTCCTGCTCCATCCAGTCCATGGTGGCTGCACCATCGTGCACCTCACCGATGTTGTGGGACTTGCCGGTGTAGAAAAGGATACGCTCGGAGCAGGTGGTTTTGCCTGCATCGATGTGCGCCATGATACCGAAGTTGCGGTACCGGTCGAGGGGATAATCGCGTGCCATTGGCTCTTAACCTTCCAGGTTTTACCAGCGGTAATGGCTGAACGCTTTGTTCGCGTCGGCCATCTTGTGGGTGTCTTCGCGCTTCTTAACAGCCGCGCCGCGGGATTGCACGGCGTCAAGAAGTTCGCCTGCGAGACGCTCTTCCATGGTGTTTTCGTTGCGGGCGCGGCTGGCGTTGATCAGCCAGCGGATTGCCAGGGCTTCGCGGCGCTCGGGGCGGACTTCGACGGGCACCTGGTAGGTTGCACCACCGACCCGGCGGGAGCGGACTTCGACAGACGGCTTGATGTTGTCGAGAGCTTCGTGGAACAGTTCCACGGGAGCGCGCTTGACCTTGGTCTCAACGCGATCAAGGGCGTTGTAGACGATCTTCTCGGCGGTCGATTTCTTACCGTCGAGCATCAGGTTGTTCATGAATTTTGTCAGCACACGATCACCATACTTGGCGTCGGGCAGAACTTCGCGTTTTTCAGCGGCGTGACGACGTGACATTTCGGTATTTCCTTTTCCTCTAGCGGGCAGAGGTCCCGGCGCGCGGCCGGGACGCCCGAAATCTTATTTCGGACGCTTCGCGCCGTACTTGGAGCGACGCTGCTTACGGTCTTTGACGCCTTGGGTATCCAGAACACCGCGGAGGATGTGGTAACGGACACCCGGAAGGTCTTTCACACGGCCGCCACGGATCAGGACAACAGAGTGCTCCTGAAGGTTGTGGGATTCGCCGGGAATGTAGGAGATGACTTCGTAGCCGTTGGTCAGGCGGACCTTGGCAACCTTACGCATAGCCGAGTTCGGCTTCTTCGGCGTCGTGGTGTAGACGCGGGTGCAAACGCCGCGTTTCTGCGGGCATTGCTCAAGGTGCTGCGACTTCGAGCGTTTGACTTTGGGCTGACGCGGCTTCCGGATCAGCTGTTGGATCGTGGGCATTAGGACTTCCCCGTGCTTCTCACATGTGTGTCGCCGGGGACGTCCCAGCGAGGTTCAATCATGGCGCCCTGCGCGTCCGCAGATCACCGGGTTTAGGCGCATGTCGCATGGGAGCAACAGGCAAAGGCCGCTTCGCTCCCATTCCGAGGTGAACGATGCGGCGGGTTCTCAGAGGATCGGGGCAGTTAAGTCGCCCGGATCTTGACCACTGGTCTTTTGAATGCGGCATAGGGTTTCCCCTGCCGGATGAGTGCGCCGTATACGGAGAGTCGCCCCCCCTGTCAACCGCATGTTCCTGTTGTGCGGGCCCGGCGGCAATGCCAAGCTTGTGCGATATTTCTCAATGCCGGTCCAGCAGGAAATCCTTCATGCAAACCATAGGCTTCTGCCGCTTCTCCTACCCTGCCGAAGGCGGCTTTCAGGTTGGCCATGACCGTATCGAGGATCGCATGGCATACCTGTGGTCGGATGCCCGCATGGAAGAGCGCTTTCGCTATTTCGAGGCGATCTGCCTGCCCGGCCTGAAGGCACAGACCGATCAGGACTTTACCTTCGTCATTCTCGTCGGGGAGGAGATGCCAGAGCGCTGGATTGCGCGCCTGCTCGACCTCACCGCCGATTTTCCGCAGGCCCGGATCGAGGCCCGCCCCCCGGCGCCGCACCGTAAGGTCTGCCAGGCTGTGATGAACGACGTGCGGGACATGGATCAGCCGTGCCTGCAATTCCGCCATGACGACGACGACGCTGTCGCGGTGGACTTCGTGGACCATCTGAAACGGGCGGCGGCGGATTGCGCGGCGCTGATCGCGGATCACCGGCTTGTCGGATTCGACTGGAACCGTGGCTATGTCGCCCGACCCGATTCAAAAGGGCTCTGCGCCGAGCCGAATGTCACCCCCTACTGGGGCGTGGCGCAGGGCATGGCGATGGGAGCGGGCGTGCGCCAGACGATCCTCAACTTCGGTCACAACAAGATCAACCAGTTCATGCCGACGGTTACCTTCACCGCGCCGGAGATGTTCGTGCGCGGGCACAACGACCATAACGACTCGCGCCAGAAGGCTCATGTGAAGCCGGTCAAACTGCCGCGGTTGGATTCCGAAGGCGAGGCGCTTTTCCGCACGCGCTTTGCCATCGACGCCGATCAGGTCCGCCGCATCTTTGCCTGACGCCGCCTGAGCCGCATTTCCCGCCAAAGCGTATAAAATCCGGTGCCGACAATAATCCCCGCCCCGATCAGTGCGAGGCTGGAGGGCAATTCGCCGAACAGGGCAAAGCCGAGGATCAGCGACAGCACGAGGCTGGTGTAGCGGAACGGAGCGATGAATCCGACCTCGCCGACCCGCATGACCATAACGCTGAGGCTGTAGGCACCGACAATAAGCAGGCTGGCTGCCGTGAGAAGGCCGGCATTGCGGCCCGTCACCGGAACCCAATCCTGCCCCAGGGACCAAAGCGCCGCAAAGATCAGCACCGCCGCGGAGGTGACGAAGGTGGCGCTCAATGACGGCACCGCGCTGGACATCCGCCGCGTGGCAAGATCGCGGACCGTCACGCAAATCACTGCCCCAAGCGCCGAGAGCGAATGCACATTGAAGCCTTCCGTGCCCGGCCGGACAATCAGCAGCATCCCGAAAAAACCCGCCGCGATCGCCGTCCAGCGCCGCCAGCCGACCGGTTCGGCAAAGAAGATCGCCGAGCCGAGCGTGATCGTCAGCGGCAGCATCTGCAGCAACGCCGAAAGGTTCGCGATGGGCATGTTTAACAGAGCGGTGAAGAAGAAGAAGGCCGCAACCACTTCCGCCAAGGCCCGCAGGGCGACGAGCGCTCTGTCCTTGCGCGGGAAATCGAAATGCAAGGCCCCGGCGCGCCAGGCCAGCAACCCGATAAACAGCGTCGCAACGATCCCGCGCAGCGTGAGGATCTGGGATAGCGGCATGGCAGTGCCGATGCCCTTGATACACAGATCGCCAAGCGTGAAAGCCGTCATCGACGCGACCATGAGCGCCGCGCCGCGCGTGTTATCGGCGTTGGTGCTCATCCGGCGTTCCGCGCAAGCCGCTTGATCTGTCCTTTGACGATCATCCGATGCGCCGGGCCGACAAGCATCATGTAGACACGCCCGAACGCATTGTGCGTCACGACGGACGACGTGATTGTAACCATTGTGCCCTGGCAGGAAATGCAGGTCATCACATCCAGATGCCGATCCCGCTCCGTCAGGACCAGCATCGTGTCGCGGCTCGCTTCGACCCGAAAGAAATCAAGCCTGTCTCCGGGCTGCACGTGATTTGGCACCTGCCCGGAAAAGCCGCCGATGCGGCGCACACCGAAAGGCGCGGAGAGGGCGTCACGGATCTTGAAGGCCCAGCCCATCCGGTCCTTCATATCCGCGCTGATACGGGCATAGACGTCCAGCGGGCTGTATTCCCTGTGCACGTCCGCGGATTGCGAGTCAAAGAAGTCGAGACTGTCTTTCGCGGCAACGATCTGTATCTGCGCGGTCTTCGCTCTCATGCCACCTTGCTCTCCATCACGCTCGCGGGACAATACCGCCACGGCGCGGCCCGGCAAGGCGAAAAAGAAAACGCCCCCACCTTTCGGTGAGGGCGCATCCTTGTCACTGGGAAGACCGCTTATTCACGGCTTTCCGGCGTGTCCACGATCAGCGTGTCGAACTCGTCGCCGCCCACCATGTCATCCGCCGTGGCTTCCGGCGCGGCCAGGGCTGCGGCGGCTTCTGCTTCTTCACGGCGTGCTTCGATCACCACGTTGTCACGCAGCTGCGCAACCTGACGCATGTCCTGCGTGGCACCACCGGTGCCCGCCGGGATCAGACGACCCACGATGACGTTTTCCTTCAGGCCGACCAGTTTGTCCTTCTTGCCCTGCACCGAAGCTTCGGTAAGGACTCGGGTGGTCTCCTGGAAGGAGGCCGCCGAGATGAACGACCGGGTCTGCAAAGACGCCTTGGTGATGCCGAGCAGGATCGGTTCGCCCTTGGCCGGACGCCCGCCCTTCTTCTCGGCCTTCTCGTTGGCCATGTCGAACTCCATCTTGTCGACATGCTCGCCCTTGAGAAGCGTGGTGTCACCGCTTTCGAGGATTTCCCACTTCTGCAGCATCTGCCGGACGATCACCTCAACGTGCTTGTCGTTGATCTTCACGCCCTGCAGTCGATACACGTCCTGGACTTCGTCGATCATGTAGTTCGCCAGAGCCTCGATCCCCATGATCGACAGAATGTCGTGCGGGGCCGGGTTGCCGTCCATGATGTAGTCGCCCTTGGAGATGAAGTCGCCCTCACCCACCGGGATGTGCTTGCCTTTCGGGATCATGTACTCGCGCGGCTCAAGCGACTCGTCGGTCGGCTCGATGGTGATGCGGCGCTTGTTCTTGTAGTCCTTCCCGAAGCGGACATAGCCGTCGATTTCGGCGATGATCGCGTGGTCCTTCGGACGACGCGCCTCGAAGAGTTCGGCCACACGCGGCAGACCACCGGTGATGTCCTTCGTCTTCGCGCCTTCACGCGGGATACGCGCGACGACGTCACCGGCCTTGACCTCCTGCCCGTCTTCACAGGACAGAATGGCGTCCACCGACATGGTGTAGGTGATCGGGTTGCCCGCATCATTGCGCACCGGCTCGCCATCGGCATCCATCAGGATGATTTCCGGCTTAAGCTCGTTGCCCTTGGGCGCGGCCCGCCAGTCGATCACGATCTTCTGGGTCATGCCGGTCGCATCGTCCGTCTCTTCGCGCACGGCAAGGCCGTTCACGAGGTCGACGTGCTTGGCGATACCATCCTTCTCCGCGATGATCGGCAGCGTGTAGGGGTCCCACTCATAGAGTTTGTCGCCACGGCCGACAGTATCGCCCTCTTTGACAAACAACTTGGAGCCATAGCCCATCTTGTGCGAGGCCAGCTCCTCATCCTGATCGGACATGATCATCACGGTCATGTTCCGGTTCATGACGATCAGCTCGCCCGCCGCGTTGGTGATGGTGCCCGGGTTGGCGAACACGATCTTGCCGTTCTGGCTGGCTTCCTGGAAGGACCGCGAGGAACCCTGTGCAACGCCGCCCATGTGGAAGGTCCGCATGGTCAGCTGCGTGCCCGGTTCGCCGATCGACTGCGCCGCGATGATGCCAACGGCTTCGCCGGTGTTCACCTTCGTACCGCGCGCGAGGTCACGGCCATAGCAGGTGGCACAAACGCCCTCTTCGGCTTCACAGGTCAGCGGCGAGCGGATGCGCATGGACTGCACCGCCGCCTCCTCGATGGCATCCGCCGCCCGTTCGTCGATGAGCTGGCCGGCGCGGACAACGATGTCCTCGGTGCCCGGAACATACACATCGTCTGCAGCCACACGGCCGAGAACACGCTCGCCAATGGTCGCCACGACCTCGCCGTCGTTCACGGCCGCTTCGGCAGTGATCGCACGGTCGGTGCCGCAATCGTCCAGACGCACGATGCAATCCTGCGCCACGTCCACGAGACGACGGGTCAGGTAACCCGAGTTCGCCGTCTTCAGAGCCGTATCGGACAGACCCTTACGAGCGCCGTGGGTCGAGTTGAAGTACTCAAGAACGGTCAGACCTTCCTTGAAGTTCGAGATGATCGGCGTCTCGATGATGTCGCCGTTCGGCTTCGCCATCAGGCCGCGCATCCCGCCCAATTGCTTCATCTGCGTAACCGAGCCACGCGCACCGGAGTGGGCCATCATGTAGACCGAGTTCGGTTCCATTTCGGAGCCATCCTCATCCCGGCGCTCGGCCGAGATCGTCGCCATCATGGCTTCGGTGACCTTGTCGTTACACTTCGACCAGGCATCGACAACCTTGTTGTACTTTTCGCCCTGGGTGATCAGGCCGTCCATATACTGCTGTTCGAAATCCTTCACCTGATCGCGGGTGTTTTCGACGATGGGCCATTTGCTTTCAGGGATGACCATGTCGTCCTTGCCGAAGGAAATGCCCGCCTTGAAAGCCTCACGGAAGCCCATGGTCATGATCTGGTCACAGAAGATGACGGACTCTTTCTGGCCACAGTAGCGGTACACCGTATCGATGACGCGCTGAACGTCCTTCTTCCGCAGAAGCTGGTTGACCAGATCAAACGGCGCCTTGGCGTTCATCGGCAGCAGCGCACCGAGGCGCACACGGCCCGGTGTGGTTTCAAAGCGCTTGACGATCTCGTTGCCTTCATCGTCGATCTGCTTGACGCGGGCCTGGATCTTGGCGTGCAGGTGCACTTCCCCCGCGGTCAGGGCGTGTTCAACCTCCTCGATGGAGGAGAAGACCATGCCTTCACCTTTCATGCCTTCGCGCGCGATGGTCACGTAGTAGAGGCCGAGGATCATATCCTGCGACGGAACGATGATCGGGGCGCCGTTGGCGGGCGACAGAACGTTGTTCGTCGACATCATCAGAACGCGTGCCTCAAGCTGCGCTTCGAGCGACAGCGGCACGTGCACGGCCATCTGGTCACCGTCGAAGTCCGCGTTGAACGCCGAACAGACGAGCGGGTGCAGCTGGATTGCCTTGCCTTCGATCAGCGTGGGTTCGAACGCCTGAATACCAAGACGGTGCAACGTCGGCGCACGGTTCAGCATGACCGGGTGCTCGCGGATCACCTCGTCAAGGATATCCCAGACCTCGGGACGCTCTTTCTCCACAAGCTTTTTCGCCTGCTTCACGGTGCTGGACAGGCCCTTGGCCTCCAGACGCGAATAGATGAAGGGCTTGAACAGTTCGAGCGCCATCTTCTTGGGCAGGCCGCACTGGTGCAGCTTGAGTTCCGGACCGGTCACAATGACTGACCGGCCGGAGAAGTCGACGCGCTTGCCCAGAAGGTTCTGACGGAAACGGCCCTGCTTGCCTTTCAGCATGTCGGACAGCGACTTCAGCGGGCGCTTGTTCGCGCCGGTGATGACGCGGCCCCGGCGGCCGTTGTCAAACAGCGCATCCACGGATTCCTGAAGCATCCGCTTTTCGTTCCGAACGATGATGTCCGGAGCGCGCAGCTCGATCAGGCGCTTGAGACGGTTGTTCCGGTTGATAACGCGGCGATACAGATCGTTCAGGTCGGAGGTCGCAAAACGGCCACCATCCAACGGCACCAGCGGACGCAGTTCCGGCGGAATAACCGGGATCACCGTGAGGACCATCCACTCGGGACGGTTGCCGGATTCCAGGAAGCTCTCGACGACCTTGAGACGCTTGATGATCTTCTTGGGCTTCAGCTCGCCGGTGGCTTCCTTGAGGTCGGCACGCAGCTGCTCTGCTTCGTTCTCAAGGTCGATGGCGGCCAGCATTTCGCGGATCGCTTCGGCGCCGATGTTGGCGGTGAAGGCGTCCATGCCATACTGATCCTGCGCGTCGAGGAATTCCTCTTCGTTCAGCATCTGGCCATAGGTCAGGTCGGTCAGGCCCGGCTCGATCACAACGTAGTTCTCGAAGTAGAGAACCCGCTCCAGATCGCGCAGCGTCATGTCCAGCATCAGGCCGATGCGCGAGGGCAGAGACTTGAGAAACCAAATGTGGGCGCAGGGCGCAGCCAGCTCGATGTGGCCCATACGCTCGCGGCGGACCTTCTGCAGCGTGACTTCAACACCGCATTTTTCGCAGACGACGCCGCGATACTTCATGCGCTTGTATTTGCCGCAGAGGCATTCGTAGTCCTTGATCGGGCCAAAGATGCGCGCGCAGAACAGGCCGTCCCGCTCGGGCTTGAACGTCCGGTAGTTGATGGTTTCCGGCTTTTTGATCTCACCGAAGGACCACGAAAGGATGCGCTCGGGCGATGCCAGCGAGACCTTGATTTCATCAAAGGTCTTGATCGGTGCGACCGGGTTAAACGGGTTGTTGGTCAGTTCCTGGTTCATCGGGTTCCTCTCGGGCGAAGAGTGAAATTTGGGGTGCCGGGGGCGGCGAAACGGGGTCTTTGACGCTGTTTCATGGGGCGCCTCCCTTCAAGGCGAGGCGGACATGGCGATCCCACCGCGTCAGTTGCTTGCGAAAACGCGCCACTGGCGTTCCCGCTTTTCGGTATTCATCCAGAACCATCCGCAACAGCGGCGATTCCGGGAAGGCATGTGGACGGTCGAGATGCTTGGAAAACGTGCCAAGCTTCAGGAAACCGCTGCGAAACGTCGGCCAGCAATCTTCGGCCATGTAATGCGGCGTGCGCATCATTGGATCCGGTTGCTCGAAGTCCCAAGGGCTGTCTTGGCCTTTGGCGAGCTTGTGATCCACGACCTCACGCAGGTGATCGATGTCCCACCAGCAAGTCACCAGACAATTGTACGCGGTCGCATCCGGATCCATCTGGTGCAGACCAAGACGATCTGCATCGGCGCCGAACACTTCCGTTGCCCGGGGCGACTTGCGCTGCTTGCCAGAGCCCTGGCACAAGGTGACGAAATACTTCTCGCCGCGCTCGCGCATGGTCTCTTCGACGGCCCGCATATAGCGCTCGTCCACGTGCCCCAGCGGCACAAGGTCCTCAAGCAGGAGATAGACAAAACGCGCCTGCGGTTTCCGGGTCTGCACCGTGTCGAGCGCATGCGCCAGAAGCGCCACGAAAGACAGGTTCTTTCCCCGGATCACATCACGCCCGGTCAGGTCTCCATCGGTGACAACGAACAACTCCGGACGGTTCGGCCAGAACATGTCGATGTTCTGACGGGCCGCCGGAATGAAGTGCTCGTTCTTGCTGTAGGTCAGCACCAGCAAAGCCGTGTCCTCCGGCCAGCTTTCGCCAGCCGGAAGGGCACGGCCCCCGAAACGGGGGGCCATGTCAGGTTCAGACACGGTGCTGAGCGACGTTTGGGTCATGCAATCCTATCGCGAAGTCGAATGCCGGGTAACGGATTACTCGGCATCCTCCTCCTCTGCATCCAGCAGTTCCATGTTGAGGCCGAGGCCGCGAACTTCCTTCACGAGAACGTTGAAGCTCTCAGGCACACCAGCCTCGAAGTTGTCCTCACCCTTGACGATCGACTCGTAGACCTTGGTCCGGCCTGCCACGTCGTCCGATTTCACCGTCAGCATTTCCTGCAGGGTGTAGGCGGCCCCATAGGCTTCCAGAGCCCAGACCTCCATCTCCCCGAAGCGCTGACCGCCGAACTGCGCTTTACCACCCAGCGGCTGCTGTGTGACGAGGCTGTACGGACCCGTGGAGCGCGCGTGGATCTTGTCATCCACGAGGTGGTGCAGCTTGAGCAGATACTTGACGCCCACGGTGACCTTCCGGCTGAATTGCTCACCCGAACGACCATCGAAGAGAACCGACTGACCCGAGGTGTCGAAACCGGCCCGCTTGAGCGAGTCGTTGACGTCCGCCTCTTTCGCGCCGTCGAAGACCGGCGTCGCGATCGGCACACCGCCGGTCACGTTGGAGGCCGCTTCGATCAGCGTGTCCTCGTCCATGCCCTGAATGCCCTCTTCGTAGGCTTCATCGCCATAGGCCAGACGCATCGCCTCGCGCACCGGGGTCAGATCGCCGGAGCGGCGATAGTCCTGCAATGCCTCGTCGATCTCGATACCGAGCGAGCGCGCAGCCCAGCCCATGTGCGTTTCGAGAATCTGACCGACGTTCATGCGCGACGGCACACCCAGCGGGTTCAGACAGAAGTCGACCGGCGTTCCATCGGCGAGGAACGGCATGTCTTCCACGGGAACAACACGGGAGATAACCCCCTTGTTGCCGTGACGACCGGCCATCTTGTCGCCCGGCTGAAGCTTGCGCTTCACGGCGATGAAGACCTTGACCATCTTCATCACGCCCGGGGGCAGATCGTCGCCGCGGCGCACCTTCTCGACCTTGTCCTCGAAACGGGCATCAAGCGCACGCTTCTGGATTTCGTACTGCTCGTGCAGGGCCTCGACGTGCTTGGCGTCCTCTTCTTCACCAAGAGCAAGCTGCCACCACTGACCACGGGTCAGGGTCTCCAGAAGCTCCTCGTTGATTTCCGCGTTCGGCTTCACGCCTTTCGGGCCTTTCACAGCCGTCTTGCCAAGGATCATCCCCTTGAGGCGCGCATAGATGTTGCGGTCGAGGATCGCGAGTTCGTCGTCGCGGTCACGGGCGAGGCTTTCGATCTCTTCGCGCTCGATCTGCAGCGCCCGTTCGTCCTTTTCCACACCATGGCGGTTGAACACCCGGACTTCGACAACAGTGCCGTAGTCGCCCGGCTTCACCCGCAAGCTCGTGTCACGCACGTCAGAGGCTTTCTCACCAAAGATGGCGCGCAGGAGCTTTTCTTCCGGCGTCATGGGCGACTCCCCTTTCGGGGTGATCTTGCCTACCAGGATATCGCCCGGCTCCACGTCCGCACCGATATAGACGATGCCCGCTTCGTCGAGGTTGCGCAGGGCTTCCTCGCCGACGTTCGGGATGTCGCGGGTGATTTCTTCCGGCCCAAGCTTGGTGTCACGCGCCGCCACTTCGAATTCTTCGATGTGGATGGAGGTGAACACGTCATCCTTGGCAATCCGTTCGGAGATCAGGATGGAGTCTTCGTAGTTGTAACCATTCCACGGCATGAAGGCCACGATGACGTTCTTGCCCAGAGCCAATTCACCGATGTCCGTGGACGGACCGTCGGCAATGACTTCGCCCTTCAAAACCGTGTCACCCACCTTCACCAGAGGCTTCTGGTTGATACAGGTGTTCTGGTTCGAGCGCTGGAACTTGCGCATACGGTAGATGTCCACACCCGCATCGCCCAGTTCGAGATCTTCGGTGGCCCGGATCACGATACGCTGCGCGTCGACCTGGTCGATGATACCGGCCCGTTTGGCCATGACGGCGGCGCCGGAGTCGCGTGCGACCACTTCCTCGATGCCGGTGCCAACCAGCGGCGCTTCGGAGCGCAGGGTCGGAACCGCCTGACGTTGCATGTTCGAGCCCATCAGAGCGCGGTTGGCGTCGTCGTTTTCAAGGAACGGGATCAGCGAGGCCGCCACAGACACCAACTGTTTGGGCGACACGTCGATCAGATCGACAGCTTCGCTCGGAGACAGCGTATAGTCACCGGATTTCCGCGTGCTGACCAGATCGTTGATAAAGATGCCGTTTTCATCCAGCGTCGCGTTGGCCTGCGCCACAGTGTGACGCATTTCCTCGGTCGCGGACATGTAGTGCACTTCGTCGGTAACCTGACGGTCCTTGACCACGCGATATGGGGTCTCGATGAAGCCATATTTGTTCACGCGCGCGAAAGTGGCGAGCGAGTTGATCAGACCGATGTTCGGGCCTTCCGGCGTTTCAATCGGGCACATCCGGCCATAGTGGGTCGGGTGCACGTCGCGCACCTCGAAACCAGCGCGTTCGCGGGTCAGACCGCCCGGCCCAAGCGCCGAAAGACGACGCTTGTGCGTCACTTCCGACAGCGGGTTGGTCTGGTCCATGAACTGCGACAGCTGCGAGGAGCCGAAGAATTCACGCACAGCGGCCGCAGCCGGTTTCGCGTTGATCAGATCCTGCGGCATGACCGTGTCGATCTCGACCGAGGACATACGCTCCTTGATCGCGCGCTCCATGCGCAGCAGGCCGACGCGGTACTGGTTTTCCATCAGCTCGCCGACCGAGCGCACACGGCGGTTGCCGAGGTGGTCGATGTCGTCGATGTCGCCGCGACCGTCACGCAGATCGACCAAGGCCTTGATGCACTTGACGATATCGTCACGATCCAGCGTACGCTGCGTGTCTTCCTTATCGAGCGCGAGACGCATGTTCATCTTCACGCGGCCAACTGCGGACAGGTCATAGCGCTCGCTGTCGAAGAACAGAGTGTCGAATAGCGAGGACGCAGCCTCGACGGTGGGCGGCTCGCCCGGACGCATCACGCGGTAAATGTCCATGAGCGCGGTGTCGCGGCCCATGTTCTTGTCCTGCGCCATGGTATTGCGCATGTATGGACCGACATTGATGTTGTCGATGTCCAGCACCGGGATCTCGGTCACGCCCGCGTCCACCAGCTCCTTGAGGGAGCCGCCGGTCACGTCGCCATCCTTGTCCACTTCCCAGGTCAGCTCATCACCGGCCTCGACATAGATCGCGCCAGTCTCTTCGTTGATGATGTCCTTGGCGACAAACTTGCCGACGATGGCCTCGAAGGGCACCAGCAGGTTCTTGACCTTGTCTTCGTCGATCAGCTTTTTGACCGCACGCGGGGTCACCTTCTTGGTGGCCTCGGCAATCACTTCACCGCTGTCGGCATCCACGAGATCAAAGGTCGGACGGGTGCCGCGCACCCGCTCCGGGAAGAATTTGGTCGCCCAGCCTTCACCTTTGCGCAGCGAGTAGGACACGGTGTCGTAATAAGCGTCCATGATCGCTTCCTGGTCGAGACCAAGCGCATAGAGCAGTGTCGTCACCGGCAGCTTGCGGCGGCGGTCGATACGGGCGAACACGATGTCCTTGGCGTCGAACTCGAAATCCAGCCAGGAGCCACGGTACGGAATGATCCGGCAGGCGAAGAGCAGCTTGCCCGAGGAGTGGGTTTTGCCCTTGTCGTGGTCAAAGAACACGCCCGGAGACCGGTGCATCTGGGAAACGATGACCCGCTCGGTGCCGTTGACGATAAAGGTGCCATTCGGCGTCATCAGGGGCATGTCGCCCATGAAGACGTCCTGCTCCTTGATATCCTTGACGGATTTCGCGCCGGTATCCTCATCGATATCAAACACGATCAGACGCAGCGTCACCTTCAGCGGCGCGCTGTAGGTCATATCGCGCTGCATGCATTCCTCGACGTCGTACTTCGGCTTTTCCAGCTCGTAGTTGACGAATTCGAGAACCGCAGTTTCGTTGAAATCCTTGATCGGGAAAACCGACTGGAAAACACCTTTGATGCCTTCGCCGTCCATCGGCTGCGGCTGATCGCCGGAGTCGAGGAAAAGTTTGTAGCTGGACTTCTGAACCTCGATGAGGTTCGGCATTTCAAGCACTTCGCGGATCTTGCCGTAGTACCGGCGAAGACGTTTCTGTCCGAGGAAGCTCTGAGCCATGTAGGGGCCACCCTTTTCTTTTCTCTGCCTGGACGCACGTGCTGTCGGGCCACAGCGGCGCATCTCGTCAGTGACGACAAATCCCTTGGTCCATTCTCGACGGGCGTCCCACCGCCTGCCTCTCGATCCGGGGTTCTGTCTTGGAAAGCCCCTCTCCCGGAGGCGCTTGCCAAGCACAGACTCTGTTCGGACGGGCCGTTGCCCGGGTCCGTCCGCAAAAACCGTCTATTTCAGGTGATTTCACCAACGATGGGTGCGGAACGGGGTGGTTTCAATGATGTCTCGGCGCACCTCACAGTCTGCAACAGACAAAGTGCGGCTTCGAATCGCTCGAACCCGCAGGAGACTTCCGAATATTCTGTGAACGTCAAGAACGCAAGTCCCCTTGCCGAGGATTTGCGGAGTTTTGACGTTACGCCAGAATGACAAAATCCGTGTCGAAGGTCAAGCGTGGCTTGGGGATCGGAGACATCCGCACCAACGCGCCGGGCAAGCCGATACACCCCGTTCCGGAAACGAAACAGGCGCCCCACATGGGAGCGCCTGCCGTGTAAAACAGCCCGAAGGCCGGAATTACTTGAGCTCGACTTCGGCGCCTGCTTCTTCGAGCTTCTTCTTGATTTCTTCTGCTTCGTCCTTGGAGCAGCCTTCTTTGACGGCTTTACCGCCAGCTTCGACCAGCTCTTTGGCTTCTTTCAGGCCGAGGCCGGTGATGCCACGGACTTCTTTGATCACGTTGATCTTCTTGTCGCCAGCGGACTTGAGGATCACGTCGAATTCAGTCTGCTCCTCAGCAGCTTCGCCACCGGCGTCGCCTGCGGGGCCAGCCATCATGACAGCGCCGCCAGCGGCGGGCTCGATGCCGTACTCGTCCTTGAGGATGGTTTTCAGTTCTTGTGCTTCAAGCAGCGTCAGGTTGACGATTTGCTCAGCAAGTGCTTTCAGATCAGCCATTTTGAGACTCTTTCCGTTATATAAGATGTGTTCCAACGCGTGGGCCTGAACCCTGCGAAGATCCTTTCAGCTGCCTTACGCCGCTTTTTCCTCGATCGTGGAGAGGATGGAAGCGATGTTCGATGCAGGTGCGCCAATTGCGCCGGCGATGTTCGATGCGGGTGCGCCGATGCAGCCAACGATGGAAGCAATAAGCTCCTCGCGCGACGGCATTTTCGACACGGCTTCGACACCGGCCCGGTCCAGAGCCGTTCCGCCCATGTTCCCGCCGAGGATCTCAAACTTCTTGTTATCCTTGGCGAAATCCTCGACCACCTTGGCGGCTGCCACGGGGTCTTCGGAAAAGGTCAGTACGGTCATGCCATCGAGGAGCGCAGCAATGCTTTCGCACTGCGAACCCTCAAGGGCGATCTTGGCGAGCCTGTTCTTGGCGACGCGGACCGAAGCATCGGCAGCGCGTGCACGCCCCCGAAGATCCTGCATCTCGGCAACCGTGAGACCTTCGTAGCGGCTAACCACCACGACGCCAGAGCTTTCGAAGATCTGGCCGAGTTCGTCGACCAATTTCTCTTTCTGGGCTCTATCCACAGTTTCACTCCAAATTGTGGAGGGCGTACCCTCCGGCTCATTTCAGCTGGCAGAAACCAGCCAAGATATCCGAGGGGCGTCGCATCACTTGAGCCCGGCGCACATATGGCACACGGAGAGATGTCTCTTCCCGTCTCAGGCAGGAATTACTGGCATGCACCAACCCACCGTCTCGGACGAAATGCAATGCAGCACGACGAATCGCACCGCTTTGCGAGGCCCTTCTCTAGCAGGTTGGGCGAAGATGCCAAGTGATTTGTTACGGCCGGGCGTCCTCACCGCGCGCCGACACCATTATGCGCTCTGGATGCTTTAGCGTATGCTCATCTGGAGCCGGGCCGCAGCGCCAGGCCCGTCCAGCACATCCCAAGTCTTGTAGGCGGCAACATAGACGTCTCGATCCGGCTCCAGCCGCCCCCAGGCCTGAACCGCATTCTTGGCCAAACCCTGCCCGCGCTCGACAATAGTCTGCAGGTCAAACGATTTGACCCACGGCAAGGCCAAACCGTAACTCTGCTGTGGCGTCAAACCCTCCATCCCCACGATGCACGTCCCCTCGCCGCCTCGGGATCCAATCAGCACCAACGCGCCTGACGTCGGGTCTTCCAAGATGACCGCGCCCTCCCTGCGCCCGGCAGCCTTCAAGGCCGCATCATCAGTTTCCACGTAGCCCGCAGCTTTCAACTGCACCTCTAGCCCGGCCCAATTCGGCGCCATTGCGCCACAAGTTGCCGCCGCCGCTTCCGCGACCGCAAAGCGCTCCGCCGTGACCGGCTCAGCGCTCACGTTTTTTCGCGGGGGGGGGCGCGTCACAATTCGCAAGGACCAGCATGGAAATGAGCGCGAGGATTCGTTTCACGATACGGTCCCTTCGATACCTGTAACGCGGTGGCACAAGAGAAGCCCGTCCTGAACCAAGCCCCGCACAAAAAAGGGCGGACCGATAAGGCCCGCCCTTTACTCTTCTCGAAAGAAGAAAGATCAGTTGCCGGTGGCGTTGGTCACGTCAACGGTCACGCCCGGGCCCATGGAGGAGCTGAGCGAGATCTTTTTCATGTAGGTGCCCTTGGCGCCGGTCGGCTTGGCGGCAGAGACGGCACCCACAAATGCGCGGATGTTCTCGACCAGTTTGGCGTCGTCGAAGGAGGCTTTGCCAACGCCGGCGTGGACGACACCGCCCTTTTCGGCCTTGAACTGAACCTGACCGCCCTTGGCGGCCTCGACGGCCTCCTTGACGTCCATGGTCACGGTGCCAACCTTCGGGTTCGGCATCAGGTTGCGCGGGCCGAGCACCTTACCCAGACGACCAACGATGGGCATCATGTCCGGGGTTGCGATGCAGCGATCAAACTCGATGGTGCCGCCCTGGACGGTTTCCATCAGGTCCTCTGCGCCAACGATGTCTGCGCCGGCGGCCTGGGCTTCTTCAGCCTTGGCACCACGGGCGAACACGGCCACGCGCACGGTCTTGCCGGTGCCGTTCGGCAGGCCGACAACGCCGCGGACCATCTGGTCAGCGTGGCGCGGGTCAACGCCGAGGTTCATCGCGATTTCGACGGTCTCATCGAACTTTGTGTTGGCGTTTGCCTTGATCAGGGCGACAGCATCCTCGATGGTGATGTCTTCCTTGCCAGCAAAGGCTTCACGGGCGGCGCGGGTACGTTTTCCAAGCTTTGCCATGATTACTTCACCTCGATGCCCATCGAGTTGGCGGAGCCAACGATGATCTTCATTGCCGCTTCCACGTCGTTCGCCGAGAGGTCTTTCATCTTGGCTTCGGCGATTTCGCGGACCTGCTTGACGGTCACGGATGCGACGGTCTCACGGCCGGGCGTTTCTGCACCACGGGGGCGGTTACGCTTGCCCACGGGCTTCAGACCGGCGGCCTTCTTCAGGTAGTAAGACGCGGGCGGCGTCTTGATGTCCATGGTGAAGGACTTGTCCTGATAGTAGGTGATCACGGTCGGGCACGGCGCGCCGGGCTCCATTTCCTGCGTCTTGGCGTTGAACGCCTTGCAGAATTCCATGATATTGATGCCGCGCTGACCCAGCGCCGGACCGACCGGCGGGGAGGGGTTGGCTTTGCCTGCAGGGATCTGCAGCTTCATCTTGCCAGCAAGCTTCTTGGCCATTGGCTTTCTCCTTTACAACACCCCTCGGACGCGTCTTAGGGGCGGGTTATGTTGCGTGGTCGTGGTCCGGACATCGCGATGCCCTCGCCTCCCACGAATAAGGCAGTCCTACGACTCATCGCGGACAACCGAAGCTTGGCGCATAACGCAGCTTTGAACAGCGATCAACCCCAGACCTCCCTATGCTACCACAAATCCCAAACCAGTCCCAAGCAAGGGCAAGACGTGTCCGGTCGGGTCGGCCAGTCAGTTGACCACATCCCAATAGATCTTGGGCAATCCGTTGCGAAGCTCCGACTCTGGTCTTCCCGGAATTGGCCTCCTGAGAATCGGTGGGAACAGACGATCTTCGGCGGCGCGCACCAAGGGGTCGTCTGACACGCCAAGCGCGATTGGAGGCCCCTCGAAACCGATCGGGTCATGGCCATCGCGTGGAACATAAAAACCGGCGCGGATACGTGTCACCGCTTCGTCGATCAGATCAAGATCGTTGAGCCCGGTGCGTCCGGCATAAGACGTCCCGTCAGCGCGGGACATTTCCCGCAGATGGTAGCTGGCGCTGGCCTGCCAGATTGTTTTCGCCACTGTTGCAATGTCGGTATCCGGCTGCTGAACGATCCACATGAACACCTCGGTCCCATGGTCCCAGTTCATCCCCCAAACCAGATTGTGTCGATCATCCGGCGTGGCCTTGGTGATCAGCCAGTTAACGAATGATCCCCAACGATTGGAACTCTCGCCCCAGGACGAATGGCCGCCGGCCCAATCAATCAGCGCGCCGTCAACGCCGAGCTCTGCCTCTTTGGCAAGACGCGGGGCGCGGACCTGCGCCAGCTTTTCGTCCACCGGAAGCATCGCCCAGGCGTCGCGCTTTGCCGCCTCCGCCGCCTTTTCGGCCCGCCGCGCTTCGTCCCTCTCTCGGATCCGTTCATCGAGGCGTTGTGCGAACTCCCTGAGCCGATACTCGGTCTGATGAAAGCTCCCTTTGAGGTAATGCGCTCGGGCAAGGAAATCGCCACCCGTGTAGGGCAGGTCGATTATCACCCGGTGTTCATACTCATCGGACAACGTGCGATAGGCCCGCGCAGCGCCGGGAATTGCAGCCAGAAGCGCCTCTGGCGAGTCGTATTCGCCAATACTCTCCGGATCAGCGAAGGCCGCCGGAAAATAAACCACATTGATTTCGCCGACCCTGTCCCCACTCTCTAGCCAAATAACGCGACAGGGCCGTTGGCCCGCGCTCCAGTGCCCTTTTGAGGACAGGCTTTCCCGGGTCAAAAGCCCACCGCTCGACTCTGTTAAAGCGTCGATGTCTTCGACCCGCATGCCGGGCCGCAGATGCTGAACCAAGGAAGCAATCCGCACCATGTCCTGTGGGGAAAGCGCCTTGGACTGGCCCGCCGCTGCCGCCGCGTCTCTCGCCGTTTGCGCAGCCTTGTCCCGAGCCTCTTCTGCCCGCCCCTCCGCATTTGCCGGATACACCCGCGTCGGCTTTGCTGCCGATGCTTTGATGCGGGCGCGCTTTTGACGGATTGTTTCGCGCGTGGGGCCGGCCGGCTTTGCCGCTTGCGAAGACGGCCACGAAACGCGGCGTCGCGGGGCCGCAGTGCCTTGCGCGGTCCGCACCTTCCGATCTTTGTAATAGCGCCACATCGCGTGCAGCAGAATTAACCCTATGAAAAACTGCATGGTTCCCTCCGCGATTGCCGCTCGGGGGCAGAAATAGTGGTGCAGATTGGCTTCAATTGGGCGAAATCGAGGAGAGAAATAGAAAAGGGCGTCCCGAAGGCACCCTGTCACATCATTGCGGAAAGGCCGTAGCGCTTACTGCTTGCTGACCTGCATGTAACTCAGCTCGACCGGGGTTTCGCGGCCAAAGATCGAGACCGACTCCGACAGGCGCTGGGTGTCTTCGTCCACACCCTCGACCATGCCTTCGAAGCCTTCGAGCGGGCCGTTGTTGACCTCGACCATTTCGCCGATCTCAATGCGGATCAGAGTGTCCGGCCCAAAACGCCGATTTGAAAGGCGGTTAACGTCGCATGGTCAAAAGCCACGGGTTTTGTCGGTGTTTTGGCACGCAGGCCATCGCTAGCGGAGGAACTTGGGCCAGAACCGCGCAAGGTGCCGTTTTCGCGCCCAAGTATTCTGGCTCACGTCAAACAGCCAGTCCGGCACATCTTCGCGCGTCAGATCAAACAGAGGTGCGCCGTCCAGGCTGGACACTTTCACCGGGAAATTGCTGCGCATCGAGGTCGCATCGGTGCTGTCGAACAGGCGTAGCGGTCCTTTGTCGGTCTGGATCCAAAGCGAGCCGCGGTCGTAGCCGTCCTCCCGCTCCCAAAAGGCAAAGCGATACTCGTAGCCATGCGCGCGCAGCGCCGCCTGATGCCGCCGAGTCAGCCATCCATAAGGCTCCATCGGTCCGATCCAGGCGTCCTTCGGCCACTCGGGGGCATAGCGTGCAAATGCCGGGGTCTCGGTGATCCGCCCGGTCCAATACACGTCGAACGCCTCTTCGCTGACGCCCTCAAGATTGAAGAGCGCGGAAATCTCGGCCTCCACGTTCTGAGAAGGCAATCCCGCCTCTTGAAAAACCGCAATCGACGCAGACTGCCGATCGGCGCAACCCCGCTCGAAGGCGCTGCAATCGTGCAGCAGGTAATACCCGCCCTCCCCGTCGGGCATCAGCTCGTCCGGATCGTCGTACTCCTCCGGATCGACCTTTTCGAACCGGATCGTGCGCAAAAACGCCTCGCGCTCTTCCCAAAGATCCGCAACGCTCTCATAGCCCAAAGTCCGATAGACGGACACAATGCCGCTGGTGTCAAAGTGGCCATGCGCGTTGTAATGAAGCAAGGCCTGCCAACTGTCCCAAGCCGTCGGTAAGCACTCGGCTCCAAGCGCGTACCGGGCAGTCCAGCCCAAGCCCAGCGGTTCCAGCCGCGCAATGGCGGCCTCGTCGACACTGACGTCGAAATACGCGCGCGCCAGAGCGATGCACGAGAGATCCCTCCGCATCTCTTCGCCGTTGCAAAGCGAAATATCCCGGACGATCAAGGCTTCTGTGTTCATGGACAAACTCAACTCTCCGCGCTTCGAGACGCGCCCCGCAAATCACCGGTCACGGCGACGCCTTACCATCCGGGCCATTGGGCACGGGATCATTATCCGCGCCGCGACGAAAAAAGGGGCGCGCATTGCTGCACGCCCCTCTCGATAAATGATGTCAAAACCGAAATCCGCCGAACCGAAGTGCCAAAACGCTGCCTCTCGACCCGCGCCACACTTACTGCTTGGTGACCTGCGTGTAGTCCAGTTCCACCGGGGTTTCGCGGCCAAAGATCGACACGGACACGGACAGGCGCTGGTTGTCGTCGTCAACGCCTTCAACCATGCCGTCAAAGCCCTCGAACGGACCGTCGTTGACCTTGACGCGCTCGCCGATCTCGAAACGGATCTCGATACGCGGCGCGTCTTCATTTTCCTGAACGCGGCCCAGGATCGTCTCGACTTCTGCATCGCGCATCGGCATCGGACGTCCTTGCGGCCCGAGGAAGCCGGTCACGCGGTTGATCGAGTTCACGAGGTGATAGCCGCGATCCGACATTTCCATGTGAACAAGAACATATCCGGGCATGAAACGGCGCTCGGTCGTGACCTTCTTGCCGCGGCGCACTTCGATCACCTCTTCGGTCGGAACCAGAACTTCGTCGATCTGATCCTGAAGCTCCTGTTCTTCGACCGCAGTCCGGATCTGCTCCGCGATCTTCTTCTCGAAGTTCGACAGGACACTGACCGAATACCACCGCTTTGCCATCTGGCCTACCCTCGCTGCATGACCGATCGAGACCGGCCTTTCCGTCAAACCCCGCCCAAATCGTCGGGGACATAAAAAAGCGGCGTGCAACTCGAATCAGTGCACGCCCCTCAAACTCTGATTGTGTGCCTACCGCCAAGCCTGCCCGAGTTCAAGAGGCCGGGGCGGGGATCATCAGCCAAAGAGCGTCAGGATACCCTGAAGCCCGGAGCGGATCAGGATGTCCACCAAAGCAAAGAAAATCGCCGTCAACGTTGCCATGATGAAGACCATGATTGTCGTCAAAACGACCTCACGACGCGTCGGCCACACGACCTTGGCCACTTCGGCGCGGACCTGCTGGATGAACTGAAGCGGATTGTTGGTGCGGGCCATAGCTGCGGGCTGCCTTTGCTCAATGTCGCGATTGCGGGCGTATCTACGCGCGGAGCGGGCGAATTACAACCCTGTTGCCGCCCGCCCCGAAGCCGGCTGTGCTTTTCCGGCGCAGGCGCTTCTCACGCACTCTCACAACGGGTTGATAACTTTCTGCGGAACGAATTCGGCACAAGGGCGGTTTGTCTCTCAGATCGCGGGGCGGCACTGACCAGCCCGCAGAAAACAAATAGGAGTACACAACTATGAAACGCCTTATCGCAACGACCGCTCTCGCAGCCACTCTCGCAACCGGCGCATTTGCCGCAACCGAAGGCGAGATCTCGATGCTGCAGAAATACGTCCCGACCGTCGACCTGCAGACGGTGAGCGATGAGCAGATCGACGAGATGCTCCTTATCGCCAACACCGAAAGCTCTGACACCGAGAAAGCCGAGAAGATCCAAGCCGTGCTGACCGCACGCAATGCGATCAACGCCGAGCCGCTGACGCCGGTCGAGAAGAACAAGATCGTCAACGTCGTACCGGATGCCAACTTCGCTCTTCTCACCGACGCTGAAATCGTGGACCTGCGCCTTGCCATCGCCGGTGGCAACGAAGACCAGATCGAGAGCGTCTTCATGAACCTGTCAAGCCAAGACAAGGCACTTGACCCGGTGATGTTCTCCGAAGCCGAGCAGCAGCAGATCCTGAATGTCGTGCCGAATGCCGACTTCTCCAAGATCTCTGCGGAAGAAAGCAATGAAATCCGCGCCGCCCTTACCGGTGGTGACGACAACCAGATCAGGACCGTGATCGGCGCTGCTCTCGACAGCTGATAGACGGTGATTGAATCGCACAGAGAGGGGTCGCTTCGGCGGCCCCTTTTTTTTGCGCCTGATCGCTCAAATAACATCGAATGACCGTCGCAGCCATGAAGCGCGGCAAGTAATCATCGGCAAAGGTTTTGGGAAATGGCAGGGGCAGCAGGGTTCGAACCCGCGACCTACGGTTTTGGAGTCCGCGCCGTTTGGTTGAAAAGAAACACTTTTTCTCCCAATCAGACCGTTTTCGCCCCCTTTTGCATCAATGGGTTACGCGGAAACCGCCAACCGTAAATCTCTGATCTGGGAAAAGAAAAGCCCCCTGCCGGGACCAACGGCAAGGGGCTTCTATGCAATCCCACCACGAGAACAGGAAACTCACAATGCGGTATTCAGATACCACAAATGCAGTAACAGAACAAGCCTTCCCGCTGTCCGATCTGGGCTCCGTGCCTGTCTGGGCGGCTTGGGAAGAGGTGCGGCAGAAGGACAGGTGGAGCAAGCCTCCCAAGAGCCCGAAGACGGGCTATATGGCCAGCACGACCAAGCCGAAGACTTGGGGCACCAGAGCCGCCGCACAGCGCCGCTCCGACGCCTTCAAGACCGACCGGCCCAAGGGGCTGGGCATCATGCTGGCGGGCGTCCCGGACCTGCCGGGCTGGCGCGTCTGTGGTATAGACATGGACAGTTGCCGGAACCCGGAGACGGGTGAACTCACCTCTTGGGCCGCGCCCGTCCTCGACCGCTTCCAGAGCTATGCCGACGTGTCGCCCGGGCAGACCGGCGTTCATGTGCTCTTCCTCTGCCGGGACGCGGACGTTGAAGCGCTCCGGGAAGAGGGCCTGATACTGCCCGCCGCCGATGGCAGCCCGGGGGCGGGACGCGCCTTCGCCTTGCCGGGCAATCACAAGGAAATCGCGCTCTTCACCGAACGCAAGTTCCTGACCGTCACCTGCAACATGGTGAGCGACGGCGAAGAGCTCCGGCCCGTTGATCTGGACGCGCTCCGTTGGCTCTTGGGCGAGCACGGGCCGTCCTTGCAGGCCAAGGCCAGCGCCACCGGCAAGAATGGCAAGGACGTGTCGGGCAGCGGCGAAGCATGGCGCTTCCTCGAAAACCTCGCCCGTCTGGGCGATAGCGAAGAAGAAGCCCGGGAAGCGATTGCAGAGCATGACGGGGCCGCCGGGGAATGTTGGAGCCGCGTCAATGACCGGCAGCATGACCGGGCCGTTGAACGCGCCTTTGCCAAGGTGGCCCGGGAACGCGGCGCGTTGCTGGACCTGCTGACCGATGACGACACGCCCCCGGAGCCGCGCAAGTGGACGCTGGAAGCAATCGACGCGATGTTGGAGGGCAAGGAGGTGGTTCCCGCGAAGGCAGACTGGGGCACCCCGATCATGCGGGGCAACAGCCCCGTCATCAACCTGCACAACACCACGCTCTATCTGGGCCGGAACCTCGACTCCGTCCTGCCCGGGCTGGCTCACAACATGATGACGGGCCGGGACGAATGGCGCGACGGGCCGCTGACGGACGCCGCCGTGGCTCTTGCCCGCATAGCCCTTGAGCGGCTGGGCCTGCAAACCGTGGGCAAGGACTTGGTGGCCGACGCGGCTCAGACCGTGGCCCGGAAGCTGGCCTTTCACCCGATCCGGGACGACCTCCGGGCGCTCCGCTGGGACGGCAAGCCCCGGCTGGACTCGTGGCTGGTGCGCCATGCCGGTGCCGAAGACACGCCCTATTCCAGAGCCGTGGGGCGCAAGTTCCTCATCGCAATGGTGGCCCGGGTGATGCAGCCCGGGTGCAAGCATGACCACACGCTTGTCCTGTCCGGGCCGCAGGGGCAGAACAAGAGCACGGCTTGCCGTGTTCTCGCAGGGGCGAAGTATTTCAGCGACACGTTGCCCAGCATCACGGGGGACAGGACCGACGCAATCCGGCACCTCCAAGGCAAATGGCTGGTGGAGCTGGCGGAGCTGGCCCCGTCCCGGAAGAGCGAAACGGAAGACCTGAAAGCGTTTCTCTCCGGTGCCGTTGACCGGGTGCGGCTGCCCTATGCCCGCTATGACGAAACGTTCCCCCGCCAGTGCGTTTTCGTCGGCACGACGAATGAGGAACAGTTCCTCCGGGACGCCAGTGGCGGGCGGCGCTTCTGGCCCGTCACCGTGGGCAGGGTCATCGACATTGACGCGCTTGCCGCTGAGCGGGGCCAGCTCTTTGCCGAAGCCTTCGCGGCCTACAGCGACAGGGAGCCGTGGTGGCTGGACCGTGACTTTGAGGCGGAACATGCGAAGCCGGTGCAGGAGGCGGCACGGGAGTCCGATAGCTGGGCAGAGGACTTGGCCGCGTGGCTGGACTGCCCCCCGCACGATCTGAACGAAGAGGGCACCGTCAGGACGGAAGTCACCATCTCCGAGGTGCTGGGGGAAGCTCTGGGGCTCACCAGCGCACAGCAGCACCAAGGCCACCAGAAGCGGGCCGCCGCGATCATGCGCGATCTGGGGTGGGTGAAAATACGCACCCGGAGGGGCATGGTATGGCGCAGGGGGGAATGACCGTGGCTGTCGTGTTCATTGCCCAGAGGGAGAGTGTGAACCGTGTAAACCGTGCCGTGAACCGTAGGGTTCACACGGAAGCTACTGATTCCCAATAGGAAATCCGTTCCGCGAACCGTGTGAGCCGTATCAGAGCAAAAAGAGTCTTAGAGCGGAATAGCTCCCCCTTGGGCAGCGGGGGGCAAGGCTCTGGGGGGTTACAATGGCGTTTTACGGTTCACACGGTTCACGGAAAAGCCTTTATCAATATCTTTCAGTGGCTTAGGCGTGAACCGTCTATGGTTCATACGGTTCACACTCCCCCTTGGGCCGGGCGCTGGGGGGAGTGTGCCCCCGCGTGGGGGGATTGTTGGGTCCTTCCCGGGGGGCCGGGGTGCGGGGGGCGCGGAGCCCCGAGCTTTCACCCGTTGACGAAATTGCAGAAACGGAAAAACTCTTATTACTGCTATTACTACTTGAAAAACTATTACTGCTCCTCCACCTCCTTCATGCACGGTATGGAGGACCACCCGATGAAACTGACCCAGATCGAAATCGACTTCGACATCCACAAAATGATTGAGATGGAGCGGCGCAGCTTCGATGAACCGCCTTACGTGGCGCTGCGGCGACTCCTCAAACTGCCCGAAGCTGCTCCGGAAAACGACAATGCTGCTCAGGAGCTTGGGGAGGGACGACCGTTTGTTGAGGATGGCGTCACCATTCCGCATGGGTCGCGTGCGAAGATGGAATACCTACGTGGCGCGCAGCTCTACGAAGGCTTCTTTTTGGACGGAAAGCTCGTGGTGAATGGACAAGCCTTCACCGCGCTTTCGAGCGCAGCGTCGGAACTCGCCGTGACCAAAGATGGCAGCAAGACGAGTCTGAACGGCTGGAAATATTGGCAGGTCCAGTTCCCCGGTGAGTCCAAGTGGCACCTGATGTTCGACTTGCGGAAGAAACTTCACAGAGGACGCTGACTTGATGCGGCGAGGGTAATTGATGGGCTATACGCTGGAGGACGTGGACGCGATGATGGCGGCCCCAGATGAAGTGGAGGACTCCCCCGTGGTGAGTGCCGCCGAGCTGGGTGATTGGCTGGGGATTGCCCCCAACCGGATTCACGCGCTGGGGCGGGACGGCATCCTCCCCCGGGTGGACGGCACCCGCTATCCCCTCCGGGCCGCCGTGGTGGCTTATTGCGACCACGCCCGGGCGCTGGCACGGGGGAAACAGGTGGACGCGGAACTGGCGGCGGAAAAGCTCCGGCTGGCGAAGGCCAACGCTGAAAAGGTGGAGACCGCCAACGCCAAGCTCCGGGGGGAGCTGATCCCCGCCGCAGAGGTGGAACGGGAATGGGCCGCCGTCCTCCGGGGAGTCCGGGCCGCCATGCTGGCGGTGCCGTCCCGGGTGGCGCAGACCTCCGGGCACCTCACCCCGCACGACATTGCCGCGATAGACCGGGAAGTCCGGGACGCCTTGGAGGAATCCGCCCATGACTGACGCGCTCACCATCACCCGCCGCAACGCGCTCCGGGCGCTCACCCCGCCGCCGCGCCTCAGCCTGTCGGAATGGATCGAAACCCACATGCGGCTCCCCGAGGGCGTTTCCGCTCTGCCGGGCCGCGTGTCGCTCTGGCCCTATCAGCGCGAGATTGCCGACGCCATTTCCGACCCGACCCTTGAGCGGGTGACGCTGGTCAAGCCCGTCCGTGTGGGCTTCACGACCTTGCTCACCGGGGCGCTGGCGTCCTACGTCGCCAATGAGCCCGCCCCGATCTTGGCGCTTCTGCCAACTGAGGCCGATTGCCGGGACTACACCGTCTCCGACCTTGAGCCGATCTTTGAGGCCACCCCAGCCTTGCGCGGGCTCATCTCTGCCGACGCCGACGAGTCGGGCCGGTCAACCCTGCTGAGCCGACGCTTCCCGGGCGGAAGCCTCAAGATCATCGCCGCCAAGAGCCCCCGCAACCTCCGCCGCCACAATGTCCGCGTCCTGCTGATAGACGAAGCCGACGCGATGGAAGCGGGCGTAGAGGGCAGCCCGATCACTCTGGCGGAGCGGCGGACGCTGAGCTTCGCCAATCGCAAGATCATCTTGGGCAGCACCCCGACCCATGAGGCCACGTCCAACGTGCTCCGGGCCTATGCCCGTTCTGACCGGCGCGTCTATGAGGTGCCGTGCCCCGATTGCGGGCATCATCACGAAATCCAATGGGCCGATATTGTCTGGCCCGAAGGCGAACCCCAGAAGGCCGCCTACGTCTGCCCGGAGTGTGGCAGCGTAGTGGAAGAGCGGCACAAGGCGGAAATGGTCCAGAAGGGCCGCTGGCGGGCCACAGCGCCGCATGTGGAGGGCCACGCGGGCTTCCGGCTCAATGCCCTTGTCTCGACGCTGGCGAACGCCTCTTGGGGCAAGCTGGCGGCGGAGTTCGTGGAGGCTAAGAAGAGCCCGGACACGCTCCAAGTCTTCGTCAACACCATCTTGGCCCAAGGCTGGCGCGAGGCGGCGGAAGAGCTTGACGAAGCGGCCTTGGCCGCCCGGGCGGAACCCTTCGGACTGCCCGACGCGATCCCGGCGGACGTGCTCTTCGTGACCGCTGGCGTGGACGTGCAGCGTGACCGGCTGGAAGTGGTCTTTCTGGGCTGGGGCCGGGACGACATTTTCGTGCTGAGCCAATTCGTGATCTGGGGCAACCCGATGGCCGATGACGTTTGGGCGGAGCTGGACGACGCCTTGCGCACCATCTGGAAGCACCCCAAGGGCGGCATCCTCCGGGTGGACGCGGCGGCGGTGGACGCGGGCGACGGGGAGACGATGGACCGGGTTATCAACTATTGCCGCCCGCGCTCTGCCCGCCGCGTCTACGCGATCAAGGGGGCCGCCGGGAACCGTCCCGTGATCCGGGCCAGCGACACCAAGGGAAGCCGCCTCTTCATCGTGGGCGTGGACTCGGTCAAGGGCCAGCTCACCAACCGCCTGAGCCGGGGCAAGTCCGTCCGGTTCTCGGATAGCTTGGAGGGGCGGTTTTACGAAGAGCTGGCGTCCGAACGGCTGGTCATGCACTATGTAAGGGGCGCACCTGTGCGGCAATGGGAGCGGATTCCTGGGCGACGGGCGGAGAGCTTGGATTGCGTCGTCTACGCCGTAGCCGTCCGCGCGTTGGTCAACGCCAAGGTTGAACGCCGCGAAGAGGAAGTGAAGACTGCGACATTATCAAAGCACGCACCGCAAGTCGTTCGCTCTAAATGGCTGTCCGATTAGATTATGCAGAAGCTCGCGCCCACGATGACTGGAAAAAATGGCCGTGTGAAGACGAATGAAGCTCTCTCAGTCTCCGGGCAGCCTCTTCAGCAGTAATCTTGCCTTCGGCGTGTTCCTCGCGAATTTTCCGCGCCTCTTTTTTGATTTGATACAAATGCATTGATCGACTTGATCGAGGAGATTTTTCTACGAACTTTCCGCTTGACGCAGATTTTTTTTGAAGACCCGGCATCTTTCTCTCCCTAGAACTGCTCTTCTATATGGTTAATTAGAGGTTCCGTTGTAACCACCAGTTGGTCAGCAATGTTCCCATGGAACGCGTGTGGCCGATCACAGTCTATCGAGACAAAACCTTTGATCTTGCCGTTCCCAAGCGCCGTGATTGGCAAGATGACAATCGAACGATAGGTGCATGTGGACTGTGTAGGGCTGAAAAATGCCTCCTTTCCAAACGACCTCAAGTCTGGAACGACCCGAGGTTCGGGGCCTGCTTGGCAAGCAATGTGTCCCATCACCCTTTCCAAGTTCTTAAGCTTGCGCCCTGTCGGTCGCTCGTTACCCGGATTTCGGTGACGGATCTTCATACTGGTGGTGCTCTTCCCGTCATACAACGCCAAGCTAACAGAGATTGAGCGCTTTGGCGACTTTGTAATTTGCCTAGCGTAGGCTTCGATGACGCCCAGAGCCGCTGTCAGAGTGTCGTCTTTGTTCGCTGCAGGGGTAGCAGAGGACTTTACGGACGTAATCAGGTCTCCGATCCTCACCCACGCTTCAACCGAAGCTTGTTCAGCAGCGTTGTTCTTCCCTTTTGACCAGTTGTCCAGCACACTACTGGCTACAAACAAAAAGAACAGCACGCCGGTTGCGGTGGCGGCCTGTAGACCGGTGATCCTCTCATAAACGAAGAAGGCTAGCGAAGGAGCAGACGCTATCAGCCCAAACTTGGCAAGGAAGTGTGTGATGCCAAAAAACCGCAGTCCTCTAGGAATTTTGTTGTAATACCAAAACAGAACACTGTTTTTCAATTTCTGTAGCGAGCTCGGGTCTTCTTCGACCCACACCTTCACCCTGCGTTCAAATTTATTCAATTTGGTCTGCCTGTCATCTTTAGCGCAAACAAGCCTACCGCAAAGCAGGGGGGAGTTAAACAACCGCGCTGCGCAGTCCCTCATACATTTTCTGGGCTCAGGACAGACAGATAAAATGTGCTTTTGATGCGCAGACGGGGCGACGTGGTGCCGCCGCCCCGCCCGATTTTCGGAACAAGAGAAAATGACGCTTCTCGCCAAACGTCGAATACCCTTCTAGACGATTCCCACTTCCCTTACAACTCAAATTGAGTTATTGAGTCGAAAAGCCCGAAGGAGTCTCCTGATGTATGTGATCCGTGACGCGACCAACGCCTTCGCCACGCTCGACAAGACGCCGCCCGACGTGGTGGCATCGCTCGACAAGTCTTTGCGCAACCTGAGTCAGCGGGTCTACCTGCCTGCGGCTGGCCGGGAAGGCAGGGCCGACGCCTATACGCTTGAAGCGATCTGTACCCTTCGCCTGCTGCACAAGGCGTCTGTTTTCGGTCTGGACCGCTGGCAGCTCGAAAAGCTGGCGCAGTTTCTTCAGGTGGCGGACCCGATTGGCACGGGCCGCCGCGAGAAACTTGAGGGCCGCTCCCGCCTTCTGCCCCCCATCGAAGAGGCCATGCAGCGTGCCCGGGCCGGTGAATCGTTCTCTGTCGTCATCGCAATGCTGAGCGATGGCACGTGCAAGCTCCGCGCCGACTGGAAGCCCGACGAAGAGCCCGATGCGGCAGCCGAAGAGATTCTGGCCGCCTTTGGCGGCATGTTGCCCGAAGATGCCCGTTTCGTCCTGCCCGCATCCCGGCTCATTTCCGAGCTTCTGGCGGAGCTGGGGGCGTAATCCGATGGCGTGGCCCTTCTTTCCCAAGCTCTTCCGCCGCGCTGCGAAGCCTACCCATGTCCGCCGTTTCGACGGGGCCGGGCGCGGGCCGCGCTCTTACGGCATGGTCACGATGGGGCGCATCAACCCCGAGGTGGCGGCGGCTGGCGCGTCCCTTCGGAGCAAGGCCAGCTATCTCGCCATGAACAACGCATGGGTTGGGCAGGGCGTGGCGAACTGGGCCGGGGCTCTGGTGGGGCCGGGCATTGTGCCCACCCCGAAGCACCCCGACGCGGACACCCGGGCGGAGCTGACCGCCCATTTCAACCTCTGGGCCGACGAAGCCGACGCCGATGGCCGAACCGACTTCTGGGGCCTGCAAGCCGACATTGCGCGGGGGCTGGTCATCTGCGGCGAAGCCTTCGTCCAGATCATCACCACGGAAGCCGGGCCTAAGCTCCGGTTGATCCCGCCCGAGCTGGTAGACGAGTCGCTCACCCGCGAGCTGGCGGACGGGGCCTGCATCGTCCAGGGCGTGGAGTTCGACGCGGACGGCAACCGGGTGGCCTATCACGTCCTCCCCACCCGCCCCCATGACCAGTTCGCCAACTACGCCCCGCCCGTGCGCGTCCCGGCAGATGACATTCTCCACATCATGAAGCCGCTGGCGGCGGGACAGGTCCGGGGCGTGTCGTGGCTGGCCCCGGTCATCCTGCCCGCCTCCGAATTTGACCAGCTCTGTGACGCGCTCTTGGTGGGCGTGAAGGTCGCGGCGATGCACTCCGCCTTCCTTGTGGACATGAACGGCACGGCGGGCGAGCCCTATGACGGCACGGAGTCGGGCGGCATCATGGAGACCGGCCTTGAGCCCGGCACCATGAAGCGGCTGCCCACCGGCTATGATGTGAAATTCAACACGCCCGGGCAGACGCAGGAAATTGGCGCTTTCCTCCGCCTCAACCTGCAACAGCTTGCCGCCGGGCTGGGGCTGCCGGAGCACCTTCTTTCGGGCGATCTGACCGGGGCCAACTATTCCAGCCTCCGGGCTGGGCTTCTGCCCTTCCGGCAGCGGGTGGAGCAAATCCAATACGGAACGCTTGTGCCCCAGCTTCTCCGCCCGATCTGGCGGCGCGTCGTCACCTTTGGCGTCCTCTCTGGCGAGCTGGCGGCCCCTGACTTCGAGTCGAGCCCCCGGGCCTATCTGGCGGCGGAATGGCTGCCTCCGAAGCCGATGCAAGTTGATCCGCTCAAGGACGTGCAAGCGACCGTGGCGGAGCTGGAAGCCGGGCTGACCAGCCGCCGCAAAGCCGTGGCCGAACGGGGCTGGGCACTCGAAGACCTGGACTCGGAGATTGCCGCCGACCCGCACACCCCCAAGCCCAAGGAGGCCGACAATGCCGTTTGATCTGATGACGCGGCGGGCGGCCTTCCGTCCGTCTTCGCTCAACCGCGAAAACCGCACCGTCCGTGTGACCGTCTCGACCGGGGCCGCCGTCCAGCGGCGCGGCTATATCGAGCGGCTGACGCTGCCCGACCCGCAGACCATCGTGGGGCTGCCCGTGCTCAACACCCACCGGCAAGACGGGCTGGACAACCTTCTGGGCCGCGTGGTGGCGGCTGGCGCGGATGACGCGGGCCTCTGGGCTGACGTGCAAATCTCCGAGCGGGCCGATTGGCTCTTGGGCGAGATCGAAGCCGGAATCGTGACCAGCGCCAGTATTGGCTATCGCCAAGGCAAGGCCACTCGCTCCACCGACCCCGCAACCGGGCAGCCGGTGCGCACCATCACCCCCGAAATTTCGGAAATCTCTTTCGTCCCCGTGCCCGCTGACAAGGGTGCCACAATAAGGAGTAACCAAGTGGAAAACGACGAAATCACGGTGGATGAAAACGCCACCGAAACCCGCGAAGATGAGCGGACGCAGACCCGCGCCGCAATCCGTCAGATTGCCCGTTCCGCTGGCCTGACCAGCGAACAGGCAGACGACATGGTGGACCGTGAGCTGTCCATCACCGAAGCCCGGGCGGAAGCCTATGTGGCAATGCAGGACCGTGGTCGCACCACGCCGCGCATCCGCACGGCGGCCCGCGAGGCAGACAACCCCGCCACGGTCCTGCAACGTCGCTCCGATGCGCTCTATTCCCGCGTGTCGGGTGAGGCTCCGACCGAAGAGGCGCGGCCCTACATGACCGAGTCCTTGCGCGACATGGCGCGGGCTTGTGTGGAGGCCACCGGCACCAGCACCCGGGCGATGGACGCGGACCAGCTCTTCCGGGCCGCCATGCACACCACGTCCGACTTCCCCCAGCTTCTCACCAGCACCGGCAACCGGACGCTGGTGGCGGCCTATCAGGCGGCGCAGAGCCCGGTGAAGACGACGCTGGCGCGGCAATCGACCTTGGCCGACTTCCGGCCCGGGACTCGCCTGAAGCTCAGCGACATTGGCGCTCTGGGCAAGGTGAGCGAGTCGGGTGAGATCACCCACACCAGCCGGGCAGAGGCGTCCGAAACCTACGCGCTCGACACCTACGCCACCCAGTTCGCAATCAGCCGCAAGGCGCTCATCAACGACGATCTGGGCGCGTTCCGGGACTGGGGCGCGACGGCGGGCCGGATGGCGGCGGAGACGGAAGCCAACCTCCTGCTGAACCTGCTGCTGAGCAACCCGACAATGGGCGAAGACGGCGTGGCGCTCTTCCATGCCGACCACGGCAACCTTGCCAGCCCCGGCACGTCGCTGGGCAGCGTGGCGGACATCAACGCTCTGGACTTGGCCCGCCGGGCGATGCGCCAGATGAAGGCGCTGGACGGTGTGACCCCGATCAACGCCACGCCGCGCTTCCTGCTGGTCGGGCCGGAGCTCGAAACCCAAGCGGAACAGCTTCTCGCCAGCATCTACGCCGCGACCTATCAGGACGCCAACCCCTTCAGCGGGCGGCTGACGCTGCTGGTGGAGCCGCGCATCACCGATGAAAGCTGGTATCTCTTCGCGGACCCGGCTGTCTTGCCCGTGCTCGAATACAGCTATCT
Organism: Pacificoceanicola niger; assembly: GCF_048553275.1. NCBI lineage: Bacteria > Pseudomonadati > Pseudomonadota > Alphaproteobacteria > Rhodobacterales > Roseobacteraceae > Pacificoceanicola > Pacificoceanicola niger. The sequence goes on from NZ_JBLZMW010000029.1 coordinate 34,871, forward strand.
GAGCTCCGCTCAGGGGCCGCAGATGGCGTCCCGCGAAGGCTGGGACGTGCTGGGCATGGAGTTCCGCGTGGTGCTGGACTTCGGCTGCGGTGCCGTGGACTGGCGCGGGGCCTACCTCAACCCGGGTGACGCCTGAGATGGCGACCGTGGCTGAGCTCACCAAGATGCGGGCGGACCTCCATGCCGCCCGCATGACCGGGGCACGGGAGTTCCGCGACCAGAACGGCGAAACCGTCGTCTACAAGTCCGACTCCGAGATGGCCCGGGCGCTGGCGGCGCTCGACTCGGAAATCGCCGCTCTGACTTCCCGGCCCGCCCACACCATCCTCTTCCGAACCTCGAAAGGACTCTGAGATGAAGAACTATGTGCAGAAGGGTGAGAACATCACCGTGACCGCGACCGCCGCCGCCAGTTCCGGCGAAGGCGTCCTTGTGGGCAGCCTCTTCGGCATCGCCGCCGGGGACGCCGCCATTGGCGAAGACCTCGACCTTGTGACGGTGGGCGTCTTCACCATGCCCAAGGTGAGCACCGACGCCTTCACCGTGGGCGCTCCGGTCTACTGGGACGACTCCGCCGGGCTGGTCACGACCGACGACGACACCGGCACCAACCCGGAAATCGGGCTGGCCGTGACCGCCGCCGCCAACCCCAGCGGCACCGTCAACGTGCGGCTCAACGGCTGAGACGATGACCCGGCGTCCTTCGACCTTCCGGCAGGCTGACGTGGAGCGGGCGGTGAAGGCCGTCCGTTCCTCCGGGCTGCCCATTGAAGGGATCGAAGTGGCACCGGACGGCACAATCCGGGTTATGGTCGGGACCTCGCAGGGCGAGTCGCGTCCTGCTGCAACCCCGTTCGATGAATGGAAGGCAACACGCGATGCGAGTGCGAATGAAGGGAATCAACAGGGTAAGCAAGCGCCTCGCTGACGGCACCCGCGTTACCTACTATTACGCATGGAAGGGCGGCCCCCGCCTTCCGGGCAAGCTGGGCGACCCCGAGTTCGTCGCCGCATTTAACGAGGCCGTGGCCCAGAAGGCCAAGCAACCCACCGGGACGATTCAGGCGATCTTGAACGCTTATCAGGAGTCGCCGAAATTTACTGATCTGGCCCCGCGCACCCGTAAAGACTACGCAAAGCACATCCGCAAGATTGAAGCCGAGTTCGGCGACTTCCCCCTTTCCGCCTTGACCGACCGCCGCACCCGGGCGGAGTTCCTGCAATGGCGCGACCGGATGGCCGTAGCGTCCCGCAGACAGGCCGACTACGTTTTCGCCACCTTCGCGGCAATCATGGCTTGGGCGTTCGACCGGGGCCTGACCCTCGCAAACCCCTGCGAACGCCCGGGCAAGCTCTACCGTGCATCAAGGTCCGACGCGATCTGGACCGAAGCCGACGAAACCGCTCTTCTGAAGGTGGCACCGCCTCGCATCCGCCTCGCCTATCTTCTCGCTGTCTGGACGGGCCAGCGGCAGGGCGATCTTCTGCGGCTGACGTGGAACGCATATGATGGTTCGCATATCCGGCTGAAACAGGGCAAAACTGGCCGTCGCGTGGTCATCCCGGTGAGCGGCAGCCTGAAGGCGGCGCTCGACGCTGCCTCCAAGGACAAGCAGGCCGTTACGATCCTCACCACCACCAAGGGCACCGCTTGGACCGGCCACGGCTTCAGTGCGACGTGGCGCAAGACGCTCGCAAAGGCCAAGGTCACGGGCCTCACCTTCCACGACCTTCGGGGAACGGCTGTGACACGCCTTGCGCTTGCAGGGTGCAGCGAAGCCGAGATTGCAACCTTCACTGGGCATAGCCTTCGGGACGTGGCTGCTATCCTCGACGCCCACTATCTGAGCCGGGATTCGCGGCTGGCAGAATCGGCACTGAGCAAGAGGGAGGCGCACGAAGCGGGAACGAAAACTCCCAACTGAACGCCCAACCGCTCCAACGTAGTCGGTCCCATAGCGTCGATTCTCTCAAGAAAATCAATGGCAGGGGCAGCAGGGTTCGAACCCGCGACCTACGGTTTTGGAGACCGTCGCTCTACCAGCTGAGCTATACCCCTGTGGTGAGCGTCCGTTTAGGTTTTTCCGAAACGGGCGTCAATAGCTGATCCACGCGAAATTCCCCGCATCACGCAGCGCGCCGGTTCAGATCCAGCGCAGCTTGCGCAGGACAAGCAACTGCACGAACAAGACTGCCAGCAAACCACCGCTGAACACCCAGAACGCCCCCGGTGTGCCGGACCCGGGCAGACCCGCCACGTTGATCCCGAAAAGGCCGGTCAGGAACCCCAGCGGCAAGAACAACGCCGAAAGGATCGACAACAGGTACATGTTCCTGTTCAGCCGGTCCGAAAGCTGTCCCGTGAGTTCGTCCCGGACGAGTGCCATACGATCCCGCATCGCATCCGCATCCTCGACCACCCGCTCCAGCGCGTCCAGCTCTTCGGCAAGGGCCCGCAGGTCCTCATCTTCAAGCCATCCGGGATGCGCCGCCTGCAACATGCGCATGGCGTCGCGTTGTGGCTGCATATAGCGGCGCAGGATGATCGCCTGCCGCCGCAGATCCACCAGCCGCGCCCGCAGATCGTCCGGGGGCTGATCGCTAAGCACCTGCTCTTCCAGCGTGTCGGCGATCTCCTCCAATCCATTCCAGAAATCTTCGATCCGATAGTTCAGCCGTTCTGTCAGTCGAACAAGGAAGGCCGCCGCATCGACCGGCCCCTGCCCCATGGTCAGATCCTCCGCGATGTCCTTGATCGCGCGCACCTTGCGACGCGACAGGCTGATGATGCGATGCGGATCGATCCAAAGCCGCACGGACACCATATCCTCCGGGTCTTCACCGTCGTTGGTATTGATGCCACGCAGAATGACGATCAGCCCGTCACCGACCCGCGTCACGCGAGGGCGCGTCTCCTCGGCCACCAAGGCGTCAACGATGGTCGGGTCGAGGTAACTGAGGTTTTCGATGATCCATTGCGGCGCTTCGGGGTGGTGGGCGCTCAGATGCACCCAGGCCAGCGTGTCTTCGCGCAACAGGGTCGCCACTTCCCCCGTTTCGAGCGGGCGACCTGCGTCCGGACCCTCCAGAACATGGGAATAGGCGATCAGCGTTTCGGGCGCGGGAACCAGGTTTGTCATGCGTCAAGACTTACCCCATGCCTCCCGGCAGGCAATGAAATTGCGCGCCCCTCGACAGGAAAATGCCTCCGAAGTAGCGCGCCGCTTCGAAGTCACCGCACGCAGTAGCCAGTACACGGCCGCGAGTCGCGATCTGGTTCGCGCAACCCCCCGGAAATTCGATCACGACGCCGCGTGTTTCCTGACACATTCCACCTTTCTTGCCGAACACAAAACTGTGAAAGGGTCATGTCAAAGGCCGCATCCGAAGTGATTTCCCGCCGACAGAAACGCCCACGAGAACGCCAGACACCAAGCCCGGTTGAACCGCACCAAAACTGTTCATTGGCGCACAATTATCGTGGTAGCGCGCGAAATTTCAAGCAAACAAATCCGTGAACATGCTGATAACGTTTCGTGATTTCAACTTCTGCCCGGCGCACCATAACTACCTCTTTGTCGGAAGCAAAACCGACATCACATAAACCAAACCGGGAATGCCCCGGAAAACTCAAAAGGAAAAACCATGAAACGCACTATCGCACTCGCTCTCATCGCAGCTGCCGGATTTGCTGGCACCGCACAGGCAATCACCACCAGCCCGAGCGCCAACGATCTGCATGTGATCCGCAACTACGCGCCCCAGGCTGACTTGTCGGACCTGACCAAATCCGAAGCAAACGCCCTGCTCGCCATCATCAACTCCGGCGGTAGCGAAGGCAGCAAAACCTTCAAAGTGCGTTCGATGCTGCAGTGATCGATGCACCGCTTGCCACGCGCTTCCCTCCCGGGCGCGTGGCAACACCTCCTCGAAAAGGTCGCCAAACACTGGCGGCCTTTTCCGCGTTTTGGGCTCCGATCGCCGCCCCTTCTCGGAAGTCGCGCCACCCACTGCGGCCAAACCGCGACAGTTCATCCCGAACCGTCATCGAGGAGTGAGATTCCACGCATTTCGTGACACGATCCGTCTTTAGTGTTCACCCCACAAGACACCATGAAGGTTTCCAAATGAGACGCGTTTTCTTCCCGTTTGCCGTCGGCTTTTCGCTTGTCGCAAGTTTTGCTCACGCAGACATGCCGACCCAAGGCCAACTCCACATGATCCAGCTTTACGCTCCGCAGGCAGACCTGTCGTCACTGTCCCGCAAGCAGACCAACATGATCCTTTCCGTCATTCACTCCGGGCGCACGGAAGGCCGCAAGAACGCCATGGTGAAGACCTTTCTGCGCAAGTACGATATCGACCCGCGCGGCGATCGCTCCTGACGCCCGGCCCGTCGCGACCAGCGCCGCCCGGCAGGACCGGCCCACAGCACGGCCGTCCACCACCCAAAAAGAAAAAGGGCGCCTCCTTTCGGAGACGCCCTTCTCTTTTCTCAAGCGCGTGGGTTACGCGACAGCCTAGGACACAACCAATTTGGCGCGTCCCGGGATCACCGCTTAAGCGATGATCTTCGAAACCACACCCGAACCCACGGTGCGGCCGCCTTCGCGGATGGCGAAGCGCAGGCCGTCTTCCATGGCGATCGGCGCGATCAGCTCAACCGCGAACTTCAGGTTGTCGCCCGGCATCACCATCTCGGTGCCCTCGGGAAGCTCAACCGTGCC
>NZ_JBLZMW010000030.1:0-32025 GCF_048553275.1 Pacificoceanicola niger
GCCAGCGAACGGGTGTTTTTCCATGCAGTCGGCGGGACGCGGTCACTCGCCGCAACGATCTCGAACGGCGGCAAAGCCCAACACACCAACGCTTCCCTATGGAGTATTGCCTGCCTGATTTCGTATCAGTCACCTCGACCGGCGTCAGCGGTCAAAGCGGTTAGCCTGTAAAAGCCGTGCACCATCTTGGTGAATGGCGTGAGAAGGAAAAAAGCCAGTACGGATCCGAGATGGATCGACAGCAAGACCGGCATTCTTGCCGTTTGACCAAACGCGTATAGCGCCAGTCCGCTGAAACCGGTGAAACCCAGCAGCCCGACAAAAGCCACCTCTCCGCCGAAGGCGCAGGCAGCGCCCAACGTCCGGTCCGAGCGCAGCTTCAACCGGATCATCTCAAAGCACCCCACCACCAGCAACAGCCCGCCGGAAAGACTCAGCAGTTTCGGCAAGGACACCAGCCCATAAGGCGCAGGCATGTCGAACATGTAGTGCATCACGGTTGCGACGCTGGTGGCGGCAAAGCAGAGCAGGAAGCCATACATGACTGCCTGTGAACCGCGCGCCGGGCGTGGGTGAACCGATCCTCGACCTCGAAATTGCATCCGTCGCCGTGCCCGCCCTTGAGGTTCTTCATGTTCGCGGCCTGACGGACCGCGGCGACCAGATGCGCGGGCCGGAACGGACCGGCACCGATGTGACGCCAATAGCGGCGCAGGCTGACCGCGATGCTGACCAGCGGGAACAGGAAGGTTGGCAGGAAGATCGCGACCATCGCGTTGTGCGACAGCACGGCATAGAACCCTTCGCCCCCGGCAGCGCTCAGGGCGCGGGCCGTCCAGAACAACAAGGCAAAGCCGATGACGGTGGCGAAGGCGATCAGCACGCCGTTCTTCTGAAAGGCTTTCCCGGCGGCGCGGGGGAAGGCGAGCTCTTCCCAGCTGTCCTGACGGACATTCGCCAGCGCCTGCGGCAGGTTCAGATCGAACTCATGCGGCGCTGTGTATTGGCAGGCATAGTAGCAGCCCCGGCAGTTGTGGCAGAGGTTCGCCAATTGCGTCAGGTCGCCATCGCTGAACGCGCGCTCGGCATGCAGGGCGGGGAAGACGGAACAGTAGCCTTCGCAGTAGCGACAGGCATTGCAGATCTCGGCCTGACGACGGGCCTCTTGCAGCAGATCAGGTTGCATTTGCAAGGGCGGCAGCATCCTTGCCCACGATGCATCCAAAGACGGTTCCGATAGTCATGCCAAAGCAGGCAAGGTAGCCTTGGCCGAGGATCAACCCGGCCATGGTTTCGCCCGCCGCCCAGGGGTTGGTGACGGGGCGGCCCTCGATGGCGCATTGTGCGTGGTCGTCCACCTTCAGCCCCAGAAAGGTAAAGGTCACGCCGGTACGCAGCGAGTAGCCGTAGAACGGCGGTTCAGTGATCGGGCGCGCCCAGTTGGTCTTGGGCGGGTTGAGGCCGGTGGTCGTGACGCCGTCGAGCTCGGTGGAGTGAAAGTTCGCTGTGTCGCCGCAAGCGTTGTTGAACTCGTTCACCGTCTGCACCAACGCATCAGCGGGCAGGCCCATTTTGCCCGCCAGTTCCTCCAGCGTGTCCGCCCTGATCGACGGGAAGACGGACAGCATGAACAATTCCAGAGACTTGGCGTCGATGATGACATAGCCCACCTGATCGGGCTGTGCGGCGGCAAGGCGGCTCCAGATGGCATAGCGCTTGGGCCAGACGTCCTCGCCCTCGTCATAACACCGCTTGCCCATCTTTGTTGACCACGATGGAAAACGGCACGCAGTCCAGCCGTGTGACGATCCCGCCGTCGAACTTCGGCGCGCGCCCGTCGATGGCAACGGCGTGGCATTGCGTCGGGTCGCCCACCTGTTCAATGTCCTGCTCCAGCAGATCAGCCAGCACGACGCCGCGATTGTAGGGCCTGCCGCGGATCAGGAAGTTTTTCGCCGCTGGCCCCCATGCGCGGGCGAGCCAATCGGTGTCGGCCTGAAAACCGCCCGAGGTAACGACGACCGACTTCGGCGTGATCGTGTGTGTCTGGCCGTTCTGGGTATAGTCGATGCGGGTCACACGATCATCGTCCAGGTCCAGATGCGTGACGGCGGCCTCATATTCCACCTGCACCCCCAGCTTTTCAGCGGTGAGGCAATAGGCGTTCACAAGGCTCTTGCCGCCGCCAAGAAAGAAGGCATTCGTCCGCGCCAGCAACAGAGTCCCCGAAAGCGACGGCTGAAAGCGCACGCCGTGCTCTTCCATCCACGGCGGACACTCTTCCGATGTACGGATGGCAAGCCGTGCCAGCCCCTCGTCGGTCTTGCCGCCGGTGACCTTCATCAGGTCGGCGAGGTATTCCTCCGCGGTGTAGCTGTCTACAAGCGACCCGAGCGGGCCATGGTGCATGCAGCGAAAGTTGCGCGTGTGGCGCGAATTGCCGCCGCCGATGATTGCGATGTCGGGAGAGGTCACAGCAGGTCTCCGTCGAAGTTGGGGGTTTTGTGGCTGCCGGCGCGCAGATCGCGCACCCGCACCCGTTGGGCCGCCTTGATATGCGCACGCATGGCGGCTTCGGCGAGCGACCCGTCTCGCGCCTTGATCGCGTCGAGCACGCCGAAATGTTCCTCGACCGCCTTTTGGGCGCGATCCGGTTCGGTCAGCGTCGTCGGACCAAGGGTCATCAACGCCTTTTGCAGTGCGTTTGTTGATTTCCGCTGAGAAGTGCCCCGGTATTTTCACCGAGGTTTGACCCACCTTTTTTTATGTCTCAGCGGTCATGTTGTGGTCAATGCAGGCGTCTCCTTTCGCTTTTTCTTTGCGGCTTCTGAACTGGCCTTGAAGCGGTAGCTGTCGTTGCCGGTTTCCAGGATGTGGCAGCGGTGTGTGAGCCGGTCGAGGAGCGCCGTGGTCATCTTGGCATCGCCGAAGACCTGGGCCCATTCTGAGAAGCTTAGATTGGTGGTGATGATCACGCTGGTGCGCTCTTAGAGCTTGCTGAGGAGGTGGAACAGAAGGGCGCCGCCGGATGAACTGAACCGCAAGTAGCCGAGTTCGTCGAGGATGACCAAATCGATCTTGGTCAGCATCTCGGCCAATTTGCCGGCCTTTCCGAGCGCCTTTTCCTGCTCCGGGGCATTAACGAGTTCCACCGTCGAGTAGAAGCGCACCTTGCATTTGTGATGCTCGACGACCTGAACGCCAAGGGCGGTTGCAATGTGGCTTTTGCCCGTGCCAGGGCCACCGATCAGGACGACGTTTTCCGCGTTCTCCATGAAGGTGCCGCAGTGCAGCTGACGGACGGTGGCTTCGTTGATCTCACTTGATTTGAAGTCAAAGCCTGCGAGGTCCTTGTAGGACGGGAAGCGCGCCACTTTGGTTTGGTAGGCAATGGACCGAACTTCCCGTTCGGCCATTTCCGCCTTGAGACGTTGGGACAACGTCGGCGTGGCTGCTTCGAACGCCGGTGCGCCTGGGCCACCAGATCATCGACGGCCTGTGCCATGTCGCACCAAAGGTGCGCATAGAATGATGCACGCATTTGGCGTGACGCAGCTTCAGGCTGCGGAGCATGATCACGATCGAGGCGCCCGCAGGATCATGACGCCCCGTTTCATTGATCGGCACACCTCCGGTGTGACGCGCTTCTCCCCAGCCTGTCTCAGATCATCATAGCGATCGACAGTGGCCTTCGGCGCCGTATCCAGGGCCAGAGCGTCTGGTGAGTCGACCGCTAGGTGATCTGTCTGCTGCTTGTCGATCAGCCTATGTAGCAAGTTCAGGACATGCGTCTTGGTTGGCACGCCTTCTTCCAGCGCCAGTTCTAGAGCACACAGAACGGCGTCTTCGTCGTGCTGCAAAACCAAGGACAGGATGTCGACTATTTCCCTGTCGCCGCCTTCCTTGCGCAACATATGATCCTGCAGACGGCGGAAGGCTTCGGGCATCTCTGTAAACGGTGCGCCATTGCGCAGAGCCCCGGGTTTGCGTTGGATGACAGCAAGATAATGACGCCAATCATAGATGACCCTGCCTGGTTTGTGATGTGACCGCTCGATGATCCGGGCATGGGTGCAAACGGCTTGGCCTTCCGCAACGATAACCAGCCGTTCGGGATAGACATGCAGACTGATACGGCGGTTCGCGAAGCTGGCCGGGACGCTGTAGCGATTGCGCTCGAAGGTGATCAGGCAGGTCGGTGACACCCGTTTGCCGTGCTCCACAAACCCATCGAAAGCCGAGGGCGTTGCCATCAGCGTCGGCTTCTCAGCTTCCCACACGTCGGCAATCGTGCCCGGCAGATCCCGGTGGTTTGTCTCGGCCCACAAGGCGATACAGCGATCTTCCAGCCTCTGATTGAGCTCGGCCAGATCGTTGAAGACAGGCATGACCTGCCAGAGGCGATTGCGCGCATCCTGGACGTTCTTCTCGACCTGGCCGCCGCCATTGTCGTTCGGACCAATGGTACAAAAATGGCTTGCCCCATCCCGCCGCCGGGTTGCAGAACTCAGGCTCAAAGACGTAGTGGCTGGCCATGGATTTGAAACGGGCATTGACGTCGCGATGCTTGCCTTTGCCAACACGATTAACGCCGGTCTTCATGTTGTCATATATGCCCCGCCCCGGAACGCCACCGAATACGCGGAAGGCATGCCAGTGGGCATCGAACAACATCTCATGGGTTTGCAGCGGGTAAGCCCGCACAAGGAACGCACGGCTGTGTGACAGCTTGAGATGAGCGACCTGCAACTTGGTCCGCTCGCCACCGATATTGGCCCAGTCTTCGCTCCAGTCGAACTGAAACGCTTCGCCGGGCTGAAACACCAGAGGAACGTAGGTGCCGCGCCCGGTCGTTTGCTCCGCCCGGTGCCGATCGGCACGCCAGGCGCGGGCATAGGCTGCCACGCGCCCGTAGGAGCCGTCGTGAGCTTCACCAGATCAGAATGCATCTGGGTCACAGTCCGCCGCTCTTTGCGGGGCTTGCGCGTCCACACCAGCAACCAGGCAGACAGACGATCCGCGTATGGATCAAGTTTGCTCGGCCGGGATGGCGTCTTGAACTTCGGCTCGACCACCCCTTCGCGCAGATACTTTGCTGATGGTGTTGCGAGAGAGGCCCGTGCGCCGAGAAATCTCGCGGATTGGCATTTTGTCACGCAATGCCCAGCGTCGGATAACACTCAAAAAGCCCATGTCGATCACTCGATATCTCCCCGACCAAATCCGTCAGGGCAACGTGTTCACATGGGTCAATTCTCAGTGAAAATCTGGGAGGCTACCGGCTCACTTCTCTGCAGAAATCAACAGACACACTTCCACCGGTTTCGGGACAGACTTCACCTCCCAAGATGCAGGCCATTCCCAGGGTATCGATTTCATTGCGCGAATCTGGCCGATTCAGGCCCACGGGACAAACTTTATCAAGTTCTTCAATAACGAACTCTGCACCGGCAGCCATCGGCGGCCGGTGCATTCATTGTTCTGGAAATGTCTTAATGACTCCGTGAGCCTGCCCAAGACGCGCCTTGTTTGGGCTCCAGAGTGTTTCCCAGATGTTAATGACGGGAGGCCAAGATGGCGCGTCTCAAGAGCTATATCCTAGGCGGTGTCACGCTGGTCTGCGCGTTGGCGATCGGCTACATCATGCAATACGGCTTTGCCGTTCCCGACTCCACGACGGCCAGCGGGACAACAGACGCCGTCGAAGTCACGGACATTACCCTGACCTCATCCGGGCTTGGCACGCCAAATCCACCGATCATGGGACTGCGCGGCGACGACGCGCCGCAGCCGCCTGCGCGGAGCGAGCCCGTCATGATCCGCAGTGAACCAGACCCCATGGCATTGGCTGCTGTGGGAACCGTCGACACCGTCGTGACCCGGCAGGCGCAGCAGGCCGTGTCCGAACCTGAAATTGGCTTTGCTTGTGACACCTCCATGGACGCGACGACCACCGCCGGCGCCATGGTCTCCCTCCGTCTCGACGCCACGTGCCACGCCTCCGAGCGGGTCACGATCCACCATCAGGGCATGATGTTTACCGAGGTCATGCAGCCTGACGGCATCCTGAACATCACCGTTCCGGCTCTGACGGAAAACGCTCTGTTCATCGCGTCCTTCACGAACGGTGAAGGGGCAACCGCCTCCGCCGTGGTCAATTCGTTGCCGTTCTATGATCGCATCGCGGTGCAGTGGAAGGGTGAAACTGGTCTGCAACTGCATGCCCGCGAATTTGATGCCGACTACTTCACCAGCGGCCATATCTGGTCCGGCGCGGCCGGTGATTTGGCGGCTGCGGCAGCGGGCGAAAGCGGGTTCCTTGTTCGCCTCGGTCAATCCGACGCTCCGGAGGCGCTTATCGCCGAGGTCTACACGTTCCCGAGCGGCACCGCAAAAAAGTCTGGCGATGTGACGCTTTCGGTTGAGGCCGAAGTTACGAACGGCAACTGCTCCAGGCAGATTGAGGCGCAAACTCTTGATCTTCGCGCCGGTGGCACATTGCGTGTGGGCGACTTGACCTTGGAAATCCCCGAGTGTGACAGTGTAGGCGACTTTCTGGTGTTGAAAAATATTCTCGCAGACCTGAAAGTCGCGGCACGCTAAGCCAAGGCAGACAGGTCTCTCATGCGATATCTCTGTGCGGCGGTTCTCGCCGCACTTTTCCTTTTTTCAGGCATGGTTACACATGCTGCGGCGCAGGACATAACTCTGAGATCCCGTGATGGCGGGGTTGAACTGACCGGCACGCTCCTGGGCTTTGACGGCGAGTTCTACCGCCTGCGGACGCAATATGGCGAGTTGACGGTCGACAGCTCAGGCGTGCTTTGTGAAGGCGTCGGGTGTCCATCGCTCATCGATTTTGTCGCAGAGGTGTCCGTGTCCGGCTCCGCGACGATGGGTTCGGTTCTGATGCCCGCGCTCCTCGAAGCTTTTGCCCTGCGCCACGGCCTGTCTACGCAGCGCGAAGCGACCGGCGAGGAAACATTCACTTATCATCTGCGCGACGCCACATCCGGCAAGTCGGTGGGCCGTTTCTACTTCCACCTGACCAACACCGACACCGGCTTTGCGGACTTGCTGAGCGACAACGCCGACATCGTCATGGCTCTGCGGGAAATCCGGCGCAGCGAAGTATCCCAGGCCCGGGAGGCCGGTCTCGGCGATCTTTTGAAGCCGAACCGAAGCCGGGTCCTGGCGCTCGATGCCATGGTGCCAATCGTAGCGCCCGGCAATCCGGTGGACGCCATTTCCCCGACTGAGCTGTCGCGCATGCTGTCCGGCGCATTGGACAACTGGCAAACCCTTGGTGGACCTGACGCCCCCATCACTGTGCACCTGCGCGATGTGGGCTCGGGACTGTCGCAGGGTGTCGAGGACCGCTTGGTCAAGCCAGTCAGGGCCTCCATGAACGCCCAGATCATGCGGCACATGACCAACGCCGCGCTCGCTGAAGCAGTCGAAGGCGACCCTTTCGGCATTGGCCTCGCGAGTTTTTCCGAAACCGGCAATGCCAAACCTCTTGTGCTGACCGGCCCCTGCGGCTTCCAGCTCCGCGCGGCGCGGCGCAGTATCAAGACAGAGGATTTCCCGCTCACGGCGCCAATGTTCCTGTACCTGCCCGCCCGTCGCCTGCCAGTACTGGCGCGGGAGTTTATCGCTTTTACCCAATCCACCGCAGCGCAAATTGTCATTCGCCGGGCCGGGTTCATTGATCAGGCGCCCGAAGAGGTGCCGATTGATTTGCAAGGCGACCGCTTCAACAATGCGATTCTCGTGACAGACGGCCCTGCCGGCCTCGAAGAGTTGCAGCGCATGACCCGGACTCTGTCCGGCATGCGACGATTGACCTTGTCTTTTCGGTTCGAAGCAGGCTCCTCGCGGCTGGACGCGCAATCGCGCTCCAACGTTCAGCAGTTGGCCAGCGCACTGGAGGCCGGGGCCTACGATGGGCGCAGATTGCTCTTTGCCGGGTTTTCGGACGGGCAAGGACCGGCGGATGGGAACCTCCGCATCGCGAAAACGCGCGCCGAAACCGTCCGTCGGGCCGTGCTCGACGCAGCCGAAACCGCAGACACCAGCCGCGTCGTCATTCAGAATGATGGCTTTGGCGAAGCCATGCCCATGGCCTGTGACGACAGTTCCTGGGGACGTCAGGTCAATCGGCGGGTCGAGGTTTGGCTTCAATGAGCGCACGCCACCCGATGGGGAAACAAAAAAGGCGGCGCAAAAGCACCGCCTTTCCAAAGTCATGAAACCGGACTCAGCCCTTCATCGAATCCCAGAAGTTTTTGACCGAGCTGAAAAAGCTTGAAGCCTCCGGGTTATTGTCCTCGCTCAGGTTTTCGAATTCGCGGAGCAACTCTTTCTGACGAGAGGTCAGATTGACGGGCGTTTCCACCGCCAGTTCGATGAACATATCGCCATGGGCCCCACCGCGCAGCGCGGGCATACCCTTGCCACGCAGACGCATCTGCCGTCCGGACTGGCTGCCTGCGGGGATTTTGACCCGGCTTCGCCCGCCGTCGATGGTTGGCACTTCGATATCACCACCCAGCGCGGCTGAGGTCATTGATACCGGAACGCGGCAATGCAGTTCCGATCCCTCCCGTTCAAAGATCTTGTGCTGCTCCACCTCGATAAAGATGTACAGATCGCCAGGCGGTCCGCCTCGCATGCCTGCTTCTCCCTCACCGGCGAGGCGAATCCGCGTGCCAGTCTCAACCCCGGCCGGGATATTCACCGAAAGAGCGCGGTCCTTGTGGACACGGCCATTGCCGCCGCACTTGCCACACGGGTTCTTGATAATCTGACCAAGCCCCGAACAGGTCGGACAGCTGCGTTCGACCGTGAAAAACCCTTGCGTCGCGCGGACCTTGCCCATTCCCGAGCAGGTTGGACAGGTCGTTGGTTCAGCTCCCCCTTCGGAGCCCGAACCATTACATTCGCCACATTGCACCGACGTCGGCACATTGATCGTTTTCTGCAGACCGTTATAGGCCTCTTCCAGCGTCACACGCAGATTATAGCGCAGGTCCGCCCCGCGTGCGGCGCGCTGCCGGCCACCCTGACGGCCCCCCATGAAGTCGCCGAAGAGGTCGTCGAACACGTCGGAGAAAGCGCTGGCGAAGTCACCATTGCCGCCCATGCCGCCGGGACGTTGCCCCCCGCCCATACCGCCTTCAAAGGCCGCGTGGCCAAAGCGATCATAGGCCGCCTTCTTTTCGGCGTCCTTGAGAACTTCATAGGCCTCGTTGGCTTCTTTGAATTTTGCTTCTGCGCCCGGGTTGTCGGCGTTGCGGTCCGGGTGAAGCTCTTTTGCCTTCGTCCGGTAGGCTTTCTTGATTTCATCGGCCGATGCGCCCTTGGAGATCCCGAGCACATCGTAAAAGTCACGTTTGGACATGATCTGCCCTCCTTATCCCAAAACAGAGGAGGGCCGGCCCGGTGTCCGGACCGGCCCCCCTTTCTGTTTCGAAGGCGATGGCCTTAGGCCCGCTTGTTGTCGTCGAGATCTTCGAAGTCGGCGTCGACGATGTCGTCGTCGCTCGGACCAGCTGCTTGGTCGGCTGCAGAAGGTTCATCGGAGCCTCCCTCGTCAGCCTGCGCCTTGTAGATCGCCTCGCCGAGACGCATCGCAACTTCGGTGACGTTCTGGATGCCGGACTTCAGCTTGTCAGCCGTGGTATCATCCTTCTCCAGCTCGTCTTTCAACGCTGCAACAGCCAACTCGATAGCTTCGACGGTCGACGGGTCGACCTTGTCGCCATGATCTTCGACAGACTTCTCGGTCGAGTGGATGAGGCTTTCCGCCTGGTTGCGCGCCTCGACCAGTTCCTTGCGCTCCTTGTCGGCCTCGGCGTTCTCTTCCGCCTCGCGAACCATCTTCTCGATGTCGTCGTCCGACAGGCCGCCCGACGCCTGGATCGTGATCTGCTGCTCCTTGCCGGTTGCCTTGTCCTTTGCGCCGACCGATACGATGCCGTTGGCGTCGATGTCGAAGGTCACTTCGATCTGCGGCATGCCGCGCGGGGCCGGCGGGATGTCCTCAAGGTTGAACTGGCCGAGCATCTTGTTGTCGGCAGCCATCTCGCGCTCGCCTTGGAAGACGCGGATCGTCACGGCCGACTGATTGTCCTCGGCGGTCGAGAAGACCTGGGACTTTTTGGTCGGGATTGTGGTGTTCCGGTCGATCAGGCGGGTGAACACGCCACCCAGCGTTTCGATACCAAGCGAAAGCGGCGTCACGTCGAGCAGGACCACGTCCTTGACGTCACCTTGCAGAACGCCGGCCTGAATGGCGGCACCCATAGCAACCACTTCGTCCGGGTTCACACCTTTGTGCGGCTCCTTGCCGAAGAACTTGGTCACCTCTTCGATGACACGCGGCATCCGGGTCATACCACCCACCAGCACGACTTCGTCGATGTCGGAGGTGGAAAGACCTGCATCCTTCAGAGCCGCCTGACAGGGCTTGATCGAGTTCTTGATCAGATCCCCGACAAGGCTTTCCAGCTTGGCGCGGGTCAGCTTCATCACGAGGTGAAGCGGCTGGCCATTGGAGCCCATCGAGATGAACGGCTGGTTGATCTCGGTCTGGCTCGACGAGGACAGTTCGATCTTGGCCTTTTCTGCTGCTTCCTTCAGACGCTGCAGAGCCATCTTGTCTTTGGTCAGATCGACACCGTTGGTCTTTTTGAACTCGTCCGCGAGGTAGTTGACGATCCGCATGTCGAAATCTTCACCACCGAGGAACGTATCGCCGTTGGTGGATTTGACTTCGAACAGTCCATCATCGATTTCGAGGATGGTGACGTCGAACGTGCCGCCGCCGAGGTCATAGACCGCGATGGTACGTGTTTCTTTCTTGTCGAGGCCATAAGCCAACGCAGCCGCGGTCGGCTCGTTGATGATGCGCAGCACTTCAAGGCCAGCGATCTTGCCGGCGTCCTTTGTGGCTTGGCGCTGTGCGTCGTTGAAATACGCCGGAACGGTGATGACAGCCTGCGTCACCTCTTCACCGAGATAGGACTCGGCAGTTTCTTTCATCTTTCCGAGGATGAAGGCGGAGATCTGCGACGGGGAATATTTCTCACCGCGAGCACGCACCCACGCATCGCCATTGCCGCCGTCGATCACTTCGAACGGCATGTTCTTGCGATCTTTGGCAAGATTCTCATCGTCGTTGCGACGGCCGATAAGGCGCTTCACACCGAAGACGGTGTTTTCCGGGTTGGTCACAGCCTGGCGCTTGGCCGGCTGACCCACGAGACGCTCGTCTTCTGCGAAGGCGACGATCGAGGGTGTGGTGCGTGCGCCTTCGGAGTTTTCGATGACGCGGGCGCTGCTGCCATCCATGATAGCAACGCAGGAGTTGGTGGTGCCGAGGTCGATACCGATCACTTTGGCCATTTTCGATCCCTTTCTATATTCAAGGCGATATCGCGAGACGTCGGACCCGTTACGGCATCCTGTCCCGCATTTCAAAGCCTCCGGGTTTACCCCGAAAGCGGCTTCGAAGGGTATATAAGGAGGGGTTCTCTGCCCTGCAAGCACCGCACAGGGGGCAATTGTCCGGAAAATAGCAACTCTTGCACAACAAATGTGAGGACGCATGGTCGATGAGCTGAATATCAAAGGGTTTCGCCTGTTTCCCGGCCACCTGGATCGCCAGGCCCAGGAGGTCATGGTCGCGGATCTGCGCGGGGTTCTTGCACAGGCACCGCTGTATCGTCCGGTGACCCCGCGCGGCAAAGCCATGTCGGTACGGATGAGCGCCGCAGGACAGTTCGGATGGGTCACGGACCGGCGCGGCTACCGGTATGAACCCCGACATCCGGACGGAATGAACTGGCCACCGATCCCGGCGTCGATTCGGTCCGTCTGGACCGCGCTGGCAGGTTGCGCGCGCATGCCGGAATGTTGCTTGATCAACTGGTACGGCGAAGACGCCCGCATGGGGCTGCATCAGGATAAGGACGAGGCGGATTTTACCGCACCGGTGCTGTCCATCTCACTAGGCGACGACGGATTGTTTCGCATGGGCGGCGTGGAACGCGGCGGCAAGACCGCCTCGCATTGGCTGAGATCTGGTGACGTGGTGGTGATGGGCGGCGAGGCGCGGCTCGCGCATCACGGCGTCGACCGAATCCGCTTCGGCTCCTCATCGCTGCTGCCCAACGGCGGGCGAATTAACGTGACCCTGCGCGTGGTAACCTGAGATTACTGTCCGACACCCAGAGTACAGCACCCACTGTAGACCTGTGTTTCGCTCGAATCCTGGCTTACCAGTGTGACCGAGAGTCCATACTCGCGGTCCGACATCCCGTCGGAGCAGATTTCTGGCGTGATGACGGCTGTCATGGTCCGCCCGTCACCCTCTCCCTTCATTGCATACGGCCAGCGCATGCCAGAGGCCGGGATCCATGATCCGGCGGAAACACCCCAGCTTTGCTCTGGACCCGCGAACTCGGCCGTCGCCCCTTCCGTCACTTCAAGTCTCCAGAACGGCTCCGTGCCGCCGCAGGACAGGCTGCCATACTCCGGCAAGAACCCGCCGGGCATGGCTTCGAGAAACCGCATGGCGACCCATCCGGCCTGTTCACCGCTGATGATGACACCCCATCGCCCGGTATCATCCGTTCGCATGACCTCCACCCCGGTCTGGAACGGGTCCAGCGTGCCTATGATTTCGCCTCCGGCGGAGGGCGCATTGCGGACGTTCAGCACGTCATCGGCCGCAACCCCGGTCACCGCATGCAGTGCGGGCCATTCCTCGGCGGCGGCCACCGACGGAAGCAGGAAAACGAGGATCAAGAGACGGACCATGGCGCACCCCGGTGATGAAGGATGCTGTCACCCTACAGAGCCCCGGCACCCGACCAAAGTCCTTAATGCCTTACCGCCGGGCATTCCAGCTGGCGGAGGCATGCTTGCGCGTAAAGAACTCACCCATCAAGCCAATCATGATCAGCACCAGCGACACATAAAGCGCATATTCCCAGTCGGAGTTGCGCGGGTTGTAGTTGACGAAGGCGTAGCCTCTCGACTGATCAATCGTGTGAAACAGCGGGTTCCAGTCGAACATCGCCAGCACGTAGCCTGGCATGGCGTTGGCAACGAACATCTTTCCCGAGGCGATCATGTTGGCGCGCTGGTAAACCGTGGAGATGATGCTGACCGGGGTCGGGAACCACGGCTTGGCCGCCAGGATGACCATGCCGATCGCCGCACCGGAAAACCACGACAGCAAGATCATGGCGATACAGCCGATCGGATCGTGAATTTCCTGCATAACAAAAGGGTTGAACGCCACATCGTAGACGAACAGAATTGCGATGAGCGACAGGACCTGCACGTAAAGCGTGCTGAGCATCGCGGCGGCAATGGCGATGGCCGTGTTCATTGGCGCGTGCTGCATCATCGGGCTTGCCGGACCTTCGGAGGCCGCAACCGCGCCCATGGTCTTGGAATGCGTCATGTAGAGAAAAACGCCGGTCATGATGTAAATCATGAAATCCCCACGCAGGGCCGTACCGCGCAGACCAAGGATCTGAAACATGAAAAAGAATGCCAGCACGAAAATGATCGACTGAAGCATGTTCATAAGGATGGCCAGAACGGCATTTCCATGCGTCTTGCGCACGGCACGCACCGAGTTGTGGTAAATCAGCTCGCTGATATAGATCGCAGAGCCCAGTCGGGATCTTGGCTTGGTAACCTGAAACATGCGCTCACTGCTCCGATGCGACGCTGGCCTGCCGACTTCTTGCCGTTCTTTTCAGGAGGCACCATAAGGCTTGGGAGTCTTCAAATCAATTAATCCGCACATCCGTGCGAAAGGAGTACCGAGGTGAACTATTCCCAACTGGTCCAGGTCATGCGGCGGCTCGCGCTCGAAGCGGGCGACAAGATTATGGAAATCTACAATTCGGACGACTTCGAGGTGAAGGTCAAATCGGATTCCAGCCCGGTCACCGAAGCCGATGAGGCGGCGGACGCGCTGATTTCAGCAGGCCTGCGCGCGGCGTTCCCCGATGTCGCGCTGGTGACCGAGGAGCAGGCCGACAGCCACGACACGGAGGCGATGACATTCCTGATCGTCGATCCGCTGGACGGCACCAAGGAATTCATCAACCGGCGCGGCGATTTCACGGTGAACATTGCCCTCGTCGAAGACGGCGTACCGACGCGCGGCGTCGTTTATGCTCCGGCGCGCGGCCGCATGTTTTACACCGATGCCACCGGACAGGCCGTCGAAGAGGCAGGGCCATTCACTCCTGAAACCCCGGGCGAGACCAAACCGATCCACGTCTCCGAACCGAACAACGATGCGCTGATGGTCGTGGCCTCCAAATCCCACCGCGATCAAGCAACCGATGATTACATCGGCAAATACGCCGTCAAGGACATGAAGAGTGCCGGCTCCTCCTTGAAGTTCTGCCTTATCGCCACGGGCGAAGCCGACATCTATCCGCGCGTCGGCCGCACCATGGAGTGGGACACCGCCGCTGGCCACGCGGTTCTTCACGGGGCGGGCGGCCACGTGGTCCGGTTCGATGACCACAGCGCTCTGGCCTACGGAAAACCGGGTTTCGCCAATCCATTCTTCATCGCTTATGCCCCCGGCGTGGAATTGAAAGACGCCTGAAATGCACACCTTGCCCGTCAGCGTCATCTTGGTCAGCCGTGCGAGACCACAGGCGCTGGCGCGCTGCCTGCTTGGGCTGTCGCAGCTCGATTATCCCAATTTCGAAGTTGTGGTGGTCGCCTGCCCGGCAGGCATTGCAGCCGCACAACAGGTTGACCAGGCTGAGCATCTCAAACGTGTCGCGTTCGACGAGGCGAACATCTCGGCGGCCCGCAACGCCGGCATCACGGAGGCAGCGGGCGAGATCGTTGCCTTCATAGACGATGATGCAGTGCCCGAACCGCTTTGGCTGCACCATCTTGTTGCCCCGTTCGATCAGCCAGAGGTCGCCGCCAGCGGCGGATATGTCATTGGCCGCAATGGCATTTCCTTTCAATGGAAAGCCCGCATGGTGGACGAGACCGGTGAAGCCACGGAGATTGTCCTGGACGGGGACGCCCCGACCGCGCCCACCGCCGACCTCGGCAAGGCGATCAAGACAGAAGGCACCAATATGGCCGTGCGCCGGTCCGTGCTTGCCGGGATCGGCGGCTTCGATCCCGGTTTTCGCTTCTATCTTGATGAAACGGACCTGAACATGCGCCTTGCGCAAGCGGGCAAGCAAACGGTCATCGTACCGCTGGCGCAAGTACACCACGGCTTTGCCGAAAGCGATCGGCGACACGCCGACCGCAGCCCGCGCGATCTGACCGAAATCGGGGCGTCCAAGATGCTCTTCCTGCGCAAACACACCCCTGAAAAAGCGCGCAAAGCGGCATGGGAAGCCTTTCGCAAGGCCCAGCGCCTGCGCCTGTTGCGGCTGATGCAGAGCGGGCCGTTCGGGGCGGATGACGTCTGGCGCCTCATGCGGGGGCTGGACCGGGGCGCAAAGGATGGCGCGCAGCGACCGGTGGGACCGTTGCCGCCCCTGGCGGAGGCAGAGACGGCTTTTCGTCCTTTTCCCGGCCGACCGGATGCCCCGCGCTTGGCGATTGCGGGACGGATTTGGCAAGCGGGCAAACTGCGGGCAAAGGCAGAAATCAGCGTCCGGAAAGGCGCGGTAACGAGCCTTTTCCTATTCTCGCCAACCGCCCGATTCCATCGCGTTGCGTTTAGCGAGACTGGCGTTTGGGAGCAAACCGGGGGGCTGTTCGGACGCAGCGACCGCCACACAAGTTTTGTCAGAGTCACGCGGTTTTCACGCCGCTTGAAGGAAGAAATCCGCCGAATTTCGCAGGTTCGTGGCAATTTCACTCAACAATCGCACAAAAATTGAACACCTTGTCGGTCAGAATTCGCCAAACTGGTCCGTGTGCCCTATCATACAATGTAAACCTCTATAGTGCTTGTGCAGCAAACATGCGATAAGCCAGACAACTGTTTAGATCAGGAGCTAATTTGATGCGTAAAAAGGTGACGAAAGCGATCTTCCCCGTGGCCGGTATGGGAACGCGTTTTCTTCCAGCAACCAAGTCTGTTCCGAAAGAGATCATGACCTTGGTGGATCGCCCTCTCGTTCAATACGCAATCGACGAGGCCCGCGCCGCAGGCATCAAGGAATTCATCTTTGTCACATCGCGTGGCAAGGGCGCACTGGAAGATTACTTCGACCACGCCCCTCAGCTGGAACAGGAGCTTCGGAAGAAAGGCAAGGACCAGCTCCTTGAGGTTCTCAAGTCCACCAACATGGATTCCGGCGAGATCGCCTATATTCGCCAGCACAAGGCCCTTGGCCTTGGTCACGCGGTCTGGTGTGCCCGGCGCCTGGTGCACAACGAACCCTTTGCCGTCATCCTGCCGGACGATGTGATCGCCGCGGAGAAGCCTTGCCTGCAGCAGATGGTCGAAGCCTATGAGGAAACCGGTGGCAGCATGGTTGCCGCCATGGAAGTGCCCGAGGAAAAGACATCCGCCTACGGCATTCTTGACGTGAAGGAAGACATGGGCTCCATGGTTTCCGTCAACAGCATGGTCGAAAAGCCCGAGGCAGGTAAAGCACCGTCCAACCTCGCGGTCATCGGCCGTTACATCCTCTCTCCCAATATCTTCAAACACCTGAACAAGCTCAAATCCGGTGCGGGCGGCGAGATCCAGCTGACCGATGCCATTGCACAAGAGTTGGAGCCAGAGGGAGACGGCGTATACGGCTACCGCTTCCGCGGACAACGGTTTGATTGCGGCTCCAAGGCGGGCTTTCTGCAGGCGACTGTTGCCTTTGGCCTGGCGCGAGAAGAGTTGCGCGATGATCTCGAAGCCTATCTTCACGAGATCATGGCCGCAAAGAAGGCAGCGGAATAACGCAAGTGTCCAATGTACTTGTGACCGGCGGTGCCGGCTACATCGGAAGCCACGCCTGCAAAGCGCTCAGGCAGGCGGGCTTTACCCCCATAACCTATGACAACCTCGTCACCGGCTGGCAGGATGCCGTGAAATTTGGTCCCTTTGAGAAGGGGGACCTGACCGACCGCGCCCGTCTCGATGAGGTCTTTGCGATTTACCAGCCCGTCGCAGTGATGCATTTCGCCGCGCTGAGCCAGGTCGGTGAGGCCATGGCAAAACCTGGCCTGTACTGGCGTAACAACGTCGAAGGATCGCTGACCCTGATTGAGGCCGCCGTTGCCGCCGGTGTCATGGACTTCGTGTTTTCCTCCACCTGCGCCACCTATGGCGAGCATGACAATGTCGTGCTGGACGAGCAAACCGCCCAGGTTCCGCTGAATGCCTATGGCGCGTCCAAACGTGCGGTCGAGGATATTCTGCGCGACTTCGAAGCGGCGCATGGCCTGCGACATGTGATCTTTCGGTATTTCAACGTAGCGGGCGGCGATCCAGATGGCGACGTCGGCGAGCATCATCGCCCCGAAACCCACCTGATCCCGGTCATGCTGGAAGCCATCGACGGCAAGCGGCCCGCGCTGACGATCCACGGCACCGATTACGATACGCCGGACGGGACCTGTATCCGCGATTACGTCCACGTTTGCGATCTGGTCGATGCGCATGTTCTCGGGCTGAAATGGCTGAGGGACGAGCGGGGTAGCCGGGTGTTCAACCTCGGCACCGGCAAGGGGTTTTCCGTGCGTGAAGTCATCGACGCTTCGCGCTCCGTGACCAACCGCGAAGTGCCTTTCTCCGAAGGGCCGCGCCGTGCCGGCGATGCGACCAAACTTGTTTCCGGGTCGAGCCGCGCCGAGGCCGAACTTGGATGGACGCCGACGCGATCGACGATGGAACAGATGATCCGCGACGCCTGGCAGTGGCACCTCAATGGACATTACGAGTCGTGACGCACCCGCTGCGCGGCTGCTGGACCTGACCCGTCTGGTCCGCCGCGCAGGACGGCCCTTCACCGGGGTGGATCGGGTCGAATTTGCCTACCTCGATCACCTCCTGACGCTGGAGACCCCGCTTTTTGGTCTGGTGCGCAGCGCTTTCGGTTTCATTCTTCTGGACCGCGCGGGATGTGCTGCACTGCACACGAGCCTGATCAATACGAAGTTCGGCCCGCCGGACCTGCTGTCCCGTTTGAAGTCCGGGCTGCATCCCGACCGCGCCCGCGCGGAGGCCGATTTGCGACGGCTGTGCCGCGCCCGTTGCCTGCCGATACGGCTTGGCCAGATGCTGCGAATGCATCTGCCCGCGCGAACGCATTATATCAATGTCGGCCATTCAAACCTGACCGCGCGCGTCATCTCCGCAGTGCAAGCCCTGACGGACAGCCGTATTGCCGTCATGGTCCACGATACCATCCCGCTCGACCATCCCGACTATCAGCGGCCGGAGACGACCGCCGCTTTCAAGGGATTTCTGGACCGCGCCGTTGCCGTGGCGGATGTGATCCTCTGCAATTCCGAGCAGACGAAGACCGACGTGCTGCGGCATGCGGCAACGCACCAGCCGCGCTGCCTTGTTTCCCACCTGGGGATCCCGCCTCCGCAACCCGGTCCGCCCCCGACCGGGCCCTGGGATGGGCATCCATATTTCATGTGCATCGGCACCATAGAGCCACGCAAGAACCACGCCCTGCTGCTTGATGTGTGGCCCCGAATCCCGGACGCGCATCTGATCCTGTGCGGTGGCAGAGGTTGGAGAAATGAGGCCGTGTTTGCACGCCTCGACGCCCATCCCGACCGCATTCACGAACGCCCCGGCCTCGACGACGCGGCCATGTTCGGACTGTTGAAGCACTCGAACGGTCTGCTGTTTCCCAGCCATTCAGAGGGATATGGCCTGCCCCCGATCGAGGCCGCAGCGCTTGGCGTTCCGATCCTGTGCAACGATCTGCCAATCTACAGGGAAGTGCTTGGAAATATTCCCGTTTACGCAACAAGCGCGGACAGCTATCTTTGGGCGCAAGAAATTACGCGGATGGCAACATCGGATCCGGCGAACATCGGCAGCACAACTGACCATGCAAACGGCTGGAAGCCGCCGACATGGGACGCGCATTTCAAGACCGTGTTAACGATGATCTGATAGCCGGTCAGCATTCAAGAGCCGCCAGAGCGGCCTTCTGAGGGGCACAGAATTGGGCGCTTTGCGGTCTTACAGACTTCGGTTACAGCGAAAACGCTGGCGCATTCGTGCCTTCCGAAAACGGCGTGAGCTCAACCCTGTCACCAACAACACGGCCCGTATCAAACCTACCGACCTCCTGGTTTTCTGCACTCAACGAAACGAAGGTGTGCGCCTGCCCTATTTTCTCAAGTTCTACCGGGACATGGGCGTGAACCACTTCTTTTTCGTCGACAACGACAGCACGGACGGGTCGCTGAACTACCTGTCGCAACAGGAGGATGTCTCCGTCTGGTCCACCCGCGCCAGTTACAAGCGCGCGCGCTTTGGTGTCGATTGGATGAACTGGCTCTTGATGAAATACGGCCACGGGCATTGGTGCCTGACGGTCGATCCCGATGAGCTGTTCCTCTACCCGTTCTGCGACACGCGCTCACTGCGGGCCTTGACCGACTGGCTGGACGCATCGTCGATCAAATCCTTCTCCGCCATGCTCCTCGACATGTACCCCAAGGGGCGGATAGATCAACAACCCTATGCGCCCGGCCAGGACCCTCTTGAAATCGCATCATGGTTCGATGCCGGCAATTATTCCATCACCAAGAACCCGAATTTCGGCAATCTTTGGATTCAGGGCGGCCCGCGCGCACGTGTGTTTTTTGCCGACGCGCCCGAACTCGCCCCGGCCCTCAACAAGATTCCCCTGGTCAAATGGGACCGGCGCTATGCCTATGTCTCATCCACGCACAACCTGCTGCCCCGCGGTCTCAACCTCGTCTACGACGAGTGGGGCGGCGAGAAGGCAAGCGGCATCCTTCTGCACACCAAGTTTCTCGACACCTTCACGGCCAAAGCCGAAGAAGAGCTGACCCGGGGGCAGCATTACGGCGCATCGCGCGAGTATCTCGCCTATGCGGAGCAGATAAAGGACAACCCGGAATTGTGGTGCAAATGGTCAGAGAAATACATCAACTGGCGACAGCTTGAGATTCTCGGCCTGATGTCCAAGGGCAACTGGGCATGACCGTCGGGATCGTCATGCTGGTCCACACGGCGCTGGATCGTGCCGCACAAACCGCACGGCACTGGTCTCGCGGTGGATGCCCGGTGGTCATCCACGTCGACAAGATCGTGCCAAAGTCACGGTATGACCGGCTGGTCAAGGATCTGTCCGATCTACCGGACGTGCTCTTTTGTAAACGGCATCGCTGCGAATGGGGAACCTGGGGGTTGGTTGCAGCCAGTCAGGATGCCTCCGAGCGTCTGCTCGACCGTTTCGAAGAGGTGCGCCACGTGTACCTTTCGTCCGGCTCCTGCCTGCCGCTGCGTCCCGTTCACGAACTGTGCCACTACCTCCGCGAGCGCCCGCGCACGGATTTCATCGAGAGCGCCACAACCTCCGATGTGCCCTGGACCGTCGGCGGGCTGGATCAGGAGCGCTTCACCCTGCACTTCCCGTTTTCGTGGCGAAAAAACCGTTACCTCTTTGATAAATTCGTGGACTTGCAGCGCGCACTCCGCTTCGAACGTGCGATCCCGGAGGGCGTCGTGCCACATATGGGATCGCAGTGGTGGTGCCTGACCCGACAAACGCTCTCCGCCATCCTGCAAGACCCGGCACGCCCCCAGCACGACGCATACTTCAAGCGCGTCTGGATCCCTGACGAGAGCTATTTTCAGACCCTCGCCCGCCTCTATTCGACACAGATCGAGAGCCGCTCGCTGACCCTGTCAAAGTTCGATTTCCAAGGAAAGCCGCATATTTTCTACGACGATCACCTGCAATTGTTGCGCAGGTCCGATTGCTTTGTGGCTCGCAAGATCTGGCCACATGCGGATCGCCTTTATCAGGCGTTTCTGACCGATCCTGACCGCGCCATGTCCCGGCAGGAGCCAAGCCCGGGAAAGATCGACCGGATTTTCGCCAAGGCCGTCGAGCGCCGGACGCGCGGGCGGTCCGGGCTTTTCATGCAGAGCCGCTACCCCAATATTGGCTGGGAAAATGGCATAACTGCCGGAAAATATTCTGTGTTTCATGGGTTTTCTGAACTTTTTCAGGACTTTGGGCCATGGCTCAGCCGGGCAACCGGCGCACAGGTGCACGGACATCTGTTCGGACCGGAGCGCGCCGAATTCGCCAATGGACAGACGGTGATCAACGGCGCGCTGCCCGACAATGCCAAACTGCGTGACGCCAACCCCAAAGCCTTCCTGACCAACCTGCTCTGGAACACCCGCGGTGAGCGGCAGTGTTTCCAATACGGCCCCGGCGACAACCCCAAGATAAATTGGCATATGGCGCGGGATCCCAACGCTCAGATCAGCGTCATCTCCGGCGCCTGGGCGGTCCCCTTGTTCAAGTCCAATGCGAATTTTGCCGAACTGCGTGCCGAAGCCGCCCGCCTTCAGAAGATCGAGAGCACGATGCTCGACGAGCTGCGCAGCCCGGACGTCAAGGCGCGGGTCCGCGTCTGGACGATGGCGGAGTTTATCGAGGCGCCCATGGAGCCGCTGCAGATCCTGATCGACGAGATCGGGCAGAAACCGCTGCGCCGCCTCGCCGAAGCCCCCCGGCTTGAAGACCTCTCGGGTTTCGGGCAATTCTTGCAGAACCTCAAGAACCAGGGCATGCACCCGTACCTCATGGGTGATTTTCCGGTTGACCCCGCGCCATATCATGGTCGTGATCAGTCTCGAAAACCCTATCTGATCAAAAAGTAAGGTCTCCATGTCAGATCGCTTCGACTGCTTCGTTGTGTTTGCCGAAATGCGAACCGGATCCAATTTCCTTGAAGCGAACCTGAATGCGATGGACGGCATTACCTGTCACGGCGAGGCGTTCAATCCGCATTTTATCGGCTATCCGAATTCGGATGACATTCTCGGCGTCACGCAAGAAGAGCGGGACAACGCGCCCGAGACACTGCTCGAAACGATCCGGCAAGAGACGCACGACGGAATCGGCGGCTTTCGCTATTTTCACGACCATGATCCGCGCGTGCTCGAAACGCTGCTGTCCGATCCACGCATTGCCAAGATCATCCTGACCCGCAATCCGGCCGACAGCTACATCAGCAGGAAGATCGCGCAGGCCACAGGCCAATGGAAACTGACCAACGTCAAACGGCGCAAGGATGCGCAGGCCCAATTTGACGCGGATGAATTCGAGGCACATCTGTCCGAGCTGCAGAGTTTCCAGATCATATTGATGAAGGCCCTGCAAACCACGGCGCAAACGGCGTTCTACATCGACTATGACGATCTACAGGACGTTGAGGTCATGAACGGGCTGGCGCGGTGGCTTGGGGTCACGTCCTCTCTGGACAGCCTCAACACCGCGCTGAAACGCCAAAATCCGCAGCCGGCCTCGGAAAAGGTCGAAAACTTTGATCAAATGGCCGATGCGCTGGCGCGGATGGACCGGTTCAACCTGTCCCGCACCCCGAATTTCGAGCCGCGGCGCGGTCCGGTCGTGCCCTCCTACGTCGCGGGTGCGAAGACGCCTTTGATTTACATGCCTGTGCGGTCGGGGCCGGAGGCCGCAGTCGTAAGATGGCTTTGCGCCCTTGATGACGTGAAGGAAAACGCGCTCGAGTCCAAATTCACCCAAGGGAGCCTGCGCAGCTGGAAACGCGAACGGCCCGGCCACCGCAGCTTTACCGTTGTCCGCCACCCTCTCGCACGGGCGCACGAGGCTTTTTGCACAAAGATCCTGACCACCAGGAAAGGCAGTTTTGCCGGTATACGCAAGACGCTGCGCCGCGCGCACAATCTGCCGATTCCGGAAGGCGAGCCTGGCGCGGCCTATGACGCCGCAGACCACCGCATCGCCTTCACCGCCTGGTTGGATTGGGTCAAGGCGAACCTCTCCGGCCAGACTGCCGTACGCGTCGACGCCCATTGGGCCACACAGGCGCAATGCATCCAGGGCATGGCCGAATTTACGCTGCCCGACATGATCGTCCGTGAGGACGAGATGGAGGGCTATCTGCCCGCCCTCGCGATGCAGGTCGGGCACCTCGCGCCGCCCGACCCGGTCCAGATTCCGAACTCCGCGCCCTACTCGCTGGCGGAAATTTATGACGACCAGATCGAAGCGCTGGCCCGAGAGGCGTATCAGCGCGATTACATCATGTTCGGCTTTGACGATTGGGCTTGAGCCTTACGCTGTAACCTCCGTGAAGTTCGGCCCGTCGAACACACGCTTCGGGTTGCCCCGCTCAAGCTGATGGTGAAGCCAATGCGCGGTGCCCTGAGCGTGGGCCTTTCGCTCCGTCTCATCGGCCGCAACCAACCCTTGAAGGCGGTCGAGCGCAAGACGCCGGTTCTGATGCTGCGAGCGTTGATCGCGCGCCACCACGCAATAGCCCCGCCAACGTGCACGAATGGCGCTGGAAGTCTTGTTCTGATGCTGACCGCCGGGCCCGCCCGCGCGGATCGCCTGCATCTCGACCTCCGCCGTATCAATCGCCACGGCGTCCTGTGCTTCCGGCAGGCGGAACACCTGCACAAACCAGTTCTTGCGCTTGTGCCGGGGGCGCAGTGTGCTCGGACAGCGCCAGAGGATCACGCCCTCCCAGGCCACGGCCAATCGTTCCGCCCCGGGCCCGGTCAACCGAATCACCGCCGAGGCGGGACCGTGGCGTGCCGCGCGCAATACGGTATCGACCGACCCCGGCTCGGCCTCCGCCGAAAGCCGCGCGAGAACATGTGCAACAGCCTGACGGCATTCGCCCGGACCGTTGCCGCTGCTGATCAAAAGCGTGATGCTCATCGCTTGCCCTCCGTTCGGGTGCATTTGAACGTCACACGCGGGGCCATTGTCGCGATACGATGTGCGAGGCCAAAGCGTTCCAGTTCCGCCGCGACGTGCCCGGCGTCCTTGTAGGCGGCACCGGCTTCTTCAATCATCAGATCGCGATCCTCACAGATCACCCTGCCCCCAAGCGCGGTCCGCTCCATTGCGGCAAGGCTGCTCCGGCTGCGTTTGATCCGCCCGTGCATCGACGCGCGATCATACCGCCGGCCCGCTCCGTGAGACAGCGAGGCAAGCGCTGCGTCCGGTGCATCGTGCCGCGCGCGCAGCAAAAAGCTGTGGGTTTCCCGCGATCCGGCAAGTGGCGCGAGGCCGCAATCGGGGCCGGCGGCGCCCTTGCGGTGAAGCCACAGGCCATCGACTGCCGCGAGGTGATTGTGCGGAGCGTCACAAATCAATCGGACCTCACTGCCAAGAGCCTCGGCGGCACGCCGCGCGATGGTCAGCCTGTTTACCGCAGCCCACCGCTGCGCGACGTCATGGAGCACCAGGTAGTCATCCGCCGCCGCGCTGCCGGGCAGAAACCCGTCCCGCCAGGGGTCATCCAGCGCGGTGAACACGCGGGCGCCATGCCCACGCGACCCGGTATGGACCAGCAGGCACAGGGTGCCCTTGGCAATTGGGCTGCCCTCCTGCGCGTGAACCACCTCCTGAACTTCGCAGAAATGATTGCCGCCACCGATGCTGCCAAGCCCCTCAACGCCGGGCCCCGCAGACAAACCGGCAGCCTCAAGCGCTGTCTCGGCAAGGGTCCTTTCGAACGGATCCTGCAAGACGCGCATCCTCCGCGCGGCCTTGTCGAGCTTCAATCTGCGCGGCGGCAGGTCCAGCGCAAACAGCGCCATCCCGCAGCCGATGTCCGGCCCGATCAGTTGCGGGTAGATACGATCCGCCAGGAAAGCCGCTCCGACCGGGCCGTGCCGTCCGGGATGCAGGTCCGGAAAACCCGCGATTTGGCGCATGCCGGGCCACTGCGCGACCTGGGTCATCTGATCTTCGGAACGGCCTTCGATCCATGCCTGTTCCGTATAAAATTTGGTAACGGTGGCCGCATCCGCGACCCCGCTCAAAGGGGAATTGCCCATAAACCTGTCTTTCACAAAAGACTGCGGCCCGGTCAGGAGCCGCCAACAGGATCGCCAGGGAATGTCGGGAATAGCGCCGAAGCGCGGGTCAGCCCTGCAACCGATCCGAAGAAAGCGATGTGATATGAAGCTGTGTCATGCTGCGCCCTCCTCTGATTGCGGGTTTCTGAATGGCGGCTGACTAGGGTGTTCAGCGATTCGCGCAAAGGTCCATTTCAACCGCCGGCCTTCGGCCATGGCAAATGCGCAACACACAGGTCAGGCCGCTTTGACCGCCTCGAATTCGGTCAGGATCGTGTAGAGCGTTGCCGGATCCGGATTGGACCGCAGCTTGGAACAGAGTTCCACATTGCGCAGCGTACGGGACACCAGCGCCAAGGCCTTGAGATGCTCCACACCGGCATCTTCCGGGGCGAAGAGGGCAAAAACCAAATCAACGGGCTGACGATCCACCGCTTCGAAATCGATCGGTGTTTCTAGCAGGATGAACACACCGCTCACGTCATCAAGCCCGGAAATACGCGCATGGGGCAAGGCCACGCCATGCCCCACGCCGGTGGGCCCAAGAGATTCGCGCTCCATCAAAGCCTCGACGGTCGCCCCCGCGGGAAGACCGTGCGCGCCTTCGGCAAGATCCGCGACGTCATGCATCAGACGCTTCTTGCTTGAGACTGCGCTGACGACCTTGATGCCGCCAGGTTTGATGAGATCAACAAATTTCATGTTTTGCCCGTTTACTCGACCATCGTTTATTTTTTCGTTACGCGGTCGGTCAGTAGATCACGGATCAATCCACCCGATATTGCCGTCCTCGCGCCGGTAAACAACGTTCAAGCCATCCTTCTTATTGTTCCTGAACACCAGGACAGGGGCCCCGGCAAGTTCCATCTGCATCACCGCCTCTCCCACTGAGAGCGACGGGATCTTGGTCTCCATTTCAGCCACGATGATGGGCTGGAGAGTCTCCGGCTCTTCTGCGTCCGCGGCAGAATCGGATGCGAGGATATAAGAGGATGCTCCGAGAAGTTCAACGGGTTCCGTACGGTCGCGATGATGGTCTTTCAGGCGACGCTTGTACCGGCGGATCTGTTTGTCCATTTTCTCGACGCACCCGTCGAAGGCCCCGTAGATTTCGGTGGCATGCGCCTTGGCGGACGCATTGAGGCCCGTCGACAGATGGACCACGATCTCGCAGACATATTCATGTGCGCTCTTGGAGAAAATGACGTTCGCATCGGTCGGGCGCTGCGAGTATTTTTCCAGCGTCGCGCCCAGCTCAGTCTTGACATGAGTCTGCAGGGCATCACCCACGTCGATTTGCTTTCCCGTAATCTGATAGCGCATGGTCAGTCCTTTTTTTGTTTTTACCAGCACGCAAAACGAAACATGGCACGGATGCCCGGTGATTTGCGCACTGGTCAGGGAAGACAGGCCATCGCTCTGGCTTGAAAAGTCCGGCCCTCGGAAGCGAAGGAGCTTTCGGTCAGCCATACAGCGAAGCGGCGTGTCATACTGTCATTTGAGTAGAGAACGCCCCCGACTGTCAATCGAAACCGCACAGAATTCCGGTTCAAATCATCGAGAATCTGCCGCGGTCAGCCTCAGCCCATCCGAAAGCTGTCGCCAAGGTAAACCCGCCTGACGTTTTCGTTGCGAACGACCTCTTCGGGCGTTCCGGACATCAGAACCTTGCCATCGTGCAGGATATAGGCCCGGTCGACAATCTCCAGGGTCTCCCGGACGTTGTGGTCCGTGATCAGGACCCCGATCCCGCGTTTTTTCAGATCCGCAACAAGATGTCGGATATCGCCAACGCTGATGGGATCGACCCCGGCGAACGGCTCATCAAGCAGGAGATACTTCGGATCGGCGGCGAGGCAGCGGGCAATCTCGACGCGCCGCCGCTCCCCGCCAGACAGGGCCAGCGCCGGGGCACGGCGCAGGTGCTCAATCGAAAACTCGCCGAGCAGTTCCTCAAGCCGTTCGCGGCGACGGTGGCGGTCTTTCTCGGCAATGTCCAAAACGGAGGCGATATTGTCCTCGACACTGAGCCCCCGAAAAATCGACATTTCCTGCGGAAGGTAGCCAATGCCAAGCCGCGCGCGGCGGTACATCGGCAGGTATGTCGCATCCTGACCATCAATCAGGACTTGGCCGGCGTCGGGATTAACAAGACCGGCAATGGCATAGAAGGACGTTGTCTTGCCCGATCCATTCGGCCCAAGCAAGGCAACAACCTCGCCCCGGTCCAGACGCATCGTCACGTCGCGGATCACCACCTTCTTGCGGTAGCTTTTGCGCAAATGGGTCACACGCAGGCCGCTGGTGCCTTCCGTAACCGTCAGCTCCGGCCGGGACATTACTGCGCCTCACCTTGCTGCAGAACAGTGCGGACACGGCCCATCATTCGGGCCGCGCCGGTGTCAAGATCGACAACCATCCTCTCCGACGTCAGGGCATTCGGTCCCTGCGTCAGAAGCACGTTGCCCGCCATTGTCACGGAGCCGCCTTCGATATCATAATCGGCGCGCTCCGCTTCGGCGGCCTCATCGCCACTGACAAGCGTCACACCCCCGCTCGCTTCCAGCCGGTCAATCCGGCCCTGGCTTTCGGAATAAACCACCAGCACGCGCGGCGCGGCGAGCCGCATGTCGCCCTGCACGATGACCACATTCCCGGTATAGAGCGCGGTTCCGTCGGTCTGATTGATCGACAGGGAATCCGCCGTCACTTCGACCGGTGCATTTGTATCTTGTTGCATGGACCCGAATTTTACCGCGGTGCCTTGCTGGGCCTGTGCAAGAACAGGCAATCCTGCGATCAGCAGGGTAACAATCAGACGTCGGATCATGTGGCAGCACTTTCTCAATCTTGCGGGGTATATACCAGTTTTACGCCGTCCGTGAATAGCAGTTGAACGTCGCCACTGTCAGGCAGCGATTCGATGCGCATTTTACCCGCTTCCAGAGTCCCCAGCGGCCCATCGCCCTGCACGGGACCGCCGCTCTCAGCCTCGATCCGGTCGATGGCGGCCCCGAGTGTCTCCGTGGTCAGGGTATAGCCCGTCGAACTGTCGATCCGGACACCCCCGTCCATATCCGCCCATTGATCGCTGTCGCGAACGGTAGCGGTCTGCGCGGCGAGGGTAATTTCATTGCCATTCTTCATGCGAAGCTGCGCGGACAGATCTTTCGCCCGGATCACCCCATCAGCGCCCGGCGCGGCGGATCGGGCTGTCATGGTCAGCGTATCGCCATTTTCCGTGGTGCCCGCATAATACGGTCTGCCAACCTGCTCACGGCTGGTGCCGTCGCCGGTCAGACCCTCGGCAAAGGGGACGTCGAAAACCTGCTCGGTGCTGCGCGACAGCATAAACAGCGTCGACAGCAGAATGAGCGCGACAAGCGGCAGCAAGATCTTGAGCCAGGCGATGACCTGCGAATAAAGACCGACCCCACGCGCCATGGTCACGCCCTCCGTTTATCAGGCATGCGCAAAGATATCCGTATCCGGCCAGCCTTCAAGGTCCAGCAGAGCGCGCGTCGGCAGGAAGTCGAAGCAGCGTTGCGCAATCCCGGTGCGCCCCTCGCGTTCGAGCATAACATCCAGCGCCTCCCGCAGGCGGTGCAGGTACAAAACATCGGAGGCCGCATAATCCTGCTGCGCGTTGGTAAGCTCTGCCGCGCCCCAATCACTGGATTGCTGCTGTTTCGAGATGTCGACCGAAAGCAGTTCCTGTGTCAGCGATTTCAGGCCATGACGGTCTGTGTATGTCCGCACAAGACGGCTGGCAATCTTGGTGCAGTAGACCGGCGCGGCGAGCGCCCCGAACACATTGTACATCGCGGCAATATCGAACCGCCCGTAATGAAACAGCTTCAGCACACTGCGATCTTCCAGCAGGCGCGCAAGATTGGGTGCTTCGGTCTGACCCCGCGCAATCTGCACCAGATGCGCCGTGCCATCGCCTGCAGACAGTTGCACCAGACACAGCCGGTCGCGATGCGGGTTCAGGCCCATGGTCTCGCAATCGATCGCGACAACCTTGCCCAGATCAAGATCCTCCGGCAGGTCACCTTGATGGAGATGGTTGGCCATAATTCACCTTTCAAAACGCAGCGATCGACCCGCAGCACATACCGGCGGGGCCTGATGCATGCAACTGCGAGCCCCCGCTGGGGTCCGCCACATTTCGCCGACACTTCGGTCAAATGTGGCGCGATTCGAGCCGAAAAAGGCGCAAATATGGCGAGAGCCTGACTTGATTCGGACAGCCGGATTTAGTCAATCCCACGATCTGTAACACTCCGTGAGCGCCGACGCTCGCCCTCAACGTGTTCAATTCCTTGTATCATTTCCATGACATTTTTCAGCCCGAAAGGGCGCTGCGCAGGGATGGAAGGCATCAGACGCCAGCGGACGACAATACCGGTGGCACGCGCTTTGTTTCCAAATCAGCAACACGATCACAAGCAAGAGCCGCAGATTGCCCGGATCTGGTGCGCAGTGACCCCAGCGGCGCCTCATTGTTTACCCCGAAGGCGCGTTGCGACGCCGATTGTTTGCACCGGAAACGGGCGACACAACCGTGGCCATGGCCAACCCCGTGGACATCAGTGCGACCAGGAATTGAATCGGATCGCGAATAATACACGGGCCAGAGGCGCTGCCCCCCGCCAAGGAACGTCGCCCAAATCCTGAGCGCATTCAACCTTTAAGTGTTCAAAAAACTATCAGTTGACGCTGCGGCTCTGCGGCGGGCATAAAGCGGATGTCGATCAAATGTGACATTAATTTGTTCGGCATTGAGAATTAAGGCACTTGGGGGTTGGTGCTCCAATTTTGGGAGTGACGGGAAGTCTGCGAGACGGAAGCTGATTTGGTATCGGCAACCGAACAAACCGGAAAGCATAAACGAGA
This sequence comes from Pacificoceanicola niger, assembly GCF_048553275.1. Classification (NCBI taxonomy): domain Bacteria; kingdom Pseudomonadati; phylum Pseudomonadota; class Alphaproteobacteria; order Rhodobacterales; family Roseobacteraceae; genus Pacificoceanicola; species Pacificoceanicola niger. The sequence goes on from NZ_JBLZMW010000030.1 coordinate 29,963, forward strand.
TGCATATCGCTGCGGGCGATCTCTTTTTTGTTTGCTTGATGGGCAGAGGCTTTTCGTTGTGTTTGACACGTAGGAGGTCAATTTGACACTGCATCTTCGCCAGCCGATGTCGACTGCAAAGATCGAGGCTTTGATTGACGAAGCGCTGCTGACAAAGCCGCGCTCTCCTTTGTACCGTGATGTTTTCAAGCGCATCATGGACACCACATTGGTCCTACTGATCTCGCTGCCTGTTCTTCTTGTCCTGCTTCCGATCGCCTTTCTGATATCGCGTGACGGCGCATCGCCGCTGTATTTTCAGAAGCGTGTCGGCCGCAACGGACGTATTTTCTACATGTGGAAGCTGCGCTCCATGGTGCCGAACGCCCACGCCTTGCTCGAAGCGCATCTGGCCGCCAATCCAGAGGCACGCGCCGAGTGGGACCGTGACCAGAAGCTAAAAAATGACCCCCGCATCACCCGCGTCGGTCGCTTCATCCGCAAGACCTCGCTCGATGAGCTTCCGCAGCTCGTGAATGTGCTGACTGGCGACATGGCCCTGGTTGGCCCGCGTCCGATGATGGTGGAGCAGCAGGAGCTGTATCCCGGCAGCGCGTATTATGCTCTGCGCCCCGGCATCACCGGGTTCTGGCAGATTTCCGTGCGCAATGAATCGAGCTTTGCCGATCGTGCCAAGTTCGACACTGAGTATCTCCGCAAGGTCAGCGTGATGACCGATCTCGCCGTTATGCTCCGCACTGTCAAAGTGGTGCTCAAGGGCACCGGCTGCTGAACGATCTCTACTTCTCTCTCACCGTAGACCATTAAACCCCGCCGCTTTGGCGGGGTTTTCGTTTGCCCGACGGCGTCAATGGTCCACGGTCGCGATCAGGCATTGCCGCCCATCCGGCCCCCGCACCCACATATCCCCATCGCATCGGCACAGCGTTGCGGCCTCGACATGCATCAGCGGTGCGGTCGCCCTGAATGTGAAGCGTTTGATCGGGTTTCGCCGGGACGCCATGCGCATCAGAAGGTGCGCAAGGAGCGGCGCATGGACAACCAGACCGGCATAGCCTTCGACGTCGCGGGCATAGTCGAGATCGTAATGGATGCGATGGCCGTTGAAAGTCAGCGCGGAGTACCGAAACAGAAGGGTTGAACCGAACCCCACCGCTTCGCACTCCGTTTCATCGGTGCGCGCGACGGGCGGCGCCGGTCGTGGCGCGGCTGGATCGGGATCTTCGCGGTACACAAGGTCCTGCGTGTCCGAGAGGCAAAGCGTGCCGCCCTGATGCACCTCGTGCCGGAGCGTGACAAAGCCAAGCGGACCGGTTCGCCCCTCTTTGCGCGTCACGCGCTCGACACGACTGATCTTCTGCGCTGGAACAGCGGCACGCAGCGGGGCGTGGAACTCAAGCGCGCCTCCGGCCCACATCCGCCGTGGCAAGCCAAGATCCGGTATCAGCCCGTGCCCAACGGCTGGATGCCCATCACGGCCAAGGTACGTGGGCGGCTGCGCGTCCCAAAAGTAGATCTGATGAAAGAACGGTGGCAACGGCTGCCCGGCCTCGATGTCGGGCGCTTCGCCCAGAGCGCGTTGCAGCGCATGCGCCCGCGCCAGGTCCAGTACATCGGTTTGACGGATCTCGGTCATCGGCGCATCCTGCATCGGTCTCTCCCTTGCCAAAGGTTATTCCAACCATGCCTCCCGCCGTCCAGTCCCTCGATCACCTCGTCCTGACTGTCGCTGACATCGCCCGGACCTGCGCGTTTTACCAAACCGCCCTGGGCATGCAGATCCACGGTTTCGACGCGGCCGATGGCAGCAGGCGCACGGCGCTGATATTCGGATCGCAGAAAGTAAACCTGCACCATGCCGGGCATGAGTTCGAACCAAAAGCCAAAACGCCCAAGCCGGGTTCGGCTGATCTGTGCTTTCTGTCGGACGCGCCCCTGGTGGACTGGCTCGCCCATCTGTCCGCCAACGGCATCTGCGTGGAAAAGGGACGGTAATCTCCCCCTTTTTAACGGGGTGCATCCGTAGAACTTACGCGGCCATTTTCAGTTTCATGGCGGGTGTG
>NZ_JBLZMW010000031.1:0-26955 GCF_048553275.1 Pacificoceanicola niger
ATCTGCTCGTCGGTCAGCCAGTAAAGGTCGCTCATGTCACCGCTCCGTTTTTAGAGCCGTGAATCACGCAGCGCTTCAAAAATCAATGCATCCTGACCCTAGGGAAGGCCGCGCCACAGCGTCGAGAGCTCGCGCGAAACGCGGCTCCGGGCCGGGAGCGACGTCGTGCGAAGGGGCGACCAGGGGTTTGCCCTTGCCGCGCCGCCGCATGACCGCTTCGAGCCCACTTTGACCAGTGCTGCAGGCGGGATGAACGGTCGCTTCCCGGATTTTGTCTGGCCATGGCAATCGGGCCTTATAAATCGGTTCAGGAGGTGCCAGCTTTGCTAAGAGCGCCCCGGTGCTCCGACACAACCTCGCGCAGGAAGGTCGCGACGGCCTGCACCCGACGGGAGGATGCGAGATCGGTTTGCGTCACGAGCCAGATCGGCTGGTCGATGCCCAGATCGGATTCGAGACAAACCAGGTCGCGCGGCTGCGCCAGCAAATGCGGCAACACGGCGAGGCCCAACCCCGAAGCACAGCCCGCCACCTGGGCTGCAAGCGAGGTGGTCACGACCGCCGGTGCCCGACCGCGAAGGGCACGCTCGATCCACTGGGCGGCGGGAAGGTGGCCGTATCCCTCGGCCCAAGCGATGAATTCGTCACGCTCGAGGTCGACTTTAGAACCTCCGGCGTGGCCCTCCATGTATGACTGCGCACCATAGAGGCCGTATCCAAGCGTTCCGATACGCTGCACCGAGACATGCCCGCGGTCGGGCTTGGTCATGCGCAGCGCGATGTCCGCGTCACGGCGGTGCAGGTTCACGGTGGCGATGTCGGTCGCGATTTCCAGCGTCAGCCGCGGATGGGCGCGGCGCAGGCGCGGCAGCGCGGGCAGTATCAGCGCGGTCGCGAGGTTCTCGGCCGTGGCAAGGCGAACGGTTCCCGATACTTCTGGTTTTTCCGGCAGGCCTGAGCTGAAGGCCCTTGCCGCGGCTTCCATCTCCTCAGCGCGTTCGACCAGAGCCGCGCCTTCTTCGGTCAGCCGGTAACCTGTGTGGTGTCGCAAAAAAAGTGGGCGCCCGAGACTGGTTTCCAAGCGCTCGATCCGCCGGGAAACAGTCGCCAGCCCGATGGAGAGTGCCGAGGACGCGCCGCTGAGCGAGCCCGACCGGGCGACGGCGAGGAACACGGGGACGTCGTCCCAGAAAATGTTATGCCTTTCCATTATCGGAATTCCGCTTCCCATTCCTGGCCATTCACCAACGCGTTCGGAAATGCCACCTTCTTGTCAATCATACAAGATAGGAGAAAGACATGAAACAACGGACACTTGGCACAGACCTTACGGTTTCGGCGCTCGGCCTTGGCTGCATGGGTATGAGCGAGTTCTACGGACCTCGGGACGACGACATATCCATGCGTGTCCTTCACGAGGCGGCCGAGCGCGGGATCGATTTTCTCGACACTGCGGACATGTACGGTCCGCATCACAACGAGGAGCTGATCGGTCGCTTCCTGACCGAAACATCGGCATCCATGAAGGTCGCGACAAAATTCGGGATCGTCCGCGCGCCGGGCGAGTATCGTCGCAGTTTGGACAATGGGCCGGACTATGCGCGGCAGGCATGCGAGGGCTCGCTAAGACGCCTCGGCGTCGAGCGGATCGACCTCTACTACGTCCACCGGGTCGCGCAGGATCGACCAATCGAAGAGACGATGGAGGGACTCGCGCGCTTGGTCGACGAGGGCAAGATCGCGCGGATTGGCCTCTGCGAGGTCAGCGCGGAGACGCTCCGACGAGCACATGCCGTGCATCCGGTGACGGCGGTGCAGACGGAATACTCCCTTTGGTCCCGCGGGCCGGAAGACGAGGTCCTGCCCACGTGCCGCGAACTTGGTATCGGCTTCGTCCCGTATTCCCCGCTTGGGCGCGGGTTCCTGACAGGACGCTTTCAGGATGGTCAGTTCGAGGAGGGGGACTTTCGCGCCTCACTGCCTCGGTTCCAGAACGATGCGGCGCAGGCGAACCGTCGGATTGCCGATCTCGTGGCAGGGATGGCAGAGCGGAAGGGCTGCACATCCGCGCAGTTGGCGCTCGCCTGGCTTCTTGCGCAGTGCAAGGACATCGTCCCGATCCCCGGTACGAAGCAGTCGAAATACCTGCGCGATAACGTAGGAGCGGCGGAGGTTGCGCTCTCGGAAGCCGATCTGGCAGAAATCGATGCTGGTCTCGCAGAGCGGCCGGTCTCGGGTTCGCGCTACACTGCGGAAGGCATGAAAGGGGTGGACGCATGAGCCGCGCATCCGATCGTCTGACCCGCGCCCTTTGCCTTCTCGACAGCCTTGAGCCGGGAGCGCCGGAACGCGTGCAAGGCAATCTCGACGCGTTCCTCCCAGAGACGGCAGAACTCGTCCTCGGATACGCCTTCGCGGACATTGTCGGGCGCGACGGGATCGACCTCAAGACGCGCGAAATGATGACGGTCGCCATGCTTGCGGCCATGGGCACCGCGCAGGGGCAACTCGAGTTCCACATCCGCGCGGCAATGAATACCGGTGTAAGCCGCAAGGAAATCGTCGAGATCGTCCTGCAGGTCTCTGTCTATGCCGGCGTACCTGCTTGCATGAACGCAATCACGGCTGCCAAGAAGGCATTTGAAGCCGCCGAGAAAAACTAATCGGAGATACGCATCGCTGTAATTCGTGGACTATGCCTCGAACGGCAGTATCGTCCCTCACTGTTGACCTTGCCGCCTGGATTATGCTGCGCGGTGCCATGAAGATCCGGTATGCGGAAGCCGTGCTGCGGCAATAGTGATCTTGTCCAATGACCGGTATGGGCCGGACTTGACCATCCCTGCGGTCACTCCGCAGCCAGTGCGGCCCGATCCCGGCGCGGGGACAGGCCGAACTTCCGTGCGTATTCGCGCGAGAATTGGGCCGAGCTTTCGTAGCCCACGCGAAACGCCACGTCCGACACCTTGGCATCCGAGGCGCGTAGCGCGTCGCGGGCGTGCAGCAGGCGCAGGTCCTTCTGGTATTGCAGGGGCGAGGTGCCCGTGACGGCCTTGAAGTGCTCGAAGAAGGCGGACTGGCTCATGCCGACGCGATCGGCGATCTCACCCACGATTACCGTGCGCGATAGATCGGACTGGATCTCGCGCGTTGCCTGAAAGATGCGGCTGGCGGTGGTCTCGTGCCAGAACAGTCTCTGCAACGCGTCGCCATGGGGGCCCAGCAGCAGCCGGGCGTGGATTTCCTGCCGGGTGATCGGGGCGAGCATCTGGCGCGTCTCTTCGCCCGCGCATTGGTCGAGGTAACGGGTCAACGCGTCCTGCATCGCGGGATCGGTCGGGCACAGCGTGATCGAGAACGGGTCGTGGCTGCGGGCCGCGCGCACGGGCGGCAGGGCCGGCGCGAGGCCGCGCAGCAAGTCGAGGTCCAGCGGGAACACCAGCGCGACATAAGGTGCCTCGGGCGTCGCCTCGGTGATGCGTGAGATGACCGGCAGGGCATGGCTGACGATCAAGGATTGGCCAGGGGCAACGGTCAGGCTGTGCGCCCCCGCGCTGACTTGTTTCGCGCCTTGCAGGATCAGGCACAGCAACGGGCGATAGACGGTGGTTTGTTGCGGGCTGGGGGCTTGGAACCGCAGGAAATGCATCCCGCTGTCAGTGTGGGCGAAGCTGCCCTGAGGCAGCCCGGCGCGATCCATCAGTGCCGTTGCGCGATCCAGCAACTCTGTCATGCGGCTCTCCCTTCATGGACTTCGTAGCACAACCGAGGTTGCTTTTGTGATCAAAAAATCCGTCTGACGGAGGATCAGACAAGTATTTCGGACAATTGAGAAAGAACCGTATCCGCGCACGGAGTATCGTCATCCTATCAACAGGACAGGGATTGGACGGATGGCAAAGATCTTCATCACCGGCATCGCAGGCGGCTTTGGTTTGCCGACCGCAAGGGCGCTATTGGCGCAGGGGCATCAGGTGGCGGGCAGCGTCCGCAGCCGCACGGGGCGCAACGCCGACACCATCGCCGCGCTTGAGGCCCTTGGCGCACTGATCGTCGAGATGGACGTGACCGATACCACCAGCACGGATGCGGGCGTGGCCCATGCGATCACCGCTCTGAACGGACTCGACGTGCTGTTCAACAATGCCGGGATCGGATGCTACGGCATTCAGGAGTTGATGTCGCCCGAGGACATGAACCGCGTTTTCGATGTCAACGTCACCGGCGTGCAGCGGGTCATGCGCGCCGCCCTGCCGCATTTCCGGGCGCAGGGGCGCGGTACGATCCTGTATACCTCCAGCCTGATCGGGCGCATCGCGACGCCGTTCTACGGCACCTACTGCGCGTCGAAATGGGCGCTGGAGGCTGTCGTCGAATGCTATCGCACGGAGTTGTCTGGCTTTGGCATCGAATCCTGCATCATCGAACCGGGCGCCATGCCCACCGCTTTTTTCGACGGCTTGATCATACCGGATGATCCCGCGCGCGAGGCCCAGTATGGCGATTTCGCCGCCGTTCCGGCCACGTCGGCGCAGGGACTGGCGCAGATGCTGAAGGCCACGCCCGACCAGCGCCCCGAGCGCATCGCCGAGGCCGTCACCGCCCTCTTGGCTTTGCCCTTTGGCGAAAAACCCTTTCGCACCGTCGTCGACCACACCGGCGTCGGCCCCGAGATCGAACGCTACAACACCGCGCTGCACGACGTCACCCGCACCGTCCTGACCAATTTCGGCATCGCCGACATGCTACGCCTCAACGCCTGAAGGAGCCTCCCCATGCCCACCATTCTCATCACCGGCGCGTCCTCCGGCATTGGCCGTGCTACCGCCCTGCGCTTTCACTCCGAAGGCTGGAACGTCATCGCCACGATGCGCAATCCGGCGGGGTCTGACCTGTCCGACCTCGACAATGTGCTGGTCACGCGCCTTGACGTCACGGACACCGCGTCGATTGAAGCTGCGGTAGACGCAGGTATCGACCGGTTCGGCGCCATCGACGTTCTGCTAAACAATGCGGGCTACGGCGCCTACGGCCCGCTCGAAGCCTTCTCGACCGACCGCATCCGCCGCCAGTTCGATACCAACGTGATCGGCCTTCTGGAGGTGACAAAGGCCGTCCTGCCCCAGATGCGCGCGCGCCGGTCGGGCACCATCGTCAACATCTCTTCCATTGGCGGACAAATCACCTTTCCACTGGGCACACTGTATCACGGCACCAAGTTCGCCGTCGAAGGCCTGTCCGAGGCGCTGCATTATGAATTGGAGCCGCTGGGCATCCGTGTGCGCATCGTCCAGCCGGGAATGATCAAGACCGACTTCGGCGGGCGGTCCTTCGACTTTGCCATGGGAGACGACCTGACCGACTATGCGCCCACTGCCGCCGCAATGGGTCGGCTCTTCGGCAAGCTGGCCTCGGACCCGTCATCGCCGGAGGCTGTGGCCGAAGTGATCTGGCAGGCCGCCCACGCACCCGGCGATCAATTGCGCTTCCGCGCCGGGCCTGACGCGACCGACCTTCTGGACCGGCGCAAGGCGCAGGACGACGCCACGTTCATCGGTGGCATCAAGGCGCTCATGGCCGAGTGATGCCCTTAACAGCGGAAGCGGCACGATGCCCGCTTCGGCACTCTTCGCTGCGGCAAACGACCCTTGTGACGAAAGGCAAGTCAGGGCCGGAACCACCAATCAGATCGACGGCACTACCTATGCCCAACCCAACCGTGGTCATCGGTGAAAGCGCGTGCGGCAGTGACTTTTGTCGGGCTATACGCGTTTGAAGAATTGTCGAGAGGCTCAAATGCGCGCGAGGATGCTGCGAGGAGGATGTTGGTTCGACCCAAGGCATTCAAATCGCCCTCGACGGCTTCGACATTTGGATAGAGCTTCTGCAAGATCGCATGCACGCCGCGTGCAAGGGGGCCGTCGGGAGCGTCCAGGAGGTTCACGTAGACGGGACCGTTAACGATCTGCTTCAAGCGGGCGAAGGTTTCCATGGTGGCAAGGTGCGCAGGAACCGAGCTGGACGAAAACGCATCCATCACGGCTGCGTCAAAGCGTTGCGAGGTCTCGTTCAGATAGACGCGGCCGTCGGCGTGGACGACGCCCAGCCGGCCGTCAGCATCCGTATCGGTGGCATCATAGCCGGTCTGCGCGATCATCGCCGAAGCACTTGGCATATGGTCGCGCACGACCTCGGTCACCAGCGGGTCGATCTCGACGGCCACCGCGCGCGCTTCTGGTCGCGAGGCAAGCAGTTTGGTCGGCAGCGAATACCCGCCCCCACCGATGAACAGCACCGAGGCGTCGGGGCCAAGATCATGATCCATACGCGCCCAAAGCCAATCGGTGTAGCTCAAGGCCAGATCAACAGTGCCCTCGCCGGGCGTGATCCGCTCGGCTGCCTGTATGGTCCCGTCCGAGATCAGCCGCACCTCGGGTCCCCGGTGGGCGACATGCAGGCAGGACAGGCCGCTTTCGAATTGGCAGGCGGGGGATCCGGCAACGCCCGCAAAGGCGACGAAGGCCCCTGCCGCAATGGTCACGCCCGTCTGGCCCGACTCCCCGCCCCGCACAAACGGCAAGCAGAGCAACGTCACCGCCCCGCAGGCGGCGAAGGTCGCCGTTGAGCCGATCAGCGGCAAGGTGACGAACCCGGCGAGGATGGCGCCGAAGATCGCCCCAACCGACCCGGCGGCCAGAACGAAGCCCAAGGATGATCCCTCCCTTCCCGGCCGGGCTTCGATGGCGAGCTGAGCCAGCAAAGGGGACGGCAGCGTCACACAGACCGAGGCCGGGAAGAAGACGCAGAACACGCTGAGCATCATCCCGTCCGTGCCGCGCGCACCCCAGGAATGGAACAGGCCCAGCAGCGTCGGCGACACAGCCATGAGCACCGCCGTTGCGACAAGCGCGCTTCGGACGTTCTTCAACGCGATGGCGCGCGGGCGCTCTGCGATGATCCCGCCGAGGGCGCTGCCCAGTGAAAAGCCTCCCAGAACCGTCGCGATGACGGTTGTCCAGGTCAGCAGCGACGTGCCAAAGAACGGCGCGAGCACGCGACCTGCGGCGATCTCGTAGGTCAGGCCCACGGCGGACAGGACGAGGATCAGGGCGATGGTGACGGGAAAGCGGATGGCGGACTCCTTGTCGTTTGAGATGAGAGCGGGCCAGCCCCCTCCGGTCGTTTGACGTAGCGGGTTTATCGGGAAAATCATGGTTCTGCGGACACAAAGGCTGACGGGGTCAAGATTCTGCTTCCGTTGCACCCTGAACCAACGATCTCCTGACTGAGCGTTCCGACCAGCAGCTAAGACAAGGCCAATGCCGGGGACTTTGACGCACGTCTAGCGGTTCGGCTCAATCCCGCCGCCGCCACAAGCGGTGCAAGAACTGGATCGAGACGCCTGATGCCGCGAGCGCCTTGTCCTTCTCAATATCTCGATTTGAACAAAGGAGTCGCCGAACAACAAGCCAGACACCCCCGAGAACTTTTTTCCAAAAATCCGCTTCGTCTCTCGGCGATGTGGCCAATCTCCTTTTTGCCAAGGCGCAGATGGGCACTGCGCGGCGGTCTTGAATGCCGACCCGAAAACTGTCGGCGCACGAAACCTGCAAACGGCAAGAAAAGGAGACTGCCAATGCCCAAGGACCTCTTCCATGTCACCCCCGCGGCGACATTCATTGTCACGAACTGCACGGCGCTGGATCACGCGGCGTTGCTACTCGGTGGATCTGCCGCGCAGAAGCGGGTCCGCAAGCTGGTGGATGACCTGACGACGGCTCCGCTGCTCACACGTCGCCATCATCGTGAACTCGATGCGCTCGAGGATCTGCTGTCGCTGCGCCACGTGCATGATGACGAGCGAATCGAAGCCGCGCGGTTTGCGACAATCGACCCTTGCGACCCGGCGGTCGAAGAGATCTGCGTCCTGCTCGACGAGCTTCGGAACGCCCGAAAGCAAGAGCTCTGGTTGGTTTGAAATCCAATAGCGCCGCAGGGCACCACCCTTGATTCGGTTCGAGTGCCGCCAACAATGCAACCATCAAGGAGCCAGATATGCATATCCCAAACTCAATCGAAAACATCGCACTGCAAGCCATGATCGATTGCGCCGCGCTTCGGGACCTTCTTTGCGGCGTTCATGACCTGATGACCTGATGACCTGATGACCTGATGACCGTGTCTCTGCGTCATGGCTTTTGCAAGTTGATGAACCAAAGCCGTGAAGACGGGATTTTCGATCCTGCCGGCTTGGACCATGCCTGCCATCTGCAGCAGCGCCTGTTGCGCGACATCGACGGCTGGGGCGGTGCGCCGATGCCCGCGCGCAGCGACGAGGGTGATCTGCTTTGGCTCGGCGGGACGGATGAAAGCCGCGCCCTTGCTGAAGTTGAACGGCGTCTCGACCAGTTCATCACCAAGGCGTCATTCGTCAGTCGCGCTCTCGAAGCGGAAGTCGCCCTCGAACGACGGCGCGCGCAACTCGGCGCCGCCTGACACCAGGAAGGAGTCCGTTGAAAACAAAGGCCGGTCACGGATCCCCGTGGCCGGCCTTCTGTCGTATGAGGCTCAGATCGCGCCCGAACGCAGCGCGAAACTGCCCCAAAACTTTCTTCAGCAAGCCCAGCCGTGTTTTCTTTGGCGACCGACGCCCTGGGGCTACCTGCTTGAGCGAATGACCCGGAAATCCGGTGAAAACGACCCTCTCAGGCCGTTTTCACGCCGATGGACACCAATTGCCTGCGCAATGGACATCAAACCGTGCAAAATGGACAAGAATTGGCTGCGCCGATAATATCTGTGTCGGTGCAGCCAATAAATGACCATCCGTGGAAATCAACTGATTGATTTTGTTGTCATGGCTTGCAGAAGGCGCGATGCTGATGTCCATTTTGCAAGCGATACCTGTCCATTCCCCGAACCATAGCCATCAGGTAGCAGCCCAGCCGACATACAAGAAAGCCCCGTCGATGAATCGGCGGGGCTGAACAACGATGCAGTATCCAAATTTTTCATTCAAGCGGTGACATACCTGCGGCAAGCCATTCGGCGAATTCGGCTTCAGTCATGTCGCCCGAAGCCAAGTTCTCCATGGCGCGTACGCCCTCAACTGGTTCTGGCCGGAAAGTAAAGCCTTTCAGACGGAGAAAGGTGACTGCGGTCACAAAAGCGGTTCGCTTGTTGCCGTCGACAAATGCGTGTGCCTTCGCAATTCCGAATGCATAGGCTGCCGCGACTTGGGAAACATCGGCTTGGGTGTATGCGGCCAAGTTCATGGCCCGAGCGCATCCCATCTCCAGAAGCGCGCCATCCCGCAGACCGGACGCACCTCCGTGTCGAGAAATCTGCCGATCATGTATGACCGTCACAGCGGCAATCGGCACCCAGACGAATTTCGTCATGCCAAGGCTTGCAGCATGTCCCGGTTTTCATCCATGACGAGCTCTGCCGCTGCGAGTGCTTCGACGACGGAGGGGTCATGCGCCATCAATTTCAGGCTGCCATCATCCCCACGCACCACGAAGAGACTGTCCCCTTCTTTGGCATCGAGGATGGTCAGCATTTCGGTGGTCAAAGTCATGACGGCAGAGTTGCCGACCTTGCGGATTTTCGTCTCGATCATTGTAGCGCCTCCGTATTCACAAAGGTATATACCGCAAGACGTTGCCGCAGGCAAGTCATAGCCAAAGGCAGATAGGGGCCATTATGTTACATGCCGAGGACCCGATGTGTATCAGCGCGATGGTAGAGGTCTGCACCGATTTCGGCATGGGAAAATGCGGGGCGGATGCGGGCATGGCGCATATGACGGGAGAAGCTCTCCGCGCCCATCCCGAAGAGCTCGAGTGACCGGGAAGGACTGATCAGGTTCGCCGCGACCCGGGCCACCTCATCAGCATCGAAACGGTGGATGACATGAGACCCCTGCCCCGATTGGATGATCCGCGACGACAGGATGCCGCGATCCACCAGCGCCCAGCCCGCCTCGCTCGGCACCCGCAGGATTTCGAAGGCCTTTTGCGAAGAAAGACCCGTCAGCAGATCGCAGACCAGCGCCTTGACCGCCGCCGGATCGACGCGCAGCGCGGCCAGCCCTTCGCCTTCGACGCGCACGGCGTCAAGCAAATGACCGCCGAACAGCAAGTGCAAGACATCGACGCCATGGCACTTCGCTTTTTCCGCGGCCTTCGCGATGGGCACGAAGTCTGCCGGAGCGGTGGTGACCAAAGGCGCTGCCTGCGCGACCCGCTCCAGCACCCCGTCGATTTCATCCTGGGCCACCGCCTTGCGGGTCCGACCCGAGGCGTCTGGCCGATCACCGGCCAGTGGGGTCAGAAGGCGGTCGTCCATGAGCTGATCCGCCAGCGGACGGCTGCACCCCAGCGCCTTCGGCAAGGAGATGACCGTCACCATGCGCTGCATTTGCGCCGCGACCGTGCGGCCTGCCTGTGCGTCGAACGCATGATGCACTTGCTCGTCGGACGGGACGAGGCCCCGCGCGATCAGCAGCTTGCGCAGGGTGCGCGGGTCAAGCCCCTGCTCTGAGGCCAGCGACGCAACCGTGTGCAAGCGACGCTCCGGAAGCGTCTTGCCCAGAACTTCTGTCCCAGCCTCCAGCGCGAAACGGTCGAAGATCACCTCGCCCAGGATATCTGTCAGCGCGCCATGTTTGCCAAACGACCGTGCACCACTCATGGCGGTGTAAAGACGGCCAAAGACCTTCTGCGGTCCGGGCTTGCTGCTGCCGTGCTCGAAAGCATTGAACATGCCGTTCAGGCAAGCGCGGACGCCCGCCTCTCCCTGCGCCATGATCGCATAACCCACGCGCCCCGCCTTGTCGCGCTGATCGTCCGTGAGTTCGGCCAAGTTGACCGATGCGCCAAAGGCGACCACGGCGCCCAGCAATTCAGCGGCGCGCACCACGCAATCCAGCGCCTGAGCATCGAGCCATGCCGGGCCCGACTGCCCCTCGAGACGCGAGACGACGTAGGTTTGCAGCGGCGAAGCCGGGCGCGCAGGCTGTGCTGCGATCTCTGCCATCAGCGGCGCACCCGGAGCCGGGGCACGGTAGCCCAGTTCGAGCAACTCGCCATCGTGGAAATCCTTGTCGAGCCGGACCAGAGCAATGCCGTGCTCTGGACAGGTCCGGACAACATCGAGCGCCCAGAACCAGCGATGGCGACGCACCTTGGCGGGGTGTCCTCCGACGGTCTGATCGTCAGCGCACAGGCAGGCCGGGCAATATGCTGTCTTCGGCCGCGCAAAGAACTCCGCCGGCAGCACATGCCCGCGCAAACGGTAAGCCCGCTTGCCAACGCGGATAGGCGTGTTGTGTTCAAGCGCCGCGCGATCCGTTCCGGACACCTCTGCCAGCCGTGCAATGGCCTCCGGCTCTCCGGACACCATTGCCATGGGAGCGATGCCGACATCCCGCAGGAAAGCCGTCAAACGCCCGCCGGTGTGGAACGCCGCCAAACGGGCGGCGAAGGACAGTGCAGATTCCAGCACATCGAATTCAAAGTGAGGCTTGAGAAGCGACATGGAACTGTCTCCGGAGATTTCAGAAAAGGAGGGGGGCGCGAAAGGGCGTCAGTCGCCGGTGATGCGTTCCACATCGATTTTCGACCAATAACGCGTGAGGTAGACGTTTTCCGCAGGGGCGCAGCTGGACTTGACCGCATACGCCTCGACAAAATGCCCGCGTTCCAGCGCGGTCGCACCTTCATCCAGGGCAATGTCGATTGTATCGAGAAGGTATTCGATAAACTGTCCAAGGCGCGACTGCGCAGCATGGATCATACGGCCAAGCAACTCATCCTCAAAGCTCGGCGCATCAAGTCCAGCCTTCCGGCAATAACTGGCGACGATGCCGCGCAACATGTCTGCGTCGGCGCCTGCATCGATATCCTGAAGACGCATCTTGTTGAAACGCCGCGTGATCTGCCTGTCTGTCGCCGCGATCTGCTGAAGGGCATCGACCCCGCTCAGGATGACGATGACAGAGCCCTCGCCCTGCATCTGCGCCTTCAGGAGGTTGAGGATATTCTGGGTGTCCTTCGGGCTCGATTTGCCGAACAGGTCCTGCGCCTCGTCGATCCAGAGGACGATTGTCCCCAGCTCGGACAGCCGGTGCCGCACGATATCCCAAATTTCCCGTTCGACACGCCGTGTGTTGACGTCCGGGTATTCAGTGGCTTTGAGGATCGCGACACCAAGACCTTTCGTCGTGGCCGGGCTCGGCACGCGGGCTGCAATCCAGGGGCGCTGACGCGTTGCATCGGGTTGCATCGCGGGATGGCGCGAAAGGGCACGCTCGATCATCCGCGTCTTGCCCGCGCCGGACTTGGCCAGAACCATGAGGCCCCGGGTCTCAAACGTGCGGGTAAAGTGGCGCGGGATCGGCAGGGTGTTGCCTTGCCCGTCGGTGCGAAGAAGCCGGTCAAAAACGGCTTCGAATTTCTCGTCGCGCGCGGTCGCGATGTACGCATCCCGCAGCTCCTGGCCAAGGTCCTGGCCAGAGGGGGTCTCCATGGTGCACATGAGTGTCATTCCTCGAAGGTAAATCCGTTGGTGTCATCGGATGCGTCAGGCGCGCTGCGCCCGCTCCGTCGACGCCGGGGAAGTACGTTCGAAGTGTTCGGCGCGGAAAAACTTTTCGGGTCGGTTTCGGACGACGTGGTTACTGAATTGCTTTGTTCCGCGGAAGGCGTGAGGACCTCGTCTGCGTCCAAAGCATCCTCGTTGTTATAGACCTGCGCCTCTTCGACCGCCGCGACACCGTTCGGTGCGGCATTCCCGAAGTCGGCACCATGATTGCGTACGGCGGATGGGTCGTCGTTGTTCAAGCGCTTACGCAGCGCCGTGCCGTAGCGCGGAGCCTTGCTGCCCTTGGAGGCCACATCAACCGCAGGCTCCTTCTCCTCCGGAAAATCGAAGCTCATCAGGAAGCTGTCTTCGATGCGCTGCACTTCTTCCTCGGAAAACGCCTGATGGATGACGCCTTCGCGACGGACGGCCTCGTCATTGATTTCCTTGATGGCCTGGATCGCCTTGGCGATCACCAGCGCGTTCACCTCCATGCTGCGTCGGCAGCGGGCATTGATCTCGACCAGTGCAAGCCGCCATTCTCGAGCCGTCAGCCCCTTGGCCCAAGAATGAACCGCGGGCACACGGATCCAGTCTGCATTGCCCAACTTTACGAAGATCCCGCCGAGATCGCTCGGATGCCAGCGCACAGTCATTTTGCGTTTCCTGTGCCGCATCATCCATTTTGCCAGGACGCGGTTGTGGTAGCGGATGTTCATGATGGTGATACCGTCGCGCTGAAGCTCGCGGGTTTCTTCCTGTCCGAAAGCAAGCAGACGGGTATTCTTGTTCGGCGGCGGGGTCACACCGAATTTCCGGCTGAGCCGGTTCCAGCAATCGAACGGTGTTTCCTTGGACAGCCCCTTATGGGGTTTCAGATGATAAACGTCGACGATCCATCGTGTCAGGATCTGGCAAAACTCCTCGACCGTCAGAGCGGCGGTCTTGTCGGGATCGCTGTCGCCCTTTTCTGCGACACTGCGGAAAGTCCTACCGCTCAGGCGGCCCATCAGCTGAACCCCGATGGTATCGAACATGCGCTCGATGCGCCCTTTTTGGCGGGGATCCCCGGCGGGACAATGCTCATAGTCGAGGCCGCATGCGATGGCGGCCTGGCGGACCCGCTCCGAGATGTTGTGTTCGCCGCAATCACCGAGGATCAGCCCCGGCTTGCCATGCATGTGCCAGGATGATTGCGCGCCGGCGGCTTCTGCGAGTTTATGCTTGTCCTCGAAGATCATCGCCATGGTCGCCAACGCGCTTTCGGCGGTGCAGGTCAGCGAAATCGTCATCCCGAGAATGCAACGCGTCGCCGCATCGATCACCATCGTGACCCAGACCCGGATTTTCTTCTTCGCAGAGAGCCGCTCCTTCATCTCGGCAGGAATGAAGTCCCAGACGCCGAGCTTGCCGACTATCGTCTTGAGGTCCGTGTGATACTCATCGAACATCACGACTTGAAGCGGGCGTTCCGCCTTAAATCCCTCACCCACAGGCGAAAACTCATCGCGGGCGGAGTCATGGCCAAACCGAGCAAGATGGGATTCGAAAGGGTCGAGCTGAAGGATCTTCCTCCGGATGAAATCACGCGAAGGATTCAGAAGCAGCGGCGGCTCACCTTTGCCACCTTCCATCTCGTGCTTGCGCCTGCGCCGCTCGTTTTCGAGCGTGATGGCAGTACAGACATCTTCATGGATCTGGGATTGTGTAGGCTGGTTCCCGTGCATGAAACCGGCAATGATCGGAAGAACGAAAGCGTTCAATTCGGGCGAGTGGCGCGCTTCGCGATTGCCGCAGCCACGCCGGTTATCGTAGAGGCCGATGGCCCCCTTCTGTTGGAATTTCTTTTTCCAGCGCAAGAGTGTCTTCGGTGAATGCCACGCAGGCCGGACAGTGTCTCCATTCACCTTCAAAGCGTACAGCTTTTCCGCACGCTGGATGATGTCCTCCTTGGCTGCCGCGATCGAATCCTCCATGAATTTCACACGCTTCTCGCGATGCAGCTCCAGCAGGGCCTGCACGAGCACTTGGCGCCGTTTCGCAGCCTGATGTTCGTCGGGCGTCCGCGACGCCACGAATTTGGCCGTTTCCATTTCGGCATATGCCGAACCGGAGTGCACCGGTTTCGTCACCGGGTTATGGGTCAGCTTTCCAAGTGCTGCGTAGTGCGCCAATTGGGCATTCGTGAATTCCTGCGGAACTCGGTGTCCAGACTGCGGAAGAAAGGCGTATCTCCCGTCCAGCCTGTGCAGGACAGTCCAGGCAGTCTTGTCGAGAATGACCTCATCGCCCGTTTCAAGAGCATATTGAGGCGTTACATCGCTGGGAACCATATCCAACATCAGTTTGCACTCCGACGCACGAGTGTATTCTCACCGATCCGTTCATGATGGATGGTTTCCAGCTCTCCGCACCGCAAAAGGCGCACGATGGCGCGGAAACCCTGGCCATCGAAGCCCACCAAGTGCTGGAAATCCTTGATTTGGATGGCGCCTTGCAGGGTTTGCAAGACGCGCCGCGCGGCCGCATCAATGATCGGTTCGTCCTGACGCATCTCGTGGAACATGACCGCATTGTGGAGGTCGATCGGGTCGAGATCATCTTCGGTCATGAGGACCACGTCTTCGGCAAAACTTGCGGGCACCTCCGCGGCGATGGTCTCGAGCTCGCCCATCAAGCGCGCACTTTCCGTCCTATGAGACCCTTTGACCATGATTGCGACACGCGTGCCGTCATCATGGCTGACACGGAAATCGAAATAGTGGGTCGCTTTCTTTCCATCAGGCTTAGTCCATTCGCAAGGAACCTGATTTTCGATCGCGACGACGTCCATCCTGGCGATCAGGCAAAGGCACGTCATGTATTCGGTGTGGCTTTCGAAATCGAGGTGGCAGGGGTCGTCTGCAGTCCCCAGGACCATCTGACCTGTGAAGTGATTGCGGCGCCCTTTCGCCACCTTTCGGGCGCCGGAGATTTTTCTCGGCATGACGAACGTGCCGTCGGGTGTGATGTACATGAGTCACCTCTGCGTGAAGCTGCGTGGAGGTGGACGGCTCGTGTTCCTTCTCTCGAGCCGAGACGCTTCTGCGTGCTCACGGTGCCAGACCAATGTTCTGTCCCTCGGGAGGCCTGGCGTGTCCGACGGGGACATTGGCTGATCGAAAAATTTCGGAAATAAACAAAGCGTTTTCAATATAGAAACAAAAAATCAGACTATCCACTTCGGAAATCTTTAGCCTCATCGATTGCAAAATCTGGCCACCCCACTTCGGCAAATCGGACAGAGTGATTTGGACCAAGCCTGATGAAATCCTCAATTATATCAATGGCCTCTTCCATTCTGACCTTGTCGAGAGAGCACTCCCAGACCACGAGAATGCGCCACCCTTTCTCCATGAGCCCCTCGACCGCAACAGCATCTCTTTCGACATTGGCCTGAAACTTTTTCGCCCAAAAGGAAGCATTGCTGGACGGATTGGTGGCCTTGGCGCATCCGGAGTGGCGATGCCAGAAACAGCCGTGCACCTGAATTGCAGTCTTCCATTTCGGCAACACTACATCTGGCCGCCCGGGAAGTCGTTTGTCATGTATACGAAACCGAAAGCCTCGCGCATGCAAAGCCCGGCGCACAAGCATCTCAGGCTTTGTATTCGTCGCCCTGATCCCCGCCATCATCCGCGATCGCGTTGTCTTGTCCACCACATCAGTCATGAGGTCGATGTAGCAATCCGGGTCGTATTTTGCACCTGGCACTGTTGGAGAAACCTGGTAGAGATGTACGCCCAACAAGGATTGTCATGACCCAAGAATTTGCCATCATAGATCTGTTTGCCGGGCCGGGCGGGCTCGGTGAAGGGTTTTCGCAGGCTGGTCGTGCTGCGGATGCAGGGATGAAAATCCACCTGTCCGTGGAGATGGATGATCACGCCATCCAGACGCTGCGCTTGCGCGCTTTCCTGCGGTCTTTCGACGAGTTTCCACAAGAATACTATGATGCCCTGAACAAGGGAGAACCACTCCCTGACTGGTCGGAGTTGTATCCTGCGAATTGGAAGCTTGCAGAGCAGGAAGTCAAGCAGCGGGTCCTCGGCGGCGATGGAGTGTTCGAAGAACTGGCGGTCGAACTTGACCGGGCCCGAGAAAGCCATGCGGGAAACACGATCTTGATTGGCGGCCCCCCCTGTCAGGCCTATTCGCTCGCGGGCCGTTCACGGAACAAGGGCAAAGCCGATTACGTGCCAGAACAGGACGAGCGGCACTACCTTTATCGTGAATACGTGCGCATTCTTGATCGCCTGAACCCGGCGGCATTTGTCATGGAAAATGTCAAAGGCATGTTGTCCAGCAAGGTCGATGGCGGAGGCATTTTCAGCCGTGTTCTCGATGATCTCGAGGCTTCCGGAGATGGCTATCGACTGCTCCCTCTTGCGAAACCGACACCCGAGGATGGTAGCCGGGCGGAGGCGCGCAGCTTCCTGCTCCGAGCCGAGGACCATGGTGTGCCTCAGGCTCGCCACCGTGTCATCATTCTCGGGGTCCGCAAGGACATCGCAGAACGTCTGCATCTGAATGGATCGATCCTTGGGGAGCCCCAACCTCAAGTCACCGTCGGTGAAGCCATCACAGGCATGTGGCAGCTGCGCAGCGGTTTGAGCAGGCAGGATAGCGTCGACGGGTGGCAGAAAGCTGTCCGTGAACAGGCTCTTGCCATCACCAATGGCATCGACATTCCCGATGAAGTGCGGGCAATCGCACGCGCGATCGCGTCGGCCAACGACCTGCCTGACCGTCGCAATAGCGGCTGGAAGGGCGAAAAGGTACCAATGCCGGATCATCTCCAAGCCTGGTTTTCCGACGAGCGGTTGCGTACAACCCTGCATCACGAGACCCGCGGCCATATCCCCGGAGATTTGGGGCGTTATATGTACTCGGCAGCCTACACCCATGTGTTCAAGAAGGCCCCGAAGCTGATCGACTTCCCGGAGTTTCTGCAGCCGGAGCACAAGAATCGCGGCTCCGGAGACTTTGCCGACCGTTTCCGCACGCAAGCAGCAGACAGGCCATCAACGACCGTGACCAGCCACATCTCGAAAGACGGGCACTACTTCATCCATCCGGATCCAAAGCAGTGCCGTTCACTAACTGTGCGCGAGGCCGCACGCTTGCAAACCTTCCCGGACAATTACTTGTTCTGCGGCCCACGCACGAAGCAGTATCATCAGGTCGGTAACGCGGTTCCACCTTACCTTGCCTATCAGATTGCAACCGCCGTAAGGCAGCTGCTGTCATGAGAATGGTGCGACGAGGACCGATCACTCAGCCGCCGTCGCCTCTTCGTTGACGCCGAAACCAGCGCTCTCCAACTTGGCGAGCACCTTGATGGCAACTGCAGTCTGGTTCTCGGTAGGTATACGGTTCGGGATTTTCGCGCAGATCCCCAAAACCTGATATTCCATAGAAGTCAGAAGCTTGTGCGTCCGCCCCCAGTTCCGCGCTTCATCCCAGAACTTCGGCCCGAGTTCGAAGACCCGAGTTTGATCCTCGACGCTCTTGGTCAATCCGGCGTCTTCCTTGATCTCGTCGTCCTCACTGCGCGCCTCCTCGGGTTCGATAAGCATTCCCTTGAAGTCTTCCGGGTAGTCCAAATTCATTTTCCGGAAACGCTCCCAGCAGGCCTGCTTCTTGGCCCACTCACTCATGTTCCGAATGCCTTCCGGCGGGTTGGTAATAAGGCTCTGTGCTTCCGCTGCGGCAACCAGAAGAGCTTCTTCGAGAGCTGGCGGCACGTTCTGCATGCGCCAGACCCGCTGGAGGTCGACTTGCTTCTCCGCAGCTTCGGCGTCGTGCGCGACTTTTGCGATGGCGTAGGTCACGATGTTCGCGCGGTATCCGCCTTCGTACCATTCCTGGGCCGAGACCAGTTTTTCCAGCCTGCGGAAGATGATGGCCTTCGCGATCAATTGACGATACCAGACTTCGTCCACTCTGGCACCACTTTTGCCCCAGACTTTCTGGATCACCTTGGCGAATTCTGCGAAGTTCTTCTGAGCCCCCTTTGAGACCTCTTCCGGACGCCCATTCCAGGAGTTTTCGAACTTGGCCAAATCTGTTTTGGTAAAGAACTGTGACTTCGGGAATTCGGCATCCCATTTGCTTCTCTGGGCGGGGGTTTTCTTGGCCCGTTCATCCGCGAATTGGCCCCGCGCCCGCTCATAGAACCATTTCGTTTCCCGATATCCATCGGCCCCGGCCGGCGCCAAGAGCTTGCGCGACAGTTCCTCGATGCGGATGTGGAACGGGTGATTGGCAAAGAAGTCCGCGGCGTTGACCTTGTTCTGGCTGTTGGCGAATTCCGAAATCTGCGGGACCACAGTAGGCGCCAATGTCGGAGGGACGACATTCAGCTTCATCTGGACATAGATATCCTTGAGCCCTTCACCAGCCAGCTTGCGAGCAGCATGGATCGAGGCTGTCGTCTGTCCACCGTTGACGATCTGAAGGTTGTCGGCGCTGGTTATCACCAGACCATCTTCTGTCTTCTCACAGACCACGTTTTCGGCCGTTGCCGAAAGTCCATTGTTGTAGGCAAAGAACATTTGGGGATCATCCTTGATGGTGTCCCTGATACCTCTGTTCACCTTGCCGCGCGCCTGAAGAAAGCTCCTCACATTGGCCTCCAGCAGACGGGCGCCCCATCGGTCGTAAATCTGGGCAAGCTGCGCACCCGGAATGACTGCGAGGTAACTCTCCAGAGCCGTATCTGCACCTGATGCCCGAAGGACCGGTACTGCACCACCGAATTCTCCCGCGAAATCAATCGTCAGATCTTCGCGGGCTCTGCCTTGCTCGAGGTATGCCTGAAGGCGTTTCAGATCCCACGAACTGTATGTGACAGGCTTGCCATTTATCTCACCTGCGGGTTTCGCGTCAGCTTTTGCCCGGCTGTCGGAATTGGTGACATAGATCAGTTTGATCTTTTGGATGACTGACCATCGGGTCTGAATGAGCTCGACCAATTGCGCGGCATCGCTGGTTTCCTCGAGTTCCTCGAGGAACTGCTCCTTCCTCGAATGTCTCAGGAACTCAACCAGTTTTGAAAACTGTGCCTTCAGATGCTTGCCGTCAGTTCTCCGAACTTCCGGCGTCAGCTGAAAATCGGTGAGAATGAGCGCGAGCTCTCCATTGGTGATACGGGGGTCGCCGCTATATCCGCTGACCTGCAATGACACTCTGCCGTTCTTGCCTGCATAATGGCAGTAATCGCATTCTTCGATCTCGCCAGCCTCGGTCAGGATCTCTCCGGCCTTCTCGAAGAATGCTTCATGGAGGTAAGCCCCCATGGCATCGGCGTCGCCCTGGATATCCGCGATCAAGCTGTGATGGAATTCCTCAAGCTCCGACATCCTGTGTGTCTCCCAATAGCAACGTCTTCAAATCTGTTGTCGTCTCGAAGCCGGTGCAGGCATCCAGACGTATCGAATAGGCCAGTTCTTCGGTCCCTGCCGGCAGGGGCGGGACAATCCTTGGAAAGCCCTCGACGACCTGAAACAGCCTCGCCGCTCCAAGGTGCCAACGACGCTCTGGTTCGACGGCATCTTCGGCATAGGGGCTTTCGGCGATGCGCTGTTCCCAAACGTCCAGCGCCGCGACATCATCTTCGAACAGCATCGCCGTCTTGTCCACATGGTCCTTCATGTTGTCACCCTCGGCATCCAATGCGGTGTCCACATCCTGAACGCGCAGGAATAACCGGGCCCCGACAATGTCCATCAGCTGTGCCTCGGACGAAATCCGGATCTTCGGATGGGCCGCGCTTCTTCGCGCCTTCACCTCGAAGAATATGCGCGGAAGCTCAAAGTCCTTGGCGCTGTCATCCGGCCCCTTCCATGCTTCGACAGCCTTGTATGGGCCGATGGCAGCGACAAGTTCCCGAAGGAAAGCAAGTTCGCCGACCAAGCCACGCTGTACTTCCAGCGGCATTCCCTGCTTGCCACCACGCAAAAGGTGGTGCCAGCGCATAGCCCGCCGAACCGCGCGCCCGAGAGCACCCTGAACATCTCCGGACTGCTCCCCTGCCGCAACCACATCCCGACATAGTGTTTCGAACAGGTCAATATGGGCGGACTCGAACAGGGTGACACAAAAATGATTGCAGCCCTCGACGACCCGGTAGAAAACGCCGACATGCTTGAGCTTCGGTAGGGGACGCACTTCGTCGATGTCGTCCGAGAGGCGCAAGACCAGCCCCGGAGAGCCATCTGCCATACGCACCCAGAAGAAGTCGAACCGTCCCTTGCTATCGACGCGCCGCGCCTCGTTCTCAGAGAGGCTGGCCCACGGTCCCTCAATCGTCTTCATATGCGCCATCGTCTTCCTCTTCGGAGCCGTAGATTTCGCGGAACTTCACCATGTTGATGATGTATTCCACCCGATCGTTCGGTTTGGCGGATGGTGGAAGGCTGATGCTCCAGCCGATCACAGGACGCTCGGGCAGTCGGTCGAGCACGGTCTTGTCGCGCAAATGATCGATGTCCCGTTGCTCCGGCTTGCGAACCTGCACGACATGAAGCACGAACAATGGCTTGTCGCGCACTTGGCGATAGATCCGGTCAGGGAACGACGGGCGCTTACCCGGCTCCTTTCCGTCAAGCTTTTCCGCTGCAAGATACGCCGTCTCAGCTTGCTTCGCCTTTTCCTCATCGACTCCGATGCGCTCCACGCCTCGAGATGCGATCCGCGCGCGTTTGCCGCTCATGGATAGGAGATGATCCCCAAGGTCGGCGTATCCAATGCGACGCATCTGCGGTCCGACGGTCCAGCCGCCAATGTCAAAGCTGTCAGCCTCGCTCGCAACGTCGGTGACAAGGACGTCCCAAAATTTCAGTTCGTCATCTTGCCGATCGCGAATGTAGCTGCGGACCGGCCCAGTTTGGGTCAGGAAGGCTTGATCATGGTTGCGCCAGCTCAGCAGAAACTGGTCGATCAATTCAACCGGCACATCCTTCAAGAGATGGCCACCATTCTTCTTTTCAGCTGCCTCCGGTCCGAAGCCTTGGGCGGCCATGTCTTCCAGCAGACGGATAGCGGCCTCTTCGTTCGCTTCGAGTTCCTTTGGCTTGGCCGTGATCTTGGCCGTCTCGACCCAGGCGTTGGACAGGCCGATCAGGATGTGTTTCTGGCCTGAACCCATCTTGTTGCGGGCAGTGACCAAGAGAGATGCCGGGTGGCTGCGGACAGCCAAACCAAAGTCTGAAGGCGTCGCCTTGGCCTTTTCCATCTTTTTCAATTCGAGGTGTAGCTCCTCGCTCGCCTCGGCGATGTGGGCATACCAATCGATCGCTTCGGAAGGCATCCAGATGCGGCATAGATCCTCATAACCGCCGCGATATCCAAACCACCGGCCCATCTGCATCAGCGTGTCGTACATCATCGTATTCCGCAGGAACCAAGTGACTGTCAGCCCTTCGAGCGTGAGGCCCCGCGACAACGAGAAGCCGCCAACAGCAATGACCGTCTGACCAACATTGGATTCGCCGGAATAGTCGAGGCCATTGGCGCGGCTGTTCACCTCCACGACCTTCGCCGCAGCGACAGCTTCAAGCATCGCGGCAAGTACCTTTGACCAGTTCGGCTCGGCGCCGTAGTATTCCTGCTCCCAAGTCTCATGCAGCTCGGCAATCATGGCGTCACGCAAGGCGGACTCCCCGCGCGCACCGTTGACACGCAGCGAGTCCTGGATGGCGCCAACGTATTGGTGCAACCGGTTCCGCAACAGTCCTTGCACCGCCGTGAAGCGGCTCGCATTCACCAGCATAGAGCAGTGCTTCGAGGCTTGGCCGCGCAGGTTCCGGATTGTCCGCGCGATCAGGAATGCTCGCACGGCCTCTTTCAGACTTTCAGGAAGCTCATCAACCATCTGGTCGATACGGTGCTTCATCGGCAGAACATCTTCGTTGTCAGTGATATAGCGCAGCCAGACAGGGTCGCCGTCATCGGGAATTCCGTCGATGAAGATCTTCTTTGCGCCAAAATAGTTCGATGGCGCGTCCAGCCCGACAATGAAGTGTTTCGGAAAGAGATCTTCCTTTAGCGCTTCGTCATACTGGTCCGGATCAACGAAGATGTTTGCGAAGGGTGTTGCCGTGTAGCCCACGTAGCAGCTGCGGTGGAACATGTTCAGCAGATCCCGGATCTGCCCGTTGATCTTTGTGATCTCTTCCTTCGAATACTTCGTGTTGATCGAAGCGTTGTCGGCCTCGTCATCGATCAGCAGCATTGGCTGGTCGATCATCTGATCATCGCCCCGGGCGCTATTCTCGCGCAGCCAGTCCAGCAGGTTGCGCAGCGTGTTGTGGTTCTTCTTGATGACCAGAACCACCGGAACCTTGTAGGAATCGATCTGACTGGTGTTCGTGGACGCAGTGTCCTTGCGGAAATCAGCGAGCGTGTTGGTCAGGCTGACCGGGACATGGCGGTCATCGAACAGGCCGACACCGATGGCGCGGTTGCCCTTCTTGCCCTGTGTTGCCAGCCGACCGGTGTCACGACCGATGAAGCCTTCGTCGATCCTCTCCTGGGTCTGGTTGCGCAGGTTGTTGTGGATGCCGGCGATCACGACGATCAAGCGATAACCCGCGTCAGCCGCCTTGCAGATCAAGCCAGTGTAGTTCGCTGTCTTGCCACTCTGGACGTGACCGACGACCATCCCCCGGCGATCCCATTTCTCGTCGAGACCTGGGTTGCCCAAGCGACCGAGGATGCGGTCGGTCAGTTCGTCGGTGGTGGTGATTACGTCCTGTGGCAGGCCGTTCTTGTGCAACAGCTTCTTGTAGCGGTCCCAGTAGAACGGGTCGATGGACGCCTTCGCCTCGTCCAGCCAAGGGCGAAAGCTCTCGTCATCGACCATCGCCCCGAGCCCCATCGTGATGCCGAAACGCTCCTCGATATCGCGTGCAAGCTGTTCGAGGACATCCGGCGCGGCATTCACGTTCAGCGCCACATTCATCGTGGTTATGAAGGACCGCAGTTCGGTACCGCTCTTTCGCTGATGTGCCAGAGATTGCGAAACGACATCATCAAGATGCTTGAGCTCTGCGGTCACGAGGGTTCTCCCTGTATTTCTTCGACAAGTTGTCGAATCGCGTCTTTGTGGTGGATGAACGGCTCCGTGGAGCATAGCGCCCGCACCACGTCATTTCCTGTCATGTTGGAATGCAGCAAGGCCCTGATGGCTATCTCGGCCGAGTCCGCAAAGTCGGCGAAATCCGCCGCGTCTTGGGTCACATCTTCAGCGCCGCCCAGCATGTCCGCATGCAATGCAGCAATGGGCAGCCCACTACCGAGGAGATTGATGCAGGTCCTGAACCCATGCCGGTACTCTTCGGGCAGCGCGGCGGCAAAACCGGTGATCGAGGGATGCTCGACGTTGGGGCGATAGACTATGCCACCATCTTTCTGAATGCGGTTCCAGAGCGGCAGATGCTCATCGGAAACAAGCTTCCGGCCCCGGCGCTGGTAGGTACGCTTCGATGTTCCCTGGAGTCGTTCGACGATCTTGCGCAAGCGTTCGCGAACGACTGGTGGCATTTGGGCCGATGCCTTTCGGACGTCGATCTTCCAGTCCGAATCCATGGTGTTCGGGATGTCGACGCGCACCCTCGCCAGCTTCGTCAACTCTGTCTGCCTCGCCAGCCCCAGCCAGCTGCCGGCGATGATAAGGCGGCGCTCACGATAAACGTAGAAGCCCTGAGACCTCAGATGGCCTTCGGGCCCACCAAGGTCATCCCAAGCCGTCTTCGACATCTTCTTGTGATGGGGAAGCGTGAAACACTGCGTGACGACTTCGCCGTTGAGCAGCGGCAAGATATCTTCAGGGTCCGTCTGAGTTGCAGGGTGATCCGTCGCGAAAGGGTCGATCGGTAAAAGCTTGCGGTCGTTCAACAGGATCCGCAGGGCAGGTTTGCTACCCTCCATGTAGCGGTGGAAGCAGAGCCGAAGATGACGTTCCGCGCCGGAAATGGCCTTGTTGATTTCGGCTGAGCGCTTTGCGGAATCATTGCGGTAGTTGGTCGATAGACGGTCAAGCTTGCGCCAAAGCACGATGGTTCCGGTATCCGGCAACCTGTCCGCGGCCGGAGTCTCGGTCAGATCATCCTCGAGATCGACGCGCCAATCGTTGGTTTCAGCGACTTTGTCGAGATCCCATGTCGCAGCAGAGGTTTGACCATCCTTCCTGGAAATCACAGTCAACTGGCGGCATTGCGAAAAGCTTGCGCTCTTCAAGCCCAACCCAAACCGTCCGAGATCATGCCCTTCGCGCTCCTGAAGCGGATTCTTCGTCCCGGGCCGCATGGCTTCAATCAACTCGGGCTCGGACATGCCCGTCCCGTTGTCGACGATCGCGATCCATGGTTCATCCGAGGTCGTCTCGGCAAGAATTTCGACCTTGGTCGCCTTGGCAGTCACCGAGTTGTCGATGACATCTGCCAGTGCAGTTTCCAGGGTATACCCGAAATCCCTCATCCCCTCGATCAATGAGGCCGCATGCGGAGCCGCGTCTGCTTGTCGTTTTGCTGTACACACAACCATTTTCTTCCGCGACTTGATCAATGAAATTCTTTTCTACAGCCAGCTTCACACCATCAGCGACATGCCAATGTGAACACACCGCGCGCGTAAGTTGAAGAGAAAAAGGCATTTTTCGCAGGCCGCGTGCGACATCCCCAAGCTATTGCCAAGTGGAACCAAGCCAAACACAAGACGACCCAAAAGGGCCGAAAGCAGACTTTGCGGTTCAGCGTTGGTGCAGGTGCTCAGCTACTGCCATCGAATGCCTGCCACGATATCACAAGCCCCTTTCTTTCAGATACCGTCCAGTGCCGTCCATGATTTCATCTATCAGCTTGACGCAATGATCGCAGAATAACGGCGACATGTAATAGAGCCAAGGTTCTCCCGCCTTATCCACACTTGTGAACCAGGCGTCCGGCCACTTTTCGGATGCGACACGCTTCGAGAACTTACTGATGATCTCGGCTGGCCACAGAAACCCATTGTGAAACATGTTGTTGCGATAGGCGAAAAGAGCAGCGAGTGTTCTTTCATACCCAGCAGGCAAGTATGGCTGCAGCCCACATGAACCTGCCAACTGCTCGATGCCTTTCACGAGGTTCGTCTTGGGCACGTCCTTATCGAAGTAGATCTGCGGTCTCCAGAACTGATCGTCGGCGCGTTGCCGACGCGTGTCGCCCATGTCCTCAACTTGCCACCTCCTCAGCCCCGCGAAGATGGCAACGAACAGGGACTCCATAAAGGGTGCGAGCATCCCAACAGCGGACATGCTATGCGCGGAATCCATGAAGACCCGTGACCAGAAACGGTCATCGTGTAGCC
The DNA here is from genome assembly GCF_048553275.1 of Pacificoceanicola niger. Taxonomy (NCBI): domain Bacteria; kingdom Pseudomonadati; phylum Pseudomonadota; class Alphaproteobacteria; order Rhodobacterales; family Roseobacteraceae; genus Pacificoceanicola; species Pacificoceanicola niger. The sequence continues at coordinate 25,978 of NZ_JBLZMW010000031.1, forward strand.
GGTCCAACTGTTCATCGTTGGGGTTGGCGTTCAGCTGTTGCCTGAGCTCGTCGAATTTGATGCGGGACGCTTCTGCGGCTTGGTGATTTCGCTGCAGTAGTTCTTTTATTGCCGTCAGTTGATCGGCGGGAAGCCATTCGCCAAGAAGTTGGGATACATGGACGTCTGGCGGTAGCATTTCCAACCAGAGCCGAGACAAGGCTTCAGTGTCACCGCCAAACGGGGAAGGAGTTTCATTTTGCGTCATTCCGAGATTTTCTTCCGTTAAACATGTGCGCTTCGGATGGAGGCGAATTTTCATTATGGACTTCTCGTCGCAATAGCTGTGTTCTCTCGTTTTTTCGAGCAATTTCGATACGAAGCCTGTACTGACACCTCGCCATATCCCCACATCTTATGACCTCCGAGCACCAGCTCGAGGCCGCGTCTTGGCGACGACAGCGCTTCGCGACATTCTTTTAGTCGTTTAGAGAATAGGTGATCTGGCCATCACTGACGGTAACCCTTTTTCGAAAGCGCTTCTTCAACCTTGTCTCCCGCTAATTTTAGATCTTCTCGGATTTCTCGCCCAGCCACTCGGATTGGAGTAATTCCCATATCTTCCAATTCGGCGTTGATCCGCTGGTCTTTGCGCTGGTCTTTCTTCCTCTTGTGATGCTTCGTTCCGTCACAGAAAACCGCTACCCGCTCCTTCGGAAAGAAAAGATCTACGGATGCAAGAGTCTGAGTGTGGTGACGAAATTCAATATCGCGATACACGTCATATAGTGAAGGAAAACATTCCCCAGACCTATAGATTATCCATTGAAGTTCCGGGCGGAGGCCGCGCGATAGAAGCTCCTGTAGCATGAATCTCTCGATGTCGGAGTCCAGCCCCCAGATCTGGCGACTTTCCCACTTCCTAGGGTCAGGATTCAAAACCAATAGATGACGGTTGCGGCCAGAGCGATGGCTGAGAGGAAGACCCTGGGACAACGA
>NZ_JBLZMW010000032.1:0-24335 GCF_048553275.1 Pacificoceanicola niger
GCATCACACCCGCCATGAAACTGAAAATGGCCGCGTAAGTTCTACGGATGCACCCCGTTAAAAAGGGGGAGATTACCCCGGCATGTCGTGCAATATCAATCCTCGCATTCCAATGGTTGAAAGCGCCGACCAGACCGTTGAAGGATTCACGATAACACCGCTCAAGAGCGACAAGGCGGTTTCTATGCCTTCAGCCACCACCAGAGACCGTCGCGCACAGGGCAAAGGCCATATCGCATTAGATCGAATTCGCTGCAACTCGGTCATCGCAGCTTTGCCAGTATGATGTTCGGCTTCTGACCCAAGCCGCAGAGGCGCGGAACAGCAGGTCGAAAAACGCACACAAACCATTGCCATTAAAAGATTAAATTGACCTCCTCCTCCGACACTCTTGCACGAACCCAACTCGAAAATAATCTTGTCCAGCCTGAACAATGCCCAGAACATGGCCCGGAATTCCTCGTTTCTCGGAACACTTTATTAAGGGTGCATCCGTATTCCTGCTGCCTGTCAAATGTGCCGATCATCGGCGCGCATGGTGCCACGAAGGAACGGTTTCACGATGCAAGACATAAACTTTCACGCACTGGGGGCTGCCCGGGCAAGATCGGGTGAGGATCCCTTGGTTCCTTTCTTGCTTGGCGCACGCAAAGCCCCCGTAACGATCTCGACACGAGAGGTTCAACGCCTCGACGCGCACCGTCTGCAATTGCTTTTGGTGGCAGAAAAGCAATGGCTCGCAGACGGCTCACCGTTTCAGGTGATCGACATGACGCCGACTTTTCGAGACGGCCTCGAACGACTGGGGCTTAAGCCCGATCATTTCGACAAGGAGATGCCGCAATGACGACCAAGGTTCTTGCCATCGATGACTCACGTACAATTCGAAATCTGCTTCGCGTCTCGCTCGAGGGGGCCGGGTTCGAGTTCCACTCGGCAGAAGACGGTCAGGAGGGCGTCGAGGTTTTCCCCGACGTTGATCCTGATGTCGTCATCACCGATATCAACATGCCGCGCATGGATGGCTTCGGTGTAATCGACACCCTACGCAGCGGTCCGAACAAGACAAACGTGCCAATCCTGGTATTGACTACCGAAAGCTCTGACGAACTCAAATCCAGAGCGCGTAGCTCCGGTGCCACTGGCTGGATCGTAAAGCCCTTTGACGATGCGTCTCTGGTGTCCGTTCTCAAGAGATTGACGGGGCACGTAGGCTGATGTCCATGAACTCGATCCGCGATACCTTCTTTGAGGAATGCGAAGAGCTCCTCGAAGCCTTGGTGGAAGGGCTTGCCCATATGGAGGAAGCCCCGGACGACATGGATGTCGTCAACGCGGTCTTCCGCTCGGTACATTCGATCAAGGGCGGTGCGGGTGCTTTCGCGCTCGATCGGCTCGTGCATTTCGCGCATACCTTTGAAACCGTAATGGATAAGGTTCGCGACCGCGAGCTTAGCGTCGATGAAAAACTGATTGGAATTTTTCATCGCTCGGGTGACATGCTGTCCGATCTCGTGGCCTCGGCGCGGGATGAGACGGACCTTGACGAAGGACATGAAAAGGGCCTTATCAAGGAGTTGGAAGACTACCTTGGACCCGGTGGAGCCGAAGAAGAGTTTTCGTTCGAGGCCATGACGCTCGATCTCGACGATCCGGAACCCATTGATCTGGATCTTCCGTCGGCCGCCCCTGCCGGCGAACGCTGCTTCAACATCCGATTTCGGCCGCATAAGAGCCTGTACGAGAACGGCCATGAACCACTGCTGATCTTCGATGCCCTGGCTGAGCTCGGATCACTGACGGCTGTCATGGACCTGAGCCATGTGCCCGAATTTGACGACTTTGATCCTTCGGACTCGGTCCTGTCGTGGACGCTGCGGCTCCTGACTGCCGAGCCGGAAACCACACTGCACGAAGTATTCGAGTTTGTCGAAGGCCTTTGCGAGCTGGAAATAAATCTTGGAGAAGACGGACCGTCGGTTTCATCCGAGGAAGAAAAAACTGATACCGAAACCACGGAGATTTCCGGTCAACCTCTGGTCCAAAAGCCCAGCGAAGCTGAGATGCCCGCTCCGCAAACCACTGCACAAGCCAAGTCAGCACCAGCATCCACGGCGCAATCCAAGGAACCGCGCGGCCCGAAGCCGACCTTGCGAGTCGACCTTGATCGGGTCGACCGCCTCATCAACACCGTAGGTGAACTCATCATCAATCAGGCGATGATTTCCCAAAGAATAGAAGAACTTGACCTTCCTACAGTTGCGCATCTGACAAATGAGCTCGAAGCCTACAAATTACTGGCACGAGACATTCAAGAAGGCGTCATGGCGATCCGCGCCCAACCGGTGAAACCGCTGTTCCAGCGTATGTCCCGGATTGTTCGCGAGGCCTCCGATGCGACGAACAAGAAGTCCAAGCTCGTCACAGTTGGCGACTCAACAGAAGTCGACAAGACAGTCATTGAGCGGCTGGCTGATCCATTGACGCATATGGTGCGTAACGCGGTAGACCACGGCTTGGAGAAACCGAAGGACCGCGAAGCAGCCGGCAAGGATCCGGTTGGCACGATCAGACTTTCTGCTGCACACAGGTCTGGCAGCGTCTTCATTGAAATTGCAGACGATGGCGCAGGCCTGAACCGTGAACGCATCTTGGAAAAAGCCATCGAAAAGCAGCTAATTGCGCCGGACGCAGAGCTGTCTGAACCTGAGATCGACAATCTGCTTTTCCTGCCGGGCTTTTCGACTGCCGGTCAGGTTTCAAGCCTTTCCGGGCGCGGCGTTGGAATGGATGTGGTCAAGAACGCGGTCCAAGCTCTCGGCGGCCGCGTTTCGATCAGCTCAACCCCGGGAAAGGGCACCACCTTCACAATTGTCCTTCCGCTGACATTGGCTGTCATGGATGGCTTCGTAATCGCTGTGGCCGATCAGACGATGGTCATACCGATCGCCTCCATTCTCGAAACTATTCGGCCGAACTCCAAGGACATCCACATCATCGGGACCGACTCCGAAGTCGTCAGCGTCCGCGGTTCCTACGTGCCGATCGTCGACGTTGCAGAATCTCTCGGCCTCGCCAGCAAACCTGAGCGAGCTCAGACTGGAATACTGCTTTTGGTGTCGACCGAAGCGAATGGACTGACTGCTTTGCGTGTGTCGTCGATACACGATCAGAGACAAGTTGTGATCAAGAGCCTGGAAAGTAATTACACGGCCATTCCTGGCGTCTCCGCCGCGACTATTTTGGGCGATGGAAAGATTGCCCTTATTCTAGATCCCGAAGAACTGATCCGTCTCGGCCATTGCAGCGGCCCGGATCCCCTTATGCAGCAGACCAGATTGGAGCTTCGTCATGGCTGAAACCGCTGAAGTCCGCAACGACTCGCAATTCGAGTTCATTACTTTCTCTGCAGGAGGCCAGAGCTTCTGCTTGGAGATCACGCAGATTCGAGAAATCCGGCGCTGGACCCCGGTCACTGCGCTTCCCCATACTCCCCCTGATGTGCTTGGGGTCATGAACCTCCGCGGCGCAGTTATTCCGATCTTTGATCTCGCCGCCCGTTTCGGTCTTGGTGCGACCCCAGCAAATGAACGCAATGTGGTCATTGTTGCGGCGGTTGCTGGTACGACGATCGGCCTGTTGGTCGAATCGGTTTCCGAGATCCTTTCTGTAGAAAAAAGCGCGATCCAAGAAACGCCGGACATCAAATCTGACGCCACAAAACATAGCATTCTCGGAATGATTTCGGTCGATGAAGCAATGGTGCGCGTCGTTAACCTTGATGCCGTGCTTGACGCTGGAAAAGGTATCGCCTGATGAACCAGATGGCGGGAAAACTGGACACTGCGAACGTGCCGTTCAGCGACGCGGATTTCCAGGCGCTTGCAGCCCTGGCGCATCGCGAATTCGGTCTCAGCCTTGCTCAAAGTAAGAAGCCGCTTGTCTATTCTCGGCTCTCGAGACGTCTCAAGGCCCGAGAAATAAATAGTTTTCCTGCGTATCTCGATTTGTTGGGCAAACGCGAAGAAAATGCTGAAAGGCTAGAGTTGATTTCCGCGTTGACGACAAACGTCACGAGTTTCTTCCGTGAGAACCACCATTTCGAAACGCTGAGAACAGACAGTTTGCCCGCAAGTATCGAACGCGCCAGAAATGGCAAACGACTGCGCATATGGTCTGCCGGGTGCTCATCTGGTCAAGAACCATACAGCATAGCGATGACCATACTCGATATGATGCCCGAAGCTCCTCGACACAACGTCAAGATTCTGGCCACGGACATCGATCCGCAAATCGTCGCAAAGGCAAAGGCCGGTCGTTATCCAGCCGAAGAAGCAGGCTCAATTCCGGATGGTTTCAGAAAGAAATGGGTCAAGCTCGAAGATAGCGGTACAGGCCAGATTTCCATGTCTCAGGATCTTCAGAAGCTGATCACCTTTGCCGAACTCAACCTGATTGCAGATTGGCCAATCAAAGGACCGTTCGACGCGGTTTTTTGCAGAAACGTTGCGATTTACTTCGATCAGGATACTCAGAAGCGTCTTTGGCAAAGGTTTTCAGAGCTTCTCGCGCCCGGCGGTTTTCTGTTCATAGGACATTCAGAACGCGTGACTGGGCCGGCGTCGGCTACGCTGCGAGGCGTCGGAATTACCAGCTACCAAAAAACTGCGGCCGCAAGCGCTGCAACCAATCAATAGGAGAGCAAGATGGGTTTGAAAGAGTCCCTTCGCATTATGGTGGTTGACGACATGGCAACCAGCCGTGGTCTGATCACGCAAGCGCTCGATGACATTGGAATAAAAAACTATGTCACGGAAAACGACGGGAAACGGGCACTCGAACGCCTCGGAACAACACCGGTGCACCTCGTCCTGTCAGACTTCAATATGCCAGGCTTGGATGGACTCGGGCTGTTGAAAGCCGTGAGAACTACACCGGCCACACAGAAAATGGGGTTCATTCTTGTGACTGGCCGCCCGACTCCTGAGATTGTGAACGAAGCCAAACGATTAGGTCTGAACAACATGATCAAGAAACCGTTCACATCAGCCTCGATGAAGCAATGCATCGAAAGTGTCGTGGGGCGCCTATGAGAGATGCTGAAACCGAACTTCAGCCACTTTCCTTTGCAACCGGACGGGTGGCTGCCGAGCTACGCGGGCTGCAAGCTCGGCTTCAAAGACTCGAAGACACGCTTGAAGTAATGTATCAAAATCCAGCTGTTAAACTGGATGCGAAATCCATCGGAACGTTGCAAGACGTCGATTTTCTGCTTCAATCGGTTACCGCACTGTCGATTTATCTGGACTACCTGTCGCAGAAAACGACCGACTTCGGACAGGTTTGCGTCAAGGACGCTCTAGAAACTCTGACGCTGCGCGACATGGCTGTGCGTCTGAGCGGTGGACGGGATGAAACGGCAACTCGAAACAATCATGCAGAGTTGTTCTGAGACTTTACTTGGAGCCACAATTGCGTGCTTTTCACGCGATTGTGGCACGGCAACCTGACTTAGATCTGCGAAGGAGGAATGCGTGACAGCGGCCAAGTCTACAATTGTGGCGATTTCTGATCCCGCCCAGCGCAATCGGCTAGCCGCATTCGTCGACAGTCTTCCGGACTTCAGGGTCATTTCCTGCACGGCTGACCTGATGAACACATACAATGAGGTCGAAATAAGCCTGCCGAAAGCAGTCCTGATTTCGAGCCGTCTCGCGGCATTGCCGGAATTCGAAGTCATGCGCGGGTTGTTCTCTGCTCTCGATGTCAGGTGGTTGGTCGTAACCGAGCCAAATCACGCCTTTGGTCTACGGCGTCCGGTTTCAGCCGGTTCCCCCAGCGGCTCCGATTTGTTCGCGGTTCCTGAGAACGCCGCACCGCAGATCATCGCCAACCAACTCCGGAGCCTCACGCGCACTGAAACCCCATTTTCGCGCCCGGAATTGCCTGGACGATCTCCACTGCCAGCACCCATCACCAATTTCCGCACAGCGGCCTCGAACCACCGTTTGCCTGAAAAGGTTATACTGATTGGCTCAAGCACAGGTGGCGTTGACGCACTTATCTCGATTCTATCTGCTTTTCCTGTCGACTGCCCCCCGACTGTGATCGTTCAACATACCGGCGCAGGATTTGGTGAAAGTCTTGCGAGCTTGCTGGATCGTCAATGCTCTGCAAGAGTAACACTCTCAGCCGGACGTCAGGTGCTGCAGCGTGGAACGATTCTGATCGGCGCTGGGACCAAGACACACCTCGTGCTCGAAACGGGTGACAAAATCTATGCCTGCCCGCAAGAGGGAACACCGGTATCCGGTCACTTGCCATCCGTAGACGTGATGTTCGAGTCGGCTGTTGGCCTGGCTCCAAGAGTGTCTGCTGCGCTTTTGACGGGAATGGGACGCGATGGGGCCAGCGGATTAAGAAAATTGAAAGACGCGGGGGCCCATACAATTGCGCAAGATGAGGCTACGTCCGTTGTATTCGGCATGCCACGGGCCGCAGTCGAGCTTGACGCGGCACATGCCGTGCTGCCGCTCAACCGCATCGGGACAGCCTTGCTCACACCGGCAAGAGCCAAACAGAGGGTTCACCCATGAACGCGACAGCGGAAAAACTCGTCAACGTGATCCAGGGAGATTACGTAATTTCTGATGATCCTTCTGTGGTTCTTACCACGGTTCTCGGCTCCTGCATTGCGGTTTGTCTCTACGACACCACGACGAAAGCAGGAGGGATGAATCACTTCCTGCTGCCGGAAGGAGACGGCAGCGATGCGGGGAATGTGCGTTATGGCGCAAACGCGATGGAACTCCTGATCAACGGCCTGCTGAAGAAAGGCGCGGAACGGCGGCGGCTGCAAGCCAAGATTTTTGGCGGTGCCAAGATGATGGGTAACCTGCGCAATATCGGCGAATCCAATGCAATCTTCGCGCACAAGTTTCTGAAGGATGAAGGTATTCCGTGTCAGGCAGAAAGCGTCGGTGGCACGTCGGCACGGCGAATCCGCTTCTGGCCGACCACTGGCCTTGTCCGTCAGTTGACTGTGCAGGGACAGGTGGATCAGGTGGCTCCGATCAAACCAGTCGTGATCAAAGCGCCGAAGCAGGACGATATCGTCTTGTTCTGATCTATCCGCACTCAAGCCAGCGTGCCCTTGCCAGGGAAACAAGTGCGGCTTGAAAGCAGACGTTCATTGCGCGCACTCCTATGGCAAGTCCCCGTTGACGCCGATACATTGATCAGGCGTTTCCTGGAGCCTCCCTGATGCAAAGCGACCTGCCGTTCACTCGCGATCTCGTTCTGGTTGGAGGGGGACACACTCACGCTCTGGTTTTAAGAATGTGGGGGATGCGCCCCCTGCCCGGCGCGCGGGTGACTGTCATCAATCCCGGTCCGACAGCCCCCTATTCCGGTATGTTGCCCGGGCACCTGGCGGGCCACTACGAAGGGTTGGATCTGGAGATAGATCTTGTGACACTGGCGCGCTTTGCCGGCGCCCGCATCATACTGGGCGCAGCCGATCACATTGATCTCGACAAACGGCTGATCCACGTCCCCGGCCGCCCCCCGGTCGCCTATGACGTAGCCTCGATCGATATCGGGATCACAAGCCAGATGCCAGATTTGCCCGGGTTCGAAGCCCATGGCGTTCCGGCAAAACCTCTCGGCCGGTTTGCGGCCGCATGGCAAGCCTACCGTGAAGCGGCCGATCACCGCGCCATTGCGGTGATTGGCGCGGGCGTCGCGGGGGCCGAGATTGCAATGGCCTTGTCATATGCCCTGCGCCGCGACGGCGTCTCGGCGCCTGTCTCGCTTATCGACCGCAGCGACGCATTGGCCGACTTGCGCCCAGCCACTGCGCGGCGCCTCAGGCAAGCGTTGGCCACGCAAGGTGTCACGCTTTTTGAGCGCGCAAAGCTGTCCCACGTCGATGACATGGGTGTGAATTTGGGCGATGGCACTCTGATCCCGGCCGATTTCATCACGGGCGCTGCCGGCGCACGCCCACACGGCTGGCTTGAGAGCACCGGGCTCGCCTTGCAGGATGGCTTCATTCGCGTCGATGACAGGCTGCGCAGCTCCGATCCTGCGATCTTCGCAACTGGGGATTGCGCCCATATGACCGCCTCGCCTCGGCCCAAGGCCGGTGTCTACGCGGTCCGCCAGGCGCCAATCCTCTTTGACAACCTGCGGGCCAGCCTGTCCGAGGACAAGGTTCTGCGCCGCTACCGTCCGCAAACCGATTACCTGAAGCTGATCTCTCTCGGCGGAAAATCCGCCTTGGCTGACCGCTTTGGCCTGACGGTCTCCGGACCGCTGCTCTGGCGTTGGAAGGATCATATCGACCAGACGTTCATGCGCAAATTCAGTCGCTTACCCAAAATGCCCGCACCCAGCCTACCCGCCGAACGGGCTGCTGACATGGTCGAGACAATGGGTCCCAAGCCCATGTGTGGTGGCTGCGGCTCCAAGGTGGGCCGCGGCGCGCTGAACAAGGCGCTGTCCGACCTGCCTCCATCCCGGCGCGCGGATGTCACCAGCATTGCAGGCGACGACGCAGGCCTGTTGCTGACGGGCGGTGTGCAACAGGTGATCACCACCGATCACCTGCGCGCCATGATGGCCGACCCCGTGATGATGACCCGCATCGCCGCGATCCATGCCTTGGGCGACATCTGGGCCATGGGCGCTGCCCCTCAGGCCGCCACCTGCAGCCTCATCCTGCCCCGTATGGCCACTCCACTCGCAGAGCGCACGGTCCGCGAGATCATGAAAACCGCCCATGCGATCTTCGCGGAGGCCGGCGCAGAGATCGCCGGCGGACATACCTCGCAGGGCACGGAGCTGACCATCGGCTTCACGATCACCGGCCTGTGTGACAAGGCGCCGATCACGGTCGCCGGCGCCCGGCCCGGTGACACGCTTATTCTGACCAAACCAATTGGATCCGGCATCCTGATGGCCGCCGAGATGGCCGGGGATGCGCGGGGCGCCTGGATCGCGCAGGCCTGCGATCAAATGACCCGATCACAGGCGGCGGCCTCCCAGATTTTGACGAACGCCACCGCCATGACGGACGTTACCGGCTTTGGGCTCGCCGGGCATATCCTGAACATCTGCCAAGCCTCCGGCACCGGAGCATCCCTGTCTCTCGCCGCCATCCCACTGATGGAAGGCGCTCTGGCACTCTCCGAAAAGGGCATCCGGTCAACGCTTTATACAGAAAACAAGGCTCTTTTGCCGTTCCTGCCCGAAGATCCGCGTCATGATCTCCTGTTCGATCCGCAAACCGCCGGAGGGTTGCTTGCCTGCGTACCGCCCACGGCGGTTCGGACAACGCTCGAGTCATTGCACGCGGCAGATTATCCCGCCGCGATCATCGGCCATGTGACGGATGGGGCCGGTCAGATTTCCGTGCTCTGAACAACCTCTGCAATGCGCTGTGCCAGCGCGTCGAGCGACGTCGGATCGAGCGCAGACGACTGCAACTGGGCGAGATACTCTGGCGCAACGGCCCGCATGGATCGCCGGTAGGCCGGATCGTAGTGATCCTGCGCAAGTGAGACGCAGAGGCTCAGACGATCTCCCTCCGCGATCAGCGCGTCCCAGTGATCCACCAGCGCATGGCCGCGATGAAATCGCAAAGGCGCCAACTTGGCGCGCAACGCATCCGCGTCGGCCAGGACATCCTCATAGGCCTCGGCCAGATACCGCGCCCGCGCCGCAACCGGCGCCCCGATCTCGACCCATGGCGCGGATTTCATCGCGTCCCAAAGGCTCGGCGGCAAATTGATATCGCCGATCTTGCTGCTTTCCGCCTCCACGATCACCGGCTTCCCCGGATCCATGCGCAAAAGGCGCGTCGCCAGTTCGGTCTCGAACGCCTTCTGGCTCGGCTGCCCCCCCGGCATTCCGCCCAGCAACGAGCCTCGGTGCCCGGCCAGACCTTCAAGGTCCAATACCTGTACCCCGAGCGCCTGCAACCGGGGCAAAAGCGCAGTCTTGGCCGTGCCGGTATAGCCCCCCAACTGGATCAAGCGCACCGGAAGCGGATCGGAGTACAGCGCGCGTGTCACCAACTTGCGAAACGATTTGTACCCGCCTTTGATCGTATCGGAGCGCCAGCCGATTTCCTTCAGCATCCAGGCAAACGAGCCGGACCGTTGCCCCCCACGCCAGCAATAGACCAGCGGCCGCCAACCGCCGTCGTGATCCGCCAAAGGCCCTTCGATATGGGCCGCGGAGTTGCGGAAGACCAAGGCCGCGCCGATCTTGCGCGCCCTGAACGGAGAAACCTGTTTGTACAGTGTGCCAACCCGAGCCCGCTCCTCATTGTCGAGCACCGGCAGATTGATTGCTCCGGGGACATGATTCTCGGCAAATTCAGCCGGGCTGCGCACGTCGATAACCGTGTCGAAGCCGTGCGATAAAAGATCGTCGAGTGTTTCAAAGGTAAGCGCCATGCGTGTGTGTTTAGCGGGTTGACCGACCGCGCGGAAGAGGCCGAAACGTGGAATGCAATTTGTTGCCAGAAAGGCGAAAAAAGCCTCTGGACACCGGTTTGCACCTCGGTTAGACCGCCTGCACCCGAAGGGCGACGCCCTTCCCGATGCCCGGGTAGCTCAGGGGTAGAGCAGTGGATTGAAAATCCTCGTGTCGGTGGTTCGATTCCGCCCCCGGGCACCATAAAAATCAATAACTTAGAGACTATCCAGTGTAGTGCACTCAAGTGCACGTGTAATTCGTGTGTAATCAGGCCGAACTTTTCGGCTTTAGCTTGCGGATGTTGTCTTCGTGGGTGCCGCTAACCCGCCCTTCCAGCCGATCCATTGCCGCTTCGATGTGCGACCCGCTTTGATGCGCATAGCGTGCAACCATAGACAACGTCTTGTGACCGGAAATGCGCTGGACTGTGGGCAAGTCGACGCCCGCCTGAACCAGATGCGTCACCGCCGTATGGCGAAGCGTGTGAGGGGTGATCTGGTCAGGATCGAGGCCAGCGCGCTCAGCGGAGCGGCGAAACGCTTTGCGGATCGTGTGGACATGGCCTGTGGCACTTCCCGGAGATGGAAACAACCATTCGCAGCCAGGCGGCAACATATCCATGCGCTTTTCAAGATACTCGGCCAATTCACGCGTGATCGGTTGCTCACGAGACCCCGCCTTCGCTTGCGGAACCCAGATCACCCGCTTTCCGACATCGACATCTTCTCGGCGGACCGAGAGAATTTCTGCGTGACGCATCCCCGTATGCAGCCCGACCATGACGAAGGCATGGATGTTTTCGTTGTGATCCGACGCCGCAGAGTCCAAAAGCGCCACGCACTGCTCATCAGTCAGGTAGACAATCCGTTGGTTGTCTTCCTTGAAGCGATTGATCCTGACCGACTTGCTCTTGATCCACTTCCACTCGACCGCCTGATTCAGGAGATGGGAGAGTGTGGCCAGTTCTCGATTGACGGTCGCCTTTGCTGCGCCCACAGTGCGGCGGGCCTTCTTGTAGCGTTCAACGTCGAAGGACTCGATGGCACTCAATGGCTTGGTCGCAAGAAACGGGACCAAGTGCTGCCGTAGCTGACGCTCTTTGATGTCGATGTTTTTTCCGTCACTATCCCGAAGCCTCTGAACGTAGCGGCTGGCGGCTTCTTCAAAGCTCAATGGCGTCTTGCGCCCCTCGGGCAACTCCAAGCGCTGACGCCTTGCATCGGTTCTGGCTTGGGCGATGAAATCTTCCGCCTGCTGTCTCGTCACACCCTCGGACTCTCGTCCGATCACGCGATGAATGCGCCGACGGTCGACCATGATATTGACGGAGTACACACCGTCACCATTAGCGTCGCGACGGAACGTTATGCCATGCTCCGTCAGGCTTTCCCCGACTTGCAATGCGCGAATAGCAGGACGTGTAAGTTTGTTGAAGCGAACAGCCATAAATCACCTATTAAAACGGGATCTCAGAATCGATGTCTCGCGGTTCTTCCGGTTCCGGCTTTGCGGATTTTTGAGAGATGACAGGCAAAGCTTCGTTGTTTTTTTCTCCAGCGGCCACAGCGAGGATGTCGTCCCAATACTCATCGACACGCTCGCGAATGATCTTGTTGAGGCCGATGCTGTATTTCCATTTCTCTTTCTCCCAACGGCCCAACCAAAAGTATCCGTTCTCTTCGATTAGAGACCAAACGTGCTGCTCTTCAAAGGTCATGAGTTCGGGCGCAACAAGGGCCAGAGAAACCAATCGTTGGCTCTCTCTCACGTGCCACAGCACGTCCGCCATTGAACCGAATGTATCAGGTTCGCCATAAGGTACATCTCGCCACTTGTTGATGACGAGTGTTTGAATCTGCTCAGCCAACATCGACTCGATGAAGGAAGACTTGGTGCGGCGCTGCGATCTGGCGGCCAGCTCGCACAGGTAATTGAGACGCGGATCAAGCCGAATCGAGACGGTCTCCGTCCTGCCCAACTTCGATCCAGAGCCCTTTGGAAGCTTGATTGCCATGATGTCCTCGTGTCGAAACGTTCTGTCATGATCCATTTTGCACGTTACGTATTGAGTTTCAATACATGTCTTGCTCTTCTTTTCGCGTACTGACCAACGATGCCTATCGAGCAAGGAAACAAACCATGAAGATCGATACTGACACGCAGCGCGTTTTCATTCACCCGGACGGACGGATGGACCGCAAAAACGCGGCCCGCTACCTTGGCTGCTCACCGAAGACGCTCGCTGATTGGGCGATGAAGGGCCAAGGACCGCAGTACGTTCTGTTGGGTGGACGCGCTTTCTACTTCCTCGAAGACCTGCAGTCCTGGATCGCTGCCGCCCCTCGCCTCGCCGGAACCGGCGGACGGGAAATCCGGGCGGGCGACTAGGGCCTCCAAGATGCCGGGAACCAAGAACCCGGACCGCAGGCGTATCCGTATCAGGCGCACCTACTCGGTGCCCGAAGTGGCGGCGCTTCTAAAAGTTCACGTTCACACTGTTCGCCGATGGCTCAAGAAAGGGTTGGGTACGATTGATGGCCAAAGCCCGACCCTGATCCACGGTGCAGAGCTTCGCAAATATCTGGACGTCCGTGCCAAAGGCAGGAAGCAAAAGTGCGGCCCAGACGAGATGTACTGCCTTTCATGCCGTGCACCGCGCCTGCCAATCCTGGGCTCCGTCTACATTGCCGACCTCAACGAGAAAACGGTTCGCCTGGTTGGGGTGTGCTGCACATGTAGCAGGAAAATCTGCCGCGCAGGGAGCACTTCACGACTGCCAGAATACACCGCGTCATTCGGACCACTCCAGAGGCGGACCCCAAGCCTAAAGGGGAGCAACATTCCCCTCTTGGATGGTGACTCAAAGGAGCAAGACGAAAATGGACAAGTTCAACGCGGAAAATGAACGGATCAAGCGTGACTACGCTGAGTTCCTGCGCGAAGCGGATCAAAAGTCCGAAGCCACCGTGCGCGGGGTCGAAAAGGCGATCCTACGCTTCGAGGAATACACTGGTTACTGCGACTTTGGACGCTTCAATCGCGAACAAGCGAAAGGGTTCCGGGCGGTCCTGTCCGCCCCTGCCGATGAAAGCAAACGACTAGGGACCTCGACCGTTCTTTCGACTTTGAAAGCGGTACAACGCTTCTTCCGGTGGCTGTCAGTGCAGCCGGGGTTCAAGTCCAAGATCGACACCAACGCCATCGCCTACTTCAACCTCTCCGAAAAAGACATCCGCGCAGCAACATCTTCGCCTTCGAAGCCATCGCCGACCATGGACCAATTGAAGCGCGCACTGGCTTCAATGTCTTTTGAGACCATTCTGGAAAGGCGTGATCGCGCCGTATTTGCGCTCCTCATGATGACCGGCATCCGCGACAACGCAGCCGCCTCCTTGCTGCTAGGCCATGTCGACATCGACCGGCAGATGATCGTCCAAGACCCGAAAACCGTCCGCACCAAAAACAGCAAGCTGATCGAGTCGGTTCTGTTGCCGCTTGGACCTGAGATTGAAGGCGTTCTGTTCTCTTGGGTCAGCTATCTGCGTGACGAACTCCGGTGGCAGCCTGACGATCCCCTTTTCCCGCAATCGCGGCAAAGGATCGACCCCCTGCTAGGACCGGTGGTGGACGGAGTTAAGCGGCTGGTCTGGTCAAACTCCCAGCCTATTCGGAAAATTTTCATGCGCGCATTTGCAGGTGCTGACTTGCCCTACTTCACCCCTCACAGGGTGCGGAACACCGTCGTCGAGTACGCGTACCTCACCTGTAGGACGCCCGAGGAGTTCAAAGCGTTCAGCCAGAACCTCGGGCATGAAAGCGTTGTCACGACCTTGTCGAGCTATGGTCAGATACCATTGGCAAGGCAACGGGAACTGATACGCAACGCTGGGAAGAGCAAGGATCTGGACGCAAAGCTGGAACTTCTGCTGGAAAAACTGGAACGCGACGGAAAATGAAGTTTCGGCCAATGCGCTATCTTGGATAGAGGGGATTCCTCGTGCTAGCGTGCGCCCCAAACGCTGGAGGTTTGAAACCAACAGAAATTCAATAAATTGGGGGCAGCGCATTTTCCATGAGCACAGATATCAAGTCACTCGGGTCGTTCGTCTGGTCCATCGCTGAACTTCTGCGTGGCGACTTCAAGCAGTCTGAGTATGGCAAGGTCATCCTGCCCTTCGTCGTGCTGCGTCGTCTCGACTGTATCCTTGAAGAGACCAAACCCGCCGTTCTCGACATGGCCGCCTCGCTGCCGAATGACATGGACGACGATGCGCGTGACACCCTGTTGTCTGGCGTCGTCGGGCAAGATATCCGCCTTTATAATCTGTCCCGCTTCACCTTCGCCTCGCTCAAGGGGCAGGACGCCAAGGACATCCACAAGAACCTGATCGACTACATCACCAAGTTCTCCGGCAACGTCCGCGATATCTTCCTCGACAAGTTCCTGTTCACCGACCAACTCAAACGCCTGAATGACGCTGGTCTGCTCTATCAGGTCTTCGACAAGTTCACCCAGATCGACCTGCACCCGAACGCCATCTCGAACCTTGAGATGGGGTATCTGTTCGAAGACCTCATCCGCCGGTTCTCGGAAATCTCGAACGAGACGGCGGGCGAACACTACACCCCGCGTGAGGTCATTCGCCTTATCGTCTCGCTGCTCCTGATCAACGACAAGGACGCGCTGACCGGGTCGGGTGTCATCCGGCAAGTCTATGACCCCGCCGCAGGCACGGGTGGGATGCTGGCGATTGCCGAGATGGAGATGAAAGCACTGAACGACCGCATCCGCGTCGAACTCTTCGGGCAAGAACTGAACCCCGAGTCTTTCGCGATCTGCAAATCCGACATGCTGGTGACCGGGCACAACCCCGAGAACATCGCCTACGGCAACACGCTCACGCAGGATGCGCACAAGGGCAAACGCTTCCACTACATGCTCTCCAACCCGCCCTATGGCGTCGATTGGAAGAAATACGCTGACCCGATCAAGGACGAGGCAGCGGAAATGGGCATGGACGGGCGCTTCGGGGCAGGTCTCCCGCGTATCTCGGACGGACAGCTTCTGTTCCTGCAGCACATGATCTCGAAGATGCGCAATGACGAACAAGGGTCGCGCATCGGCATTGTCATGAACGGGTCGCCCCTCTTCACCGGTGGGGCTGGGTCAGGCGAAAGCGAAATCCGCCGCTGGATGTTGGAGAACGATTGGGTCGAGGCGATCATCGCCCTGCCCACGGACCTCTTCTACAACACGGGCATCCAGACCTATGTTTGGCTGCTGACCAACCGCAAGGACACCGCGCGGCGTGGCAAGGTGCAACTGATCGACGCCAGCGGGGAACGCTTCTGGAAATCCATGCGGAAATCTCTTGGGTCCAAGCGTCGGGAAATCCCCGAAGAGGCCACCGAGGAGATCGCGCGTATCTACCATGACATGCTGAATGGCAATTCGGGGTGGGAGGACGTGTCCAAGGTCTTCGACACGACGGCCTTCGGGTATCGCGAAATCCGCGTGGAGCGCCCTTTGAAGCTAGCCTTTCAGGTAACCCGAGAGGGGCTTGAGGCGTTGCGCGATACCAAACCATTCCAGCGCCTTGAGGAAGCGGAGCAACGCGGTGTGATGGAAGCCCTGCTGGTGCACCTGCCGAAAGACGAGCGATGGATTGATCGGGAGGATTTCGACAAGGCGTTGACACGTGCGCTCAAGGCAGCTGCCGTCAAGGTGGGTGCACCTGTGCGCAAATCCATCCTGTCCGCGCTGTCGGAACGGGACGAAGACGCCGAGGTCTGCACCGACGCAAAGGGCAATCCCGAACCCGACACCGATCTGCGCGATCACGAACTGGTGCCGCTGAACGAGGACTGGCGCGCCTATGTGCAGCGCGAGGTTCTGCCCTTCGTCCCCGATGCTTACGTGGATGAGAGTTACACCGATGCGCAGGATGGCGGCGTCGGGCGTATCGGGTATGAGATCAACTTCAACCGCTACTTCTACAAATACGTGCCGCCGAGGCCGCTCGAAGAGATTGACGCAGAGTTGAAGGCGCTTGAAGCAGAGATCGCGGGTCTGCTGCAGGAGGTGGTTGAGTGATCACTCTCCAAGAACGCGTTCACGCAGCACCCAAACCGGATGACTGGCAGTTGGACAAACTGCATCAGGTGTTCCGCGTTCGTCGCGGGCACAAGAATGCCGGGATGAAGGACGATAACCTGCTTTCGCTAAGTTATGGGCGCATCATTCAGAAAGATATCGAAACCGCCGACGGTCTTCTGCCGGAGAACTTCGAGGGGTATCAGATCGTCGAACCCGGCAATATCGTTCTGCGACTGACCGACCTTCAAAACGACAAGCGCAGTCTGCGCCAAGGTCTCGTGACACAACGCGGCATCATCACGTCGGCATATGACGCGGTTGAGGTTCAGCGCGACAACGATCCGCGCTTCTGGTTCTACGCGCTACTCGCGCTTGATCTAGCAAAACACTACTACTCGCTCGGTGGCGGCGTTCGTCAATCTGTGAAGTTTGCCGACTTCCCGAACGACTGGGTGTATCGCCCCGACCTCGCGACCCAACGCCAGATTGCCGACTTTCTGGACCGTGAGACCGCAAGAATAGACCTGCTGATCGAGAAAAAGCAGCGGTTGGTCGCGTTGCTTGAGGAAAAACTTCAATCCAAACTAGAAACGGCGGTCATTGCCGAAGAATCAAAAAAAGTTCCACTGCGTCGGGCACTGATCAATCTAGAGCAAGGATGGAGTCCCGACTGCGAAACGCGCCCAAAAGAGCAAGATGAATGGGGCGTTCTGAAAGTCGGGTGCGTAAACAGTTGGTCTTTTAGTTCCGCCGAACACAAGGCACTTCCAATAAATCTTGTCCCCCGTCCTGCACTGGAGGTTCGTGAAGGTGATCTGCTCATGTCGCGAGCAAACTCTCCCGAACTGGTTGGCAGTGCGGCAATCGTTCACAATGCCGCTACGCGTTTGATGCTTTGCGATAAACTCTATCGCCTCAAACTTGATACAAAATTGTTGTCACCTTCGTTTGCGTTATTGGCACTTAGGAGCAAAGCGGCGCGAATGCACTATTCTTTGCGTTCTAACGGCGCAAGTGCGTCCATGCAAAACATCAGTCAGGAAACGGTTCGCTCGTTGCCCGTTCCGCTTCCGTCGCTGAGAAAACAGGCGGAAGTGGTGGCGAAAATCGAAAGGCAAATACGATACGTCTCTGAAACTACTTGTGCCGTCAACGCCTCCATCGACCGCCTCAAAGAATACCGCTCCGCCCTGATCACCGCCGCTGTCACGGGTCAGATCGACGTGCAGTCATACGCCGAATCCGGCACCCCCGACCGCCGCCTCGACGCCATCCAAGAGGAGATGGGCGCGTGATTTCCCAAATGCATTTCAGCGAGTTGATTAGATGAGAGACGCACAGAAACCCAACCAGTTCACCCTGAACAACCTGCTGTCGCGTCTCAAAGAGGGTCGTTTTGTCGTCCCCGACTTTCAGCGCGAGTTCGAGTGGAAACCGTGGGATATCTCGGATCTGATGCGGTCGATCTTTCTCGACTACTACGTCGGCAGTCTGCTGCTGTGGAAAGGCAAGGACGAGAACTTCGACGCCCTCGCATGTGAACCGATCTACGGTCACGCCGGTGGCGGGTCATCCGAACACATCGTCCTCGACGGACAGCAGCGCCTGACCGCTCTCTACTATGCCTGTGTCGCGCCTGACGTGCCTCTTCCAGACCGTGCCAACCGTGCGATCTACTTCATCCGCGTCGACCGGTTCATGCGTGAAGAATACGACGACGCCTTCAGTTACGACTGGAAGACCAAACGTCTAGAGAAACTGACCCAAGATCCATCGATCCAGTATGAAGAGCACATCTTCCCACTGTCAGTGATCGGCGCAGGCGGATGGGCGATGCCGACTTGGGTTCAGGGATACATGAAGCATTGGCAGGACAAGACTGCCGAGGCGCGGGAACTGGGTAACGACGAGGACGCCGAGCAGTTCCAAGTTCATGCTGACAATGCCGAGAAGTTTGGCGAAGAACTCAAAAGTCTGACCGAGCAATACCAGGTGTCCTACATCGAACTCGACAAGGATCTGGGGTTGGACAAGATTTGCGATATCTTCACGCAGATCAACAGCAAGGGCGTGCGGTTGGACGTGTTCGACCTGCTCAACGCGTTGCTGAAACCCCGCGACCTCCAACTCAAGTTCATGTGGCGTAAGGCGCGCGGTCGTTTGGAGTTCGTCGATAGTTCGAAACTGAACGTCTACATCTTGCAGGTTATGTCGATCCTGAAACAGGCATACTGCTCGCCCAAGTATCTGTATTATCTCATGCCGGGGCATCAAAAGACGATCCGCACCCCTGATGGGAAGACTGAGAAAGAGGTGCTGGTTCACACGACTGATGAGTTTATCGCGCTGTGGGACACGTCCGTCGCGGCGTTGGAACGTGCGATAAAGATGCTGCGCCACCCGCAAGAGTTTGGTGTCACGTCGTCGAAGTATCTGCCCTATGTGTCGATCCTTCCCGCGTTCTCGTCGTTGCAGGAACATGTCCGCACACTGCCCGCAGACAGACGCCTCGACGGTCAACGCAAGGTCCGGTTCTGGTACTGGGCGGCGATCTTCACCTCACGATATTCGGGATCGGTCGAGTCAACGGCGGCGCGTGACTTCCAGAACGTGAAATCGTGGATCGATGACGACAGCAAGGAACCACCACTGATTCAAGAGTTCAAAACCCGGTTCAAGAATCTCGAACTGCGTCGTGAGACCAAATACGGATCGTCGATCTACAACGGGATCTTCAACCTGCTTGTGTTGAACGGTGCGCGAGACTGGATCACGGGTAACATCCCCGAGAACGAATTGCTGGATGATCATCACATCGTTCCAGCGTCTTGGGGAGATGCCAATCTGCAAGATCGATCTGTTCATTCGATCCTGAACCGGACGCCTTTGCTCGACGAGACAAACCGACATGTGATCCGAGACAAACTGCCCAACGCTTACTTGCCGGAACTGATCGAAAAGAACGGCGAAAGTCGCGTTCGTGCGATCTTGGAAAGTCACCTGATTTCTCCCGCCGCCTTTGACATTCTAATGAGAAAGGACTTTTCGGCGGCGGACTTTGAAGAGTTTATCAATGAACGGCAGAGAACCTATGTCGAGGCGATTGAGTCCCTTTTGATCAAAGAACGACTCGATCTGTCTCCAGACCTCCGCGATCTGGACGAACGTATCGAGATTGCCGAACTGTCACTGCGCGCAAAGATCGAAACCGCTTTGTCCGCGCAGGAGGATGCGTTCCCGCAACATGTGATGGAGAAGGTTCGGCAAAGACTGAACCGAGCACAGCGCAAGAACCCCGCGTTCGACAAAGACTATTATGCGACCATCGGCGGAATGCTTGAGTTCTGCGACCTGCAAGAACTCAAAGATATCATCCTTGCAAAGACGAACTGGCAGACCTTCTCGGATACCTTCACGTCGAAGGAAGACCTTTCAAAACGCGTGGATCAACTTGCAGAAATGCGGAATGGCATTCGTCACAGCAGGACTATCGACGAGATATCCAAAAAGGACGGAGAGGCGGCGCTGCTTTGGTTTGAGAAGGTAAACCAAAGTGTCTGACCAAACTCATACCACCGCCGACATTCATCAAGAGAAGGTCTTCGAGGCGCATATCGTCGCCTGCCTGACCACCGATCAAGGATACATCGAACGCGTTTGCCCGTCCGACTATGACGTTGCCCATGCCCTCGACACCGAGTTGCTGTTTCGCTTTCTGAAAGACACACAACCCGAGGCGCGACAGACGCTGGAAGATCACTACAGCGCGCAGGCAGAGGCAGAGGTTCTGAAACGTCTTGAACAGGCGTTGAAGCAGAATCCGACCCACGTCGTGCTACGCGAGGGCATCAAACTGGTGCCGAATATCCATTTCAAGCTCTGCTTCTTCAAACCCGCGTCGAACCTGAACCCCGACCTGACCCGTCTTTACGAGGCGAACATCCTGTCCGTGATGCGGCAGGTGACCTATTCGGCGAAAAACAAGAACGCCATCGATCTGGTGACCTTCGTCAACGGCATTCCGGTCGCGACCCTCGAAGTGAAGAACCTGCTGACCGGGCAGAACGTCAAACACGCCGAGAAGCAGTATCGGCAGGACCGTTCCCCCGCTGGTGAACCGCTGCTGACCTTTAAACGCGGTGCCATCGTCCATTTCGCGGTCGATCAGGACAACGTGTCGATGACCACGCGCCTGATGAACGGCAAGACGCGGTTTCTGCCTTTCAATCGCGGGCGCGATGGCGGTGCCGGAAACCCCGATGTGCCGGGCGAGAACCGGGTCGCCTATCTCTACAAGGATCTGCCCGACACGAAGGCGGTCTTCTCACGCGATGTGCTGCTCGACATGATTGGGCGGTTCATCCACCTCGAACGCTCGGGCGGTAAAGAGGTGGTGATCTTTCCCCGGTTCCAGCAGTTCGATGCCGTGCGCAAGGTATTAGCGGACGCACGTTCCAAGGGCGCGGGGCAGAACTACCTCATTCAACACAGCGCCGGGTCGGGCAAGTCGAACACCATCGCGTGGACCGCGCACCAGATCATCAACCTGCATGACGCGGGAGACCAACCGCTGTTCGACACGGCGATTATCGTGACCGACCGTTTGGTGCTGGACCGGCAATTGCAGAATACCATTGGCGGGTTCGCGCAGACCGAGGGCGTGGTGAAGAAGATCGATGGCACGTCCCGCGATCTGAAAGACGCAATCCTGAAAGGCGCACGGATCATCATCACGACGATCCAGAAGTTCGGCACCGAGCATCTGGCGACGATCTCGGGTCAGGGCGGCAAGAACTTCGCTGTGATTATTGACGAGGCGCATTCGTCCCAGTCCGGCAAGGCGGCGCAAGCGATGAGTGACGCACTGACCCGCGATGCCACCAGTTCCGACGATATCGAAGACTTGGTTCTTGCCTTCCAGAAAGCGCGCGGGCCTCAGAAGAACATCTCGTTCCTCGCCTTCACCGCGACGCCACGCAACGTCACGCTGGAACGGTTCGGTCGCATCGGATCAGATGGCAAACCGCACCCGTTCCATCTCTATTCGATGCGTCAAGCAATCGAGGAAGAGTTCATTGTCGATGTTCTGAAAAATTACACGACATATGGTGCATACTACCAACTCGAAAAGACCATCGAAGACGACCCGGCCTTCAAAGGACGCAAGGCGCAGTCACGTGTCGCGCGCTATGCCTCGCTGCATCCGACCGCCATCGATCAAAAAGTCGAGGTGATCGTCGAACACTTCCGCCGCCATGTTGCGGGCAAACTGAACGGCCAGGCGAAGGCGATGATCGTGACCCAAAGTCGCGAACATGCCCTGCGCTACTGGCAACAGCTGAACCGCTACATCGAAGACAAAGGATACGCCGATCTTAAAGCGTTGGTCGCATTCTCGGGCGATCTGAACATCGATGGCAATGTCTGGACTGAGGCGACCGCGAACGGCTTCGCCGAAACCGAACTGCCGAAAAAGTTCGACACAGACGAGTTCCAGATCCTCGTCGTTGCCGAAAAATACCAGACCGGGTTCGACCAACCCAAACTCGTCGCGATGTATGTGGACAAGAAACTCGCCGGGTTGCAGACGGTGCAAACCCTTGCCCGGTTAAATCGGAGTTTCGGCAAAGAAAAACCAACCTTCGTTCTCGACTTCCAGAACACAATGGAAGAGGTCAAAGAGGCGTTCGCACCCTTCTTCGAGGCGACCGCGCTAGAAGAACGCACCGATCTGAACCAAATCTATGGTCTAGAACAGCGCATCTCTTCCTCGACCTACATCCGCAAAGACGAGGTCGAACGGTTCGCTGATCAGTTCTTCAAGGGCGATCTGACAACGCAGGACCGCCTCAATTTGGAAGGCACTGTCCGTCTCGCGGTAGACCGGTTCGAACTGGATGAAGACGAGGCACAACAGGAAGAGTTCCGCCAACTCCTGAAAAGTTTCCAGCGCTTCTACGCCTTCGTGGCACAGGTCGTGACGCTCAACGATGCTTG
Organism: Pacificoceanicola niger; assembly: GCF_048553275.1. Taxonomy (NCBI): domain Bacteria; kingdom Pseudomonadati; phylum Pseudomonadota; class Alphaproteobacteria; order Rhodobacterales; family Roseobacteraceae; genus Pacificoceanicola; species Pacificoceanicola niger. The sequence goes on from NZ_JBLZMW010000032.1 coordinate 22,580, forward strand.
GTTGGAGAAGCTCTACGCCTACACAGCTTGGTTGTCGCGCCTCTTGCCTTCTCGGGATGTGCCTGCCGATATCACAATCACCGACGACATGCTGAACCTGTCCGCGTTCAAGTTGCAGAAGGGCGAGGAAGGCAGCGCGTCGTTGAACGCGGGCGAGACCCGAACGGTAGACCCGATCACCGAGTTCGGCGCAAACCCCTACACCGAGGAAGAAGAGAAATCGCTTTCCGAGATCATCGACTCGTTCAACGAACGGCACGGCACCGAGTTCTCGCGTGAAGACTTCCTGCGATTTGAGCGGGTGACGCGCGACATCATGGACGAAGACATGACTGAGATGGTCAAAAACAACCCGGCAGACGTAGTCTACAACGCTTTCTCGCAGGCGTTCTTCCAAGGCATGGTCAGGGCGTTTCAGCAAGACAACGAGATGCGTAACATAGTCATGACAGACAAGGATGCGCGAGAGCAGGCAACACGGCATTTCTTCAAACGGGCGCAGAGGCAAGCGCGCGATGGGTAATGCTTCTGCCACCCAGAACAAAACAAGTCTGCTGGGAATGATCGAGTGTAATTCGTGTGTAATTGATGCCGGAACGTTCCGGGATTGTTCAGACGCAGAACGATGGTCGACCTACCAGAAGCCTCAATTATTCGTAGGCTTTCCAACTGGTTCAGAGCTGCTCAGACCAGACCACTCAAGCCAGAACGAAAATTGAAAATCCTCGTGTCGGTGGTTCGATTCCGCCCCCGGGCACCATTATCCTCCTTCAAGATGACCGGAAAGCCCAATGAAATAAGGGCTTTCAGCACCTTACTGACCTCGCCAAGCTCGGTTTTGCTACAGAATTTGCTACAGGAAACGCTACGGCGGACGCGCTTCCCTCGGCAAAGAAAAAGGCGGCCTCGCGGCCGCCTCTCTTTTGTCAGTGCAGTGGCCCACTGTTCGCTGCGTCGACCATCATCCGAAGCAATTCCTCTTCCTCGGCTTCGCGTTCCGCGTCGGTCTGTAGGTGAGCCTCAAGCGTCGCGATTCTGTCCAAGAGCCTGGAGTATGTTGCCGACGAAACCAGGACCATGTCCTCCTTGCCAGGCCGCAAGACATCGAGCGGTTGCCCCTCGAGGTCGTCGGCCAGCATGTCGCAGCACTGCCTGAGAAGTGTCATCGGGTCGCGGTCTGCCATGTGTGATCTCCTTCCGGGCGGCTCTCATACAGAAGAGCCGCCCAGGACGCGAGATCACCGCACGCGTTGGCGCTGTCTCACCTTGTCGACCGACGCCTTCTCTCGCCCCCGCTCAGCGCCTTTCCTGTCGCGCTCCGCGTTGCGTGCGTCCCCCCAGCCATCCCCGGGTCCGCTCCGACATCCGAAAGACGTCGTTCTCCACGAGTTCACGAGCCTGCCTGCGGAGGGCTTTTATGCCCCGGGTTTCGACCTTGATCCGGTCGTGCTGGGAGAAGATCGGTCCGCCCATTCCAAGGCCGGTCTCAAGCTTGTAGGCGGTCAGGAAGTCGTCGGCGTCAGCCACGACCTGCGCAACGGCCTCCGGTTCCGGACGACCATTGAGGCCCTCCGCCTTCGAGTGATAGCTGTAGTGTTTCAGCGCATGGGCGAACTCATACACGTCCGATGCCGCGCGGGTCGCGATAGAGGGCCTTGGCGCGTCGCTCCGACAGCGGTGGTATGAACCGCGCCGGGTTTGCCGGAGGCTCCAACTCCTGAGTAAGGTGGAGCATCATGAGCAAGACAACCAACAA
>NZ_JBLZMW010000033.1:0-17496 GCF_048553275.1 Pacificoceanicola niger
CGGCGTTTCATTCAGTTTTCGTCTCGATACCAATTGAATGCCGCCGCAGAAACCGATATTCCCGCATCACAACATTCTCAAACGGAATGAACATGCGCCCCAGACGCTTCCTCCCCTCAACCCGCCTCTTGCTCGCATTCGATGCCGTCGTCAGGCATCGCTCCGTGACCGCCGCAGCGGCTGAACTGGATCTCACACAAAGCGCGGTCAGCCGCCTGATCCTGTCGCTGGAGCAGCAGCTCGGCAAAGAGCTGTTCACGCGGCACCGCAAACGACTGGTGCCAAATGCCGCCGCGCTGACCTATCAGCGCGAGGTGGCGCGCGCCCTCGACATGATCCAGCGGGCCAGCACTGCCGTTGTCGCAAATCCCGACGGCGGCACCCTGTCACTTGCCGTGCTGCCAACCTTTGCAACCCGCTGGCTTGGCCCGCGTCTGGGGGACTTCCTGAAGCGGCATCCGGGGGTGGCCGTCAACCTGTCGACCCGGATACAACGCTTCGATTTCAGCGGCGAAGTCTTTGATGCCGCAATTTATTTCGGAACCGAGGACTGGCAGGGCGTGCATCATCTCAAGCTGTTCGATGAACGCGTGACCGCCTGCGCCTCGCCCGATCTGGTGGCCGCGCATGGGTTGAATGCGGCAACGGATCTGGACGCGGTGCAGCTGCTTCATCTGGAATCGCGCCCGAATGTCTGGTCCGATTGGTTTCAGGCACAGGGCATGGCCGCACGCGGCGGCGACGGGATGCTGATGGATCAGTTCTCGATGATGATTCAGGCGGCGATCTCGGGGCTGGGCGTGGCGCTGCTGCCGGATTATCTTGCGCAGATCGAGATCGCAGACGGCCGTCTGGTCCCGGTGTTGAAACAGGCGGTCCCGGTACGGGGCGCCTATTGGCTGGTCTGGCCGGAAGAGCGCGGCGATCTTATTCCGCTGCGCGCCTTTCGCGACTGGCTGGCCGAAGAGGCATCCGGCGGCATCTGAGGGTGCGCACACACCCTCAGATCGTGGTTCCGTACAGCTGCCATTCGAGGTCCGTCACCTCCACCGCCAACGCGTTGTATTCACCGCGCTTTACAGCGGACAGAACACGGTGTAAGGGCGCGCCAAGGATGGATTTCATCGTCTCCGAGGCCTCGAACCGGTCGATCGCCTCCAGCCAGCCGCCCGGCATCGGCGGGTATTCCGCCTCACCGGCTGCGCCTTCCGCGCCCGGCGCGGTGCCTGCCTCCATACCATCCAGTGCCGCGCCGAGGACAAGCGCCGCAACAAGGTAGGGGTTGGCATCAACGCCCGCCACACGGTGTTCGAAATGCCGGGTCTTGGCCGCGCCGGACGGAATGCGCAGCGCAACGTTACGATCCTCCGCCCCCCAGGTGTTGGCCGCAGGAGAGTAAACCGTCCCGGCGAACCGCCGCCAACTGTTCAGCACCGGAGCAAGCAGCAGCATGGAGTCGGCCATGCTGTCCCTGATGCCGCCAATGGCGCTGAGCATGCGCGGCTCCAGCATGCCTTCCGAGGGGTCGGCAAAGATATTCGCGCCGCTCTCGTCCGCCAGCGACAGGTGCAGGTGCATCCCCGAGCCCGAGCTTTGCGCAAAGGGTTTCGACATGAAGCAAGCCTCCATGCCAAAGCGCCGCGCCGTGCTGCGCAACAACCGCTTGGAGCGCACCAGATCATCCGCCGCCCCGGCCAGATCGCGGTAGCGCAGGGTCAGCTCGAATTGCCCCACGGCATATTCGGAGATCAGGCTTTCCATCGGCAGGTCAAGCGCCGCGGCCCCCTCGTACACCGCATCAAAGAACGGGGCCATTTCGTCCAGTTCATCGACCGACATGCAATTGGTGCCCGACAATCTGCGACCTGTCATCGGGGCCCGCGCCGGTTGCGGTTTGCCATCCGCATCGCGCTCCTTGTCGACAAGGTAGAATTCCAGCTCCAGTGCGCCCATCGGCGTCAGCCCCAGCGCCCTGGCCCGCGCGACCTGACGCATCAGGGCATTGCGCGGATCATAGGGCGTGGGCGTGCCATCCGGCATTTCCATCTGCAACAGGACAAGGCCGCGCCCGGTCGCCGTCTGATAGCCCAGCGTATTGGGCACCGGCCAGCAACGGCTGTCCCCGCCGCCATCGTCAATCGCTTCGATCGCAGCATCCACGTCATGGCCAGAGACATCCTGAGCAAACAGCGAGGCGGGCATGCCGCGCCCCGACGTGAACAGGCTTTCCAGCTCATGGCGCCGGATGATCTTGCCGCGTCCGATGCCGTGCAGATCGCTCAGGATGATGTCGATCGCCTGCACATCCGGGTAAGTGTCGAGAAACTGCGTTGCCTCGGACTGAGGCGCCTTGTCCAGCGGCGCAATCAGGGTCATTTGGGTGTCCTTCCGACGTTATCCGGCAAACGTATAGGCCGTTTTGACCGATGTGTAGAACTCCGCCGCATAACTGTCCTGCTCGCGCGAGCCAAAGCTGGACCCTGTGCGCCCGCCAAATGGCACGTGATAATCGACACCCGCTGTCGGCAGGTCGAGAATGACCATCCCCGCCGCCGAGCGCCGCTTGAAGTCGCGGGCAAAGCGCAGGTTGGTGGTGCAGATCCCAGAGGACAGGCCGAACGGTGTATCATTGGCGAGGCTCACCGCCTCGTCAAAGTCATCGAAGCGGATCACGCTGGCGCAGGGGCCAAAGATTTCCTCGCGGGCGCTGCGCATGGCGTTGTTGGCCCAGATGAACAGGGCCGGGACCTGAAAATAACCTACTGTCTCGCGGATCAGATGCCCCCGCCCAGCACTTCGCAGCCTTCTTCGGCGGCCAGCACCACGTAGGACATAATTTCCTTCAAGCTGGCTACTGGAGGCCACCGGGCCGATCTGCATGCCGTCAGCCAAGGCGTGACCGACCTTGAGCGCCTGCATCTGGCGGTTCAACTCTGCCACGAAAGCATCGTGAATGCCTGACTGAACGATCAGCCGCGAGGACGCCGTGCACCGCTGCCCGGTCTGGAAGAACGCCCCGTTGAGACAGGCCGACACCGCCGTTTCCAGATCCGCGTCGTCCATGACAATCATCGGGTTCTTGCCACCCATCTCCATCTGGAGCTTTTTCATGTTCGCGGCGCAAGCCCCAGTCAGATGCCGACCCACAGGAACCGATCCGGTAATGGAAATGCCTGTGATGCGCGGATCTCCGGTCATCGCCTCGCTCACGACCGAGCCGCGCCCCATCACAAGGTTGAACACCCCCGCCGGCCATCCGGCCTCGTGGATGATCTGCGTCAGAATATGCGCTGAACCCGGGGTTCTGTTCCGCCGGTTTGAAGATCACGCAGTTGCCATAGGCCAGCGCCGGGGCGATTTTCCATGCCGGGATGGCGATCGGACAGTTCCACGGCGTGATCAGACCAACAACCCCGAGCGGCTCGCGCGTCACTTCCACTTCCACACCCGGACGAACAGAGGCGATGGCATCGCCGGTCAGACGCAGCGCCTCACCGGCGAAGAAGCGAAGAAGCGAAGAAGCGAAGAAGCGAAGAAGCGAAGAAGCGAAGAAGCGAAGAAGCGAAAGACATGTGCCGCGCGGCGGGTCTCGTCAAGCACCTCCGGCGGAACCGTGCCTTCTTGACGCGCCTGTATCCGGGCGACCTCGTCTTCGTGGGTGGTGATCTCGATTGCCCAGTCGGAGGCGATATTGACGCCCCGCGCCCGGAGGCCCGGAGCGCCGGAATCGCCGCACGGGACCGGCGGAAGACCGCAGAGACGTTGACCTCCGTGACCCGCGCCCAATCCCTGTCAGTGGGCTCCTCGGCGGCGCCATGGGTCAGCATACCGGCGTTGTTGATCAGAATATTGACGCGGCCAAAAGCGCCGATGGCCGCCTGAACGATGGCCTCGGGCGCGGCCTTGTCCGCGATGTCCGCCGCGTGGAATGCCACCTCCGCGCCGTTCCCGCACAACTCTTCTGCGAGCGCCTGCCCGGCATCTCACGGCGGCCGACCAGAAGCAGCGCGTAACCCTGCGCCTCAAGCGCCCGTGAGATGGCCGCCAATCCCCGACGTGGCTCCGGTCACCATGGCGCATGTCCGGGATGTGGCTGCGTCGCGTTGAGTCATGGTTGGCCATCGGCTGTGTTCAGCCGTCAGTGCCTTTTGCGATCGCAAAAAATCGACAATGGGACATGGCGCTGCCAAATCCGGCGGGATTCAGAGCTATAATTTTTGGAAAAACCAAAATACCTTGCATGCATATCAAAATTCAGAAAAAAAGTGCGATCGCAAATTATTGGAGGCGGCATGAGCGACAGAGCACATTCGGATCGGATCGCGATCCTCGGCGCGGGCCTGATTGGCGCGGGCTGGGCAGCCCTCTTCTTTCACCACGGCTTGGATGTCTGCATCTGGGACCCGAAACCCGAGGCTCTGGCCGATGTCGAGGCGCGGATGCGCGCACCACTGGCGCAGCTCGCCGAGGTCGCGCCCGGCGCAGGTCCGCGTGGCACGTTGACGCTTTGCACGGACCTCGCTGGGGCCGTCAATGGGGCTGACCTCATTCAGGAAAACGCGCCGGAAAACATCCCGGTCAAACATGCGCTGTATGCTCAGGTCGAACCCCTGATGGCAGACCACGCCGTGCTTGCCTCCTCCACCTCGGCGCTCACCTGGTCTGATCTCAGCCCTGGCCTCCAGAAGCCCGAGAGGCTGATCACCGCCCATCCGTTCAACCCGCCGCATCTTGTGCCACTGGTCGAGATCTACGGCACGGACCCCGCCCGCCTTGAGCGCGCGGAGACGATCTATCGCGCCGCAGAGCGTGTGCCCGTGCGCCTGAGAAAGGACGCGACCGGGCACATCGCCAACCGCCTTGCCTCGGCGCTGTGGCGCGAAGCGGTCTACATGGTTCAGGAAGGCATTGCTGACGTCGAGGCGATCGACGCCGCCCTCGTCAATGGCCCCGGCCTGCGCTGGTCGGTGCTGGGGGCGCATATGGCGTATCATCTTGGCGGCGGCCCGGGCGGCATGGCGGCCTACCTGTCGCACCTCGGACCAAGTCAGGAGCGACGTTGGGCCGCGCTTGGAACCCCGACCCTCAGCGAACAGGTGCAGGCGGATCTTGTGGCGGGTGTCGATCGCGAGGCCGCCGGGCGCAGCATAACGCAGCTAGAAGAGCACCGGGACAAGGCGCTGATCGCCGCCCTGCGCGCCCGCAAGCAGGCCCCGCATGTCTGAGCAAGCCCCCTCCCCCCGCATCGGCCTGATCCACGCGCTCGAAGAATCGGTGCTGCCGATCCGCGATGCCTTTGCCCGGCTATGGCCCGAAGCCGCGCCCGCCGACCTGCTGGATGCCTCCCTCTCGGCGGATCTGGCCCGGGCCGGATCGCTGGATCAGGCGATGACAGACCGTTTCCTGACCCTCGGACGCTATGCCGCCGCAGGCAGCGGGGTGCAGGACACGCGCGCCAACTTCTTCACCTGCTCCGCTTGCGGCCCCGCTTTCGAAGCGGTCAAGACCGACCTGGCCATTCCCGTCCTGCGTCCCAATGTGGCCGCCTTTGAATAGGCGCTCAAGGGTGGCCCGCGCATTGCGCTGGTCGTGACCTTTCCGCCGTCCCTGCCCGCGCTGACGCGCGAGCTTGAAGCCATGGCAGAGGCGCGGGGCAAGACCATCGAAATCACACCTGTTCTGGCCGAGGGCGCGATGGCCGCGCTCCAATCCGGCGATGGCCCGGACACGACCGTGCCGTTCTGGACGCCTGCCGGGACCTTGGCCCGCAGGACGTCGTCCTGCTTGGGCAATTCAGCCTCGCGCGGGCCGCCAAACTCTTGCAACCGCGTGTCGGTTGCCCCGTCATCACAATCCCCGAGAGGGCCGTGCGTGCCTTGCGCCGACTGGTTTCCTGATCCTGAAAGGACCGCCCCATGAATGAACGCGCAATTCTTTCCCTGACTCAGATGGATCAGATGAGCCTTTTCCACCCGGTCAGCTCGATCAGTGACCTGCAAAAGAACGGGCCCTCGATCTTCACCGCCGCAGAGCGCGTGACCGTGACCCGGGACACCGGCCAGACGTTGCTGGACATGGGCGCCGGCCTGTGGTGCGTGAACGTCGGCTATGGCCGCAAGGGACTGGTGCAGGCCGGAGCCGTGGCCATGCAAGAGCTCAGCTTTCAGCATTTCTTCGGCGGCGCCTCCGCCGAGCCGACCATTCGCCTTGCCGACCGCTTGCTGGGCCTGTTCCTGGACACGGTTCCGGGATCGGACATGGCGCGGGTGTTTTCGGCAACTCCGGATCGGACGCCAATGACACCGCCGTCAAACTGGTCAACTACTACAACAACCTGCGCGGCAAGCCGGCGAAGAAAAAGATCATCGCGCGGGAGGGGGCCTATCACGGTCTGACCCTCGCTTCGGGCAGCCTGACGGGGATCAAATTCTACCACACCGCCTTTGACATGCCGCTGGACACGGTGCGGCTCACAAGCTGCCCGCATTATTTCGCCTTCGGCGAGGACGGCGAGAGCGAAGCGGCCTACACCGACCGCCTGATTGCCGACCTCGAAGCGATGATCGCCCGCGAAGGCGCGGACACCATCGGAGCCTTCATCGCCGAGCCCGTGATGGGCACCGGCGGTGTCTTCCTGCCGCCTGAGGGCTATTTCGCCAAGCTGCAAGAAGTGCTGGACCGCCACGACATCCTGCTGATCTCCGATGAGGTCATCACGGGCTTTGGCCGCACCGGCAACTGGTTCGGATCGGGCACCTGTGGCTTGCGCCCCGACATCGTGTCGCGAGCCAAGGGCCTGACAAGCGCCTATTTCCCGATGTCCGCCTCGGTCATCTCGACCCGCATGTGGGAGGTTTTCGCAGGGGCCTCCGAAGAGATGGGCGTGGTCATGCACGGCTTTACCTATTCCGGCCATCCGGTTGGCGCCTCGATTGCCTTGGCCAATCTCGACGTTATGGAACAGGAAGACCTGCCGGGCCGCGCCGCCACGCTGGGGCCGGTCCTGCTGGACGCGCTGCGTGCGCGCGTCGGCGACAGCCCCTTTGTCGGCGATATTCGCGGTGTCGGCCTGATGGCGGCGGTCGAATTCACCGGTTTCCCGCAGGGCACCGCCCCGCACAAGATCGTGGCCAAACATGCCACCGCAGCACGGGTTCTGACCCGCGCGCTGCCCTACCTTCCGGTGACGTCCTTATCGCCGCCGCTGACCGTGACGGAGGCGGAGATCATCGAGGCCGCGGATCGGTATGCTCGCGCGCTCACCGCCGCCACACCCGATCTTGAGGCCTTGCTGGCATGAAGATCGGCATTCTCCTGACCGGCCGCACCGTGGAAACCCTGCCCGCGGAGCATGGCGACTACGATGCCATGTTCCGCGCCCTTCTGGACGGACGCGGGTTCCAGTTCCAGACCTACGCGGTGCTCGACGGCGAACTGCCACCCTCCATCGACGCGGCGGATGGCTGGCTGGTCACCGGCTCCAAACATGGCGTCTACGAGGACCTGCCGTGGATCGCCCCGCTGGAGGATTTCCTGCGACAGGTCTACGCCGGCGGACAGCCCATCGTTGGCATCTGTTTCGGGCACTAAATTCTGGCGCAGGCGCTTTGCGGCACGGTCGAGAAATTCTCCGGCGGCTGGTCCGTTGGCGCGACATCCTTCCAGACAGGGACCGGGCCAAAGCCGATCATGGCCTGGCATCAGGATCAGATGATCCAGCCAACCACAGAGGCGGAGGTCATTGGCCACACGGATTTCTGCGCCAACGCGATGCTGTCCTATGACGATACCGCGCTGACCGTGCAGCCGCACCCGGAATTCACGGCTGCGTTCATGGCCGATCTCTTGGCCGCGGGCGGCGAGATCCTGCCGCCCGATATTGCCCGCGCCGCGGTGGAAAACGTGAGCGATGATCTGGCAACATCTGACATGGCCGATCTGTTCGCCGCGTTCTTCAAACGGCCGCGCCAGATACAATGCAGGAGGACCTCATGAGCTGTGTCGATCTCGGAGCACGCCAACCTCTGGCCAAACCGGACCTTGTCTATTGCGCCGCGATCCGCGCCGATCTTGGCCCTGCGGAGGAGTTTGAATCCAGCCATGGGCTCAAACGCGCGGTGTTTCCCATTGTCGGCGGCGTCCTGCAAGGCGAAGAGCTTGAGGGGCAGATCATCCCAGGCGGTGCAGATTGGGCCGTGGGCCTGCCGGACGGCTCTTACGCCATCGAGGCGCGCTACCTGATCCGACTGAGTGACGGCACCGTCATTTCAATCCTGAACGCGGGCTTGATGGTCGCGCAGCCGGACGGCGCATTCCTTGGCCGCACCCGCGCGTCCTTCGAAGTGCCCGCCGGACCACATGATTGGCTGGACAAATCCGTGTTCTTCGGCACCGCCACGGCACAAGCAGGCAACGATGATCACGTCTATATCGAACACCGGGAGGCGGTGATTTGATGGTCGCGGCATGGCGGATGCCAACGTTCGCCGGCGCTGACTCGCTGCAGTGACCAAGCTGGCATCACGCGTTCTGGCCAAACACGTCATCTCACGGGGGCGATCTCATCAATTGCCCGCAGAGGCATCGCGAACCCTGAAAGGATCATCCGGTTGATCAAGCCGGGAACGCCTTTGCTCTTGATCATTCTCCGGACGTCAGGCGTTCGGCGGTCATCCCCCTCCGGACCACGGCCAGATCCTAACCCGCGACAGGCATGTCGACGTATCAGGTCACTCCGGCGCGCAGCAGCACAGTGACGGCGCTGTCGAAATGCTCTGACATGGCAGCTTCGGCGCGACTTGCGTCCTGTGCCATGATCGCGGTCGCGATGCGTTCGTGACATTTGATGTTGTCGCGGCGGTTCTGGTGAGTCGCGCGCGAGCGCCAGCCGATGGCCCATGTCTGTCGGGTGATGATCCAGAAACTGTCCACCAGCATGGCATAGAGATGATTGCCGGACGCTCGGGCGATCACCGAATGAAAGCGGATATCCAGCTCCATCAACGCGGTGTGCCCGCCTTCCAGGGCGGTGAACATGCGCGCGGTGATGTCCAGAAGCTCCGTCGCCTCGGCATCGCTGCGACGCATGGCCGCCAGGCCGACGGTACGCATTTCCAGAGTTCTGCGCACATCAAGCACCTGCTGGATGCTCATCCCCCGGCTATAGGTCGCATGGTCGAGCACGAGGCTGAGGGCCGACGCGTCGGGCACCGCCACCCGCGCCTTGCGCGAGCCTCCGATGTCGAGGATTCGCAAGGTGGCCAGTCCACGCAGGGCCTCGCGCGTCACGGGGCGCGATATGCCCAGATGTTCGGCAAGGGCCGCCTCTGACGGCAGCGTGTCGCCGGGACGCAACCCTTGCGCGCGGACCAGATCGCGAATGCCCTTCATGGCCATTTCGGCCAGTCCCGGCTCGGCGGATATGGGCTTTGTCAAGAAGTCCTCCCTTCAGCGTTGGTTCGAGGATTCTATTGGATCGAAGGGCCTCAGCTGTGTATTTCCTCTATCATGCGTCAATATTGTCTGACAATCCATAGAAAATTGTCACAATATGTGGCTGCGCGCGAATGGGACGGGTAGTCATTGCCGTGACGAACGCACCGGCCCGACCGGACGCGCAGGGAGGACATCTGACGTGAAGATCACCGCCATCCGCACCTATCGTGCCGAGGAATTCGCCAATGTGCTTTGGGTCCATGTGGAGACCGATGCCGGGATTACCGGCCTCGGGGAAACCTTCTACGGGGCCGAAGCCTGTGAGGCGCATATTCACAATACGCTAGCCGTTCGGCTCGTGGGCCAGAACCCGCTGAACATCGAGGCGCTGCACAAGGAAATGGTCAGCCTGCCAAACGCGCAGGCCTCGACCGGGGTGGAATACCGCGCCGCCTCTGCCATCGACATCGCGCTGTGGGACATCTTTGGCAAGGTGGCAGAGCAGCCCGTGCATGTGATGCTGGGCGGCCAGTCGTGGGACAAGATCCGCATCTACAATACCTGTGCCGGCACACGCTACGTACGCACCAACAAGATCAAGCCGGTCGATACATGGAACCGAGATGAGGGTCAGTACGAGGACCTCGACGCCTTCATGACCGACGCGGGTGCGCTGGCCGAAGATTTGCTCGACAAGGGCATCACCGCGATGAAGATCTGGCCTTTCGATCCGCCTGCGATCGAGAACAAGGGCATGTTCATCACGGCTGAGCAGATGAAGACGGCGGTGAAACCCTTCGAACAGATCCGCAAGGCTGTCGGCGACCGAATGGAGATCATGGTCGAGCTGCATTGCCTGTGGAACCTGCCGGTGGCCAAGGACATCGCCCGCGTTCTGGAGGACTACCAGCCCCGCTGGTACGAGGATCCGATCCGCATGAACAACGCGCAGGCGCTGGCGGAATTTGCCGCCTCGACGTCGGTCTGGACTTGCGCATCGGAAACGCTTGGCTCGCGCTTTGCCTATAAGGAATTCCTCGACCGGGACGCCGCGCATGTGGTCATGGCAGACCTGTGCTGGACAGGCGGGCTGACCGAAGGCCGCAAAATCGCCGCCATGGCGGACACCTATCACCGCCCCTTCGCGCCACATGACTGCATCGGTCCGGTGGGCTTTGCCGCTGCGATCCACATGTCGTTCAGCCAGCCCAACACTCTGATCCAGGAATCAGTTCGAGCCTTTTACAACGGCTGGTATCGCGAACTGGTGACCGAGGTGCCGCGCATCGAGGGCGGATACGTCTACCCGATGGAAGGCCCAGGCCTCGGCACCGAACTGCGCCCGGAATTCTTCGAGCGCAGCGATCTGACAACACGAGTTTCGGAGGTCTCATGAGCCATCCCCTTTTTGATCTGACCGGCAAAACCGCCCTCATCACGGGTTCTTCACGCGGTCTTGGCCGCGCCTTTGCCGAAGGTCTGGCACAGGCCGGCGCGCGCATTGTTCTCAACGGTGTGAATCCAGACCGGCTGGAGTCCGCCGCGCAGGAGATGCGCGAGCAGGGCTTTGACGTGCTGACCTCGGCGTTTGACGTGGCGGACGAGGCGGCCATCGTCTCGGCGTTCGAGACGCTGGACGCAGAGGGTGTCGACGTCGATATCCTTGTGAACAACGCGGGTATCCAGTTCCGCAAGCCGATGCTGGAGCTGGAAACCGCCGATTGGCGGCGCGTGCTGGACATCAACCTCACGGCGGCCTTCGTCGTGGGCCGCGAAGCAGCCAAACGCATGGCGAAACGAGGCAAGGGCAAGGTGATCAACATTGGCTCGCTCACCTCCGAGCTGGCCCGCGCGACGGTCGCGCCCTACACGGTCGCCAAGGGCGGCATCAAGATGCTGACCAAGTCGATGGCGGCGGAATGGGGCGAGCTGGGCATCCAGGCCAACGCCATCGGACCGGGCTACATGGTCACCGACATGAACGAGGCGCTGCTGTCGAACCCCGACTTCGACGCATGGGTCAAAGGGCGCACCCCGATGCGCCGCTGGGGTCTTCCGGAGGAGTTGGCCGGAACCTGTATCTACCTCGCCTCAGACGCGTCGAATTATGTTTCGGGTCAGATCATCTATGCCGATGGCGGCATGATCTCGGTGCTGTGAGGTCATGATGAACATCGTCTTTTACGGCCCCAATGCCGCCACGTTTGAACCGGGCCTGTCAGAACAGCTCGACATGCCGCACAAGATCACCGTGATCTCCGACGCGGCGGACAGCCCGGGCGAGGCTGAGGCGCTGGCCAGCGCTGACGTGGTCGTCGGTGTGCATTATGCGGGCAAGGGTGTACAGAACGCCCGGCTGTTTCAGCTCCCCGCAGCCGGTTTCGACAAGGTCGACATGGACGCCCTGCCCACGAGCTGCGCCGTGTGCAACGCTTTCGGGCACGAAAACGCCATCGCGGAATACGTCATGGCGGCCCTTCTGTCGCGGCACGTGCCGTTGGCGGATGCGGACGCCCGGCTGCGGCAGGGCGACTGGCACTACTGGGCCGGCGGCCCGGACGGGCTGCGCACCGAAATGGGCCAGCAGAGCATCGGCATCGTCGGGCACGGCCACATCGGCAAGGCGGTCAAGGAGCGCGCGCTGGCCTTCGGCATGACGGTCCATGTGGCGAACCGCTCGCCGGTTGAAGATGCGCGGATCACGACACACGAACTGGATGCGCTGCCTGAAATGGCCGGGCAGGTGGATGTGCTGCTGAACACGCTGCCGCTGACGGGTCGCACAGCCGGGTTGATCGGCGCGGAGGTGCTCGCCGCCATACGCGATGGCGCGATCGTCATGAACGTCGGGCGCGGCCCGGTGATCGACGAGGATGCGCTGTTTGCCGCGTTGAAGGATGGTCGCCTGAACGCGATCCTCGATACTTGGTACGTCTATCCCTCGAGGGACGATCCCAACCCTCAGCCGTCAAAACACCCGTTTTGCAATCTCCCCAACGTGTTGATCACGCCGCACATGTCCGGCTGGACAAACGGCACCATCGCACGCCGCACCGCCACTGTGGCGGAGAATATCAACCGTCTGGCGCGCGGTGACGATCTGATCAATGTCGTCAGCGAGCCGCACTCATGAAGGCGGTTGTCATCCACGGCGAACGTGATCTGCGCATCGAAGACATGGCTCCGGCCGCGCAGCCGGGCCCCGGAGAAGTGCAGGTGAATGTCGCCAATGGCGGCATCTGCGGGTCCGACCTTCATTATTACCTGCACGGCGGCTTCGGCGCGATCCGTGTGCGCGAGCCGATGGCGCTTGGGCACGAGGTGTCCGGCGTCGTGTCTGCCGTGGGCGAGGGTGTCGAGGGTCTGGCCGTCGGGGATAAGGTGGCGGTGAACCCATCACGCCCCTGCAGGTGCTGTGAATACTGCCTCCGGGGGCAGCCTAACCAATGTCTCGACATGCGCTTCAACGGCTCGGCCATGCGGATGCCGCATGAACAGGGCTTGTTCCGCGAGGCGCTGACCCTGCCCGCAAGCCGGGTGGAACAGTTCACGCCGGAGACTGACCTCGCGTTTGCCGCGATGACCGAACCGCTGGCCGTCTGTCTGCACGCGGTGCGGCAGGCACGCTCGCTGGTCGGCAAGACCGTGCTGGTGTCGGGCTCTGGCCCCATCGGCTGCCTGACGATTGCTGCCGCGCGGCTGGCCGGGGCGACGCGGATCATCGCGACCGACATCTCGGACACACCGCTTGGCGTGGCGCGGGCGATGGGCGCGGATGAGACGATCAACCTTGCCACCACGCCCGAGGCGCTGGCACCGCTACAGGGCGACAAGGGCCGGATCGACGTCAGCTTCGAATGCTCCGGCGCACCGCAGGCGCTTGGCGGGCTGCTGAACGCCACGCGGGCGGGCGGCACGGTGATCCTTGTCGGCATGGGCGGCGACGCCCCGCTGCCGCTGCAACTGACGGTGGCCAAGGAGTTGACCCTGCGCGGCGCGTTCCGCTTCCACGAAGAATTTGCCACCGCTGCGCGGATCATATCAGACGGGCGCATCAACCTCGCCCCGCTGCTGACCGGTGTCCACGACGCCGACGCCGCCGTCGCGGCCTTCGATCTGGCGGCGGACAAGTCCCGCGCCATGAAGGTGCAGATCCGTTTCTCCGGCGTCTGACACGCCGAGATCAACCCAGAGGGAGGAGACCCCAATGACTTTCAAGACTCTGCTCACCAGTGCGCTGGCCCTTGGCCTGTCCGTCATGGCCGCCAACGCGCAGGATTACAGCTTCCGCTTCCAATCGTCGGACCCGGCGGGCAATCCGAACTTCGAGTTCCAGCAAGGCTGGACCGAGACGTTGAAAGAGATGAGCGGTGGAAACATCGTCGTCGAACTGCTGCCCGTGGGCTCCATCGTCGATTACAAGGAAACCCAGGACGCGGTCGGCGCCGGCATCATTGACGGCCACATCACCGACACGTCCTACTTTGCAGGCAAAGACCCGGCCTTTGGCCTGATCGCCAACCCGGTGGGCGCCTGGTCCGACCCGTCCGAGATGATCGACTTCGTCGAGAATGGCGGCGGGGCAGAGCTGATGAACGAGCTTCTGAACCCCTACGGGCTGGAATTCATCGGCGTGTCCACGCCGGGCCTCGAAGCCTTTGTGTCCAAGGTGCCGCTTGACGGCGTGGCCGATTTGCAAGGGCTCAAGGTGCGCAACCCCGAGGGCCTGATCGCCAACGTCTTCCGCGCGGCGGGTGCCGCCCCGGTCAACCTGCCTGCGTCCGAGGTCTATACCTCGCTCGACAAGGGCGTGATCGACGCGGCCGACTATTCCGTGTTCTCGGTCAACCAGGAGGTCGGCATGAACGACGTGGCGACGCATCCGGTCTATCCGGGCTTCCACTCACTGCCGTTGATCGAGATCTCGATGAACAAGGCCAAGTGGGACGGGCTGCCCGAAGACGTGCAGCAGATGTTCAAAGCCTCGATCAAGGAGTTCCAGCAAACGCAGGTCAATGCTCTGAAAGAGCGTGATCTGGCGGCGATCGAGGCGGCGAAAGCCAAAGGCGAGGTGACCATCCACGACTGGCCCGCAGAAGAGCGCGCCAAGTTCCGCGGCATCGCGCGCGGCGAATGGGAAAAGGTCGCCAGCCAGTCCGAGATGGCCCAGAAGGTCTATGACAGCCTGAACGCCTACCTGGAATCCAAAGGCCTGATCAAGTGAACCGAAACGGGGCGGGCCTCACCGTCCGCCCCGTGACCTTTGCGCAGGGAGGTAAGAAATGAGCGATTTGTCCAAGCGTGCGGCACCCGAAGCGGGCCGTCTCGGGCGCATCATCGACAAGGGCGGATATGTGTTCGCCGCAGGCATCGTGCTGGCCGCCGGCATCCTGCTGCTTGAGGTGTTCTTGCGCTACGTGTTCAACAAACCGACGCTGTGGGCACATGAAACCACGACCTTCCTGTGTGGCCTCGCCTTCCTTTATGGTGGACTGTTCTGCGTGTCCCGCAACAGCCATATCCGCGTCGTGCTGATCTATGATGCCATCGGGCCGCGCGCGAAACGTTGGCTGAACGTCGCCATTTCCATCCTGTCGCTGATCGCCTCGGGCTTTTTTGCCTTTGCCTGCTGGATCATGGTGTCCAAGGCTTTCTGGACGCCGAATGGCAGCTTTCGCATGGAAACGTCGGGTTCTGCCTGGAACCCGCCGACCCCGGCGCTGGTCAAGGGATTTCTGCTGCTCATCCTGCTGACCATGGCGGTCCAGTTCCTGATCCTTGCCTTCAATTACCTGCGCGCCCCCGTGGACGGCGCCCCGGAGCGTGACGCATGAGTGCCCTTCTTGACTTCATGGCCATCGGCATCGGCCCGCTGACCCTGTGGATGTTCGGCCTTATGGTGGTGTTGCTGCTCACCGGTATGCCGCTGGCCTTTGTCACGCTGCTGGTCGCGCTGGTGTTTGCGCTGCTCGGCTATGGCACCATGGCGGTGCCGATCATCACCTCGCGCATCTATACCTTCGTCGAAAGTTTCGTTTTCGTCTCGGTGCCGATGTTCGTGCTGATGGCCGCACTGCTGGACCGATCCGGCATCGCACGCGATTTGTTCGACGCGATGAAGCTGATCGGCGGGCGGTTGCGCGGCGGTGTGGCGGTGCAGACGATCTTTGTCGCCGTGGTTCTGGCCGCCATGTCCGGGATCATCGGCGGCGAGATCGTGCTGCTGGGTATGATCGCGCTGCCCCAGATGCTCCGGCAGGGTTATGACCGCAAACTCGCCATCGGCGTGGTCTGCGCGGGCGGATCGCTCGGCACCATGGTGCCGCCGTCAATCGTGCTGATCATCTACGGGCTGACGGCCAACGTCTCGATCGGGGATCTGTTCACTGCGGCCTTCTTGCCCGGCTTCATGCTGGCAATGTTCTACGTCATCTACATCCTCGTTCTGTCCTACTCCAACCCCAACATCGCACCCCCTCCCGACCCGGAGCCGATGCTCGGTGCCGAGAAGATCAAGCTGCTCAAGGGCCTGATCGTGCCTCTCCTGGTCGTGTTCTTCGTGCTCGGGTCGATCTATGCCGGGATCGCCTCGGTGACCGAAGCCTCGGCCGTGGGCGTCGGCGGTGTGCTGTTGTCGACCGTGCTGCGGGGTGAGTTCTCGCTCGCCATGCTGCGCGACAGCGCGATGCAGACGCTGGCTACAGTGGGCATGATCGTCTGGATCGGGATCGGGGCCACCGCGCTGGTCGGGGTCTACAACCTGATGGGCGGCATCCGCTTCATCTCCGACCTGATGACGGGGATCTCCGACAATCCGACCGTCATCGTGCTGGTGATGATGGCGATCCTGTTTGTGCTGGGGGCTTTCCTCGACTGGGTCGGGATCGCGCTTCTGACGATGCCGATCTTCGTGCCGATCATCAAATCGCTGGGCCTCGACCCGGTGTGGTTCGGTGTGCTGTTCGCGATGAACATGCAGGTCAGCTTCCTGTCACCGCCCTTTGGCCCGGCAGCGTTCTATCTGAAATCCGTGGCCCCGCCGGACATCTCCCTCGGCGAGATCTTTCGCGCACTGCTGCCCTTCATCGCACTGCAGATCCTTGCCGTCGGTCTTCTGGTGGCCTTCCCGGGGATTACCGGACGGTAAAGGCCTGACCCGGGTTTTCTGTCAAGCGCAGCGGTCCGGGGCGTTCGATCACCCTGATCTGGCCCATATTGATTGACTGCGGAGGCTAGGCTCCGGCTTCATTGAGATTTGGCAGAAAAGGTGATGCCGGGGTGTCGTGGAGACCTGCATCATGAGCGATTTGTTCTGGCTCACGGAGGCGCAGATGGTGCGTCTGCGTCCCTTCTTTCCCGAAGAGCCGTGGTCGCCCGAGGGAGGATGACAGGCGCGAGCTTGGCGGGATTATCTTCATTAATCGCAATGGTTTGCGCTGGCTTGATGATGAGGGTCGAGCCGCCACCGGTTCGAGGCCGACCCGAACGGGGAATACGGCCCGCACAAGACGCTCTACAACCGCTGGCGCAGGTGGAGCGAGATGGGCGTCTTCGCCAGGATCCTGGTCGAACTGGCCGATGAGGGGCACCGAGACGAGCACCGTCATGATCCCCTCTCGGGCCATCACTCCGTGATGCCCTGCCGGGCACTGGACGCAAGCCATCTCAAGGCGCACCGCACGGCCTCCAGCCTGCGGGCAAGTAAGGAGGGTCAGGAATTGATCTGGGGGATCAATTCCCCGACGAACGGGGGCGTGGTCGCGTGATCGGTCGAACCACGGGCCGGATGAACCACTGCCCGGCAGGGCATGTCCGCCGGAAATGTCCCGAGAGGGACCAAGCTCTACGCGATCTGCGGCGCCGTGACTCGCCCAAAACGGGTGTTTCCGACTGCCGGGCAGGTCAGCGACTACCGCGGCGCGCAGGCATTGTCGGACACGTTGCCATCGGCAAACTGGCTTCTGGCCGACCGAGGCTATGACGGTGACTGGTTCAGAGAAATGTTACAGGACAAGAAGATAACGGCCGTTCAGGGCTGATCTGATCCCCCGGATCAAATCT
>NZ_JBLZMW010000034.1:0-15259 GCF_048553275.1 Pacificoceanicola niger
TCTACGCAGCTCTGGAAACTGAAAACATGGCCGCGTAACTAACGACAATCAGCCTCCGGCAAACCCGGCGCGGTTCAGTAGCTTCAATGTCTTCAGATGGTGGGCAAGCAGGATCTTTGGGGCCTCAGTCATGCGGCATCCTCCGACAGCAGCGAGGCGCAAGGCCCGTCTGATGGCCACGTGAAGGTCGTCGATGTCGAATGTCTCCAGCAGGCGCAGAACCTGGACATATTCCCGGCGCCCGGCCTTGAGCATCCGCGCCTCCATCAGGCGGCGCAGGGTCGCGAACTCCGGCGGCAGGTCCCATTCAGCCAGCGGTGCCGCCTGATCCAGGGCGTTCGCCATTGTGCTCGAACCAATGGCGCCTTCAATGGCTCACTCTTGCGCTCGATGAGCGGAAGGTAGTGGACTGGATCGAAGACCATGTCCTCGCGGTCGTAGCAGCGTGGATGGCGGGCGATGACTTCACCTCCGCAGCCGATCACGACGTTATCGACATACGCGCGGATCCACACGTCGCGATGGCCGTATGCCACGGGCACCGAGTAATCGTTGGTCTTATAGCGCACCAAGGCTTGGGAACTGACCCGCCCGGTAGCCTGGTCGCAGGCGTCGAACGGGGCGGCGGGTAGTTCGGTCATGGCGGCCAGATCTCGCGTGAGGCGGTCCCTTATGGTCTCTGACTGACCCCGCAGGACATCCGCCTGACGTTTGCTGCACTGCTCTTTCAGGTAGGCGTTGAAGGCCTCCCAGCTCGGGAACCGCGGGACCGGCACCATGAAGTTGCGGCGGGAATAGCCGACCAGCCCTTCCACGTTGCCTTTGTCATTGCCCTTGCCGGGGCGACCGTAGCGGTCGCGGAACAGGTAATGCGACAGGAACCCGCTGAAGAGCCTGGCACGCTGACGTGTGCCATCAGGTAGGATCTTTGCGACCAGACAGCGGTCGTTGTCGTAGAGAACGGATACCGGCGCCCTGCCAAAGAAAGCGAAGGCGTGGACGTGCCCATCCACCCAAGCTTCCGCGGTCGCGGCCGGATAGGCCCGCACGAAGCAGGCGTCGCTGTGCGGCAGGTCCATGCAGAAGAAATGCGCCTTCTGTTCCATGCCGTCTATGATGACCACCGCCTCGCCGAAGTCGGCTTGCGCATGACCGGGAGGATGCGCCAAAGGCACGAACATCTCGCGGACACGCCGTTCGCGCTCGCGAATGTAATCCTTCACGATCGTGTAGCCGCCGGTGAACCCATGCTCGTCACGAAGCCGCTCAAAAACGCGCTTCGCCGTGTGGCGCTGCTTGCGATGGACCCCGCGGTCCCCCTCAAGCCAGTTGTCGATGATCTCGGTGTAGCCATCCAGCTTGGGACGCTTCACAGGCGCTGTGCGGCGGTATCCAGGCGGCGTCGAGAACGACATCATCTTGGCCACAGTGTCGCGCGAGATGTTGAAATGGCGCGCAGCCTCTCGCTGGCTCATGCCCTCGGCGCAGGCCAGCCGAACCTTCCGATACAAGTCCACGGTGAAAATCCTCCCAGCCTCCCTGCAACCAGAAAGGCTTTAAGGTGGACGACTTTTGCGCCGCCCGCAGCAGGATCATCTCGCCACTACCCTGGCCGACTTTCTCACCGCCGTTCTCACGTCTGGAAGTTGTCGTCAAAGCTGACCATGCTGACGCCGATCGTCTCGGCCTGCGCGGTAGTGGTCAGCAGCGCGGCGAGGCCGGCAGCGAATGCGAATTTCTTCATGGTTTTCCTCCCTTTTGAGTGCCGGCTCACCCTGGAATACATTGCCGGAGAAGCGTGTTGCGATGTCACAGGTCGACTTCAACGCGCCCATTCGTGATGCGGACCGGATAGGTGCACAGGTTTTCGCAGGCCGGGGGCGTCTCCACCTCTCCGGTTCGGCAATCGAAGATCGACGAATGTTTCGGGCATTCGATGGTGGCTTCGAACACCAGACCGTCGGATAGGTGCACATCCTCGTGGGTGCACAGACCATCGGTGCAGTAATAGCCATCTTGATGATCGCGGATGATCACAAAGGTGCGGTCGCCGTGGTCAAAACGGATCACATCTTCGGCCTCGATATCGGTGGTTGCGCAGGCATCAATCCAAGGCATGGGTAAATCTCCTCTGTCCGTCGGAATGACGGTTCTTTTCGGCTTCACGCCGGGGCAGGTTTTATTCGGCGGCGGTGCGGCTGGCGTTCTTGGCTGCAATCCGTTCCTTCTTGGCGCGGTAGCGGGCCTTCATCGCCTCATCGGCCTGTTTCGAGCCGTCGTGGAAGGTGCCAAACCACTTGTCGATGGGGATCAGGCCATCACCGTAATTGACCTCGAAATACTTGTGGTGGAGGTAGTGGATATAGGCGTGGCTATCCAAAGCAGTCTCATCGGTGATCTCGACCTTGTCAAAGCCCACATGCCCCGGCACTGCTCCAAACCCCGCCACATGCAGCTGATACAGCGCAATGATCGGGTTCGACGGGATGATGAGGTGATAGAACATCGTCGCGAAATAAAGCGCATGTTCGACCGGGTGCATGGACAGCGACGACCAAGGGCTGGGGTTGACCGAGTTGTGGTGAACGGAATGCACCCACTTGTAGAGGAGCGGGGTATGGATCAGCCGGTGAATGCAGAAGAAGTGGAATTCGTGGATCACCGGCACCAAGAGCGTCAGCACCGCCAGCCAAATCCAGTTGTCGGCCCAGGACAGCCACGGCGCGTAGCCATTGGCAAATGCCCAGAGCACGATCACCTGTGTCGCCGTCCAGATCGGCACGCCCGACAGGAACCCGCGCAGCATGTTGTCGATATTCTGGCTCTTGAACCAGAACACGTCCGAGGGCTGCTCTGACGGGAATTTGCCATTGTATTTGAAGCGGTTATCCTGCGTGCGGCGGGCATAAAGCTGAAGCTCGAAAGCACCGTACCAAAGGAAGACGGCGACTACGTTCACCACGAACAGTTTCAGCACCCAGCCCCAAGCCAAGGACTGCATCACCTCGATTGGCGGCACGATCCAATGCCACCATATCAGCGCAGAGACAAAGAACATGACGTTGTAGGGGAACAGGTAATGCGGCAGCCATGCCAGCAGCTTGGCCGGTTGCGGGGGCCAGACGAACAGCGGCGCAGTGCCAGCCGGTTCATTCGGGGCCCAGTTGCCACGCTTGTCGCGGGTGCCGTATTTCAGATCGTCCATCTTCGTCTTCCTCAAAAGGTGTCAGCTCGGGTTTGGAAGTCGTCGTAGGCGGCAGCGTCCATACGGACCTCGTGCCCCCCCTGAGGGTAGCTGCCGGCTTGCACGTCCTCGGCAAAGGCACGGAAGGCGGTCACGCGTTTGACCTGCAGCTCGGCTTCGAGCGCTACAAAATCAGCGTAGCGCTTTGCATGTCGGGGATAGTGCCCAGAATGGGTTCCAAGAACATCGGACGAGAACAGGTATTGCGTGTCGCATACATCTCCGCAGCCCATGCCCATGGTGATCGCGCGCGTGCTGCGCGTAATGTAGTCGGCCAGTTCCACAGGCACGACTTCGACCTCGATGAACGCAGCGCCAGCAGACTCGAGCTCCCTCACCTTGCTCAAGACTTTCAGCGCCTCATCCGCCGTCTTGCCGATCGCTCGGAACCCCGTCCATGCAGCGAGGTTCGGAACCAGTCCAACATGGCCAGTCACTGGGATACCCTCATGTGCCATGGCCTCGATGAACGTCGGGGATTGAGAGCAGTAGACCGCATCCGCGCCACGTTCGAGAATACGGAACCCTTCGCGGACTGCCTCTGTGGCCGAGGCAACGCTCCCATGCGGCATCCCGGCAGAGATGAAGGCACCCGGCGCGGCGGCGCGGATCGGCTCCAAGGTGTGATCGGGCTCGCAGGACAGAACGCGAATTCCCGCCTCGACACAGGCGGCGGCCTCTGCGCCACTATCGACATGCATCTGCAGCCATTTCTGCTGCCCTTTTCGGGACAGAAGTTCATGCACCGAAAGCTTGCTCGGCATGGTTCGGACCTCCCTGTTCGCGAAGTCAGATTATCCGACCTGCCTCCGGGACGCCCGCTTTGCATTGATTAGATCAGATCAAAGCGTCTCGGCCATGATCGTTGTGAACCGGATCGGCGGGTTGTCGACCGGGTCCGACGTCAAACCGATCTGGTGCAACAGCAGGTCCGTCGCGCGGCGCGCTTGCGCCTCTGGCAATTGATCGAGGATCACATCAGCCGTTCCGCGTGACAGCGCCCGGCCGGTCAGGTCGTTCAACTCGTGCCCGACGAAGAAGATGTCCCGCCCAGCCCTTTCCAAGGCCTGCAAAGCGCCCGGATTTCCTCCGCCGCAATTGTAGATGGCCACCAGATCGGGCCAAGTCTTCAGCGCCGCAGCCACCTGAACGGCGCTTGTATCATCCTCATCCCGACCGAAGAGTACCTCCTGGAACACCAGCCCCGGGCGTGGATTGGAGAACATGTAGTCCGAAAATCCGGCAATCCGGTCCCGATGAACCTGATAGATCTGGCTATGGCACAGCGCAACAACGCTACCCTGCGCCCAGTTCAGCCGCGACACCATGCGCCCCGCCATACGCCCGGCGGCAAGATTGTCGATTCCGACAAAGGGCGCCCCGTCGATATTGCGCGTAACGACTTGCACGATAGGCAGCCCCTGCCCGTGCGCCATCTGCAGCGCTTCGCGAATGCGCCGATTGCCTGGCGCAGCAATGACAAGCCCGGACCGATGCAACTGCGGGCTTTCAATACGGCGGACGATATCGTCTGGGCAATCTTCGTCCATAAAGGTCAGATGCACCTGTATCGCCGGATCGAGGCTGGCGGCGATGCGCCGAAAGGCATTCGCCAACCGCGCAAAGAACGAACTGTCCGGCCGGACGAGGATGACCTCCAGACGCAGGATCCCCATGTGCCGCTCCGGCAATCTGCCGGGCCAATCCAGCTTTCGCGCGGCGAGGATGACCTTTTCGGCTGTCTCCTGGCGCACGCCACCGCGCCCGTTGAGAACACGTTCGACCGTAGCAGGCCCGACCTCAGCCAGCCGGGCTATGTCAGAATAGGTTGGCTTGGACATGACCTACCTAAGCGGCTTCTCCTTGGCCTGTTCAAGACCCATCACGGAGCGACGTTCTTCACTTCATCAGATGCGCGACGGGCGGTGCCGCAATAAACCGCCATTTCCGCAGCGGACCGGCCATGACGTTCAGGTAGTACAACTCGAACCCATACGGCGCGCCGCAGGGGTGGTGCCCGCGCGGGACCAGCGTCACGTCGCCGTCATGCACGGCCATCGTCTCGTTCAGCTGCAAGTCGTCGGTATAGACCCGCTGCACCGCGAACCCGTCAGCGGGGTTCAGACGGTGGTAATAGGTCTCTTCGAGATAGGTGATGTTGGGGAAGTCGTCCTCGTCATGGCGGTGGCTGGGGAAGGACGACCAGTTGCCCGCCGGGGTGAACACCTCGGTCACCAGCAGGCTGTCGCAGTAGTCCTCGTTTTCCATCGCGATGTTGTTGATATAGCGGGTGTTCGTGCCCTCGCCGCGCTGGGTCAGCGCGATCCCCTCGGGGCCGATCCTGCGCGCTTCATGCCCGCCTTTGCCGGGCGCGGCACAGACGGCGATAATGCAATCGGTCGTGGCTTCGGCGGTCCAGTCCGTGCCGTTCGGCAGATACAGGGAATGCGGCGGGGTCTTTTCGAACACGCTCATCCGGTCGCCCAGCTCGCCCCAGTCCTTGCCCGCGCCGGTGAACTTTGCCTTGCCCTCGACCATGACGAGGATCACCTCGGTGTCGCCGGTCTGCTCGGAGACCACGTCGCCCGGTCGCAGCCGATAGAGGCCAAAGCCGACATAGCGCCAACCGGCGGTCTGCGGCGTGATCTCGTGGACCTTGCCGTGCGTGCCGAAGGGTTTGCGAAGAAGATCAGTCATCAGAGGTCCTTTCGTCATCGACCGGGGTCCACGTCAGCACCAGGACATAGCCCGCCCACAGGCCAACCGCGCCGAACATCATCGCCCATCCCGGGCTGCCGGTCAGCAACTCGACCAACGCCCATCCCAGCGCCAACACCACGGTCAGGACGCGGCGCCAAGCTGGATTGAAGAAGGGATGGCGCAGATCGAACATCCTATTGCTCCACGGTCAGGCCGGACTTGTTGCAAATCTCGACAATGTGGTCGAAACCGAGTTTGGAATACTCGTAGGGCGGGGCCTTGGCGGGGTCCTGTTCGGCCTCGACGACGATCCAGCCCTTGTAGTCCATCTTTGCCAGACGGTCGGTGATGGCCTGAAAGTCGATGCAACCTTCGGGATCGCCCGGCACGGAGTAGACGCCAGCGGCGACGCCATCGAGAAAGCTTTTGTCCTGCGCGTGCACCCAGTCCAGCACCGGCTGGCGCACGTCCTTGAAGTGGACGTGGTGCACGCGGTGACCCCATTTGTCCAACACGGCCAAGGGGTCGGCCCCGGCGAAATGCAGGTGGCCGGTGTCATACAGCAGGTGCAGATCGGGGGTGGACCCCTCCATCAGCCAGTCGATGTCCTCGGCATCCTGCACCATCGCGCCCATGTGGTGGTGATAGGCCAGCGGCGTGCCGCGATCCGCCGACCACTTGGCCAGTTCGGACAGCTTGGCGGTATAGGCCAGCACCTCGTCACGGGTCAGCTTGGGGCGTCGGGAGACCGGCGTGCCCTGATCGCCCTGAATGGTGTTGGAACACTCGGCGTAGACGATGCAAGGCGCGTTCAGGGCCGCGAACTGATCGACCTGCTGGCGGATGGCGTCTTGTTCCGTCGCCAGATCATTCACCATCAGGTTGCCCGAGCACCAGCCACCACACAGGGACACGCCGTAACGGTCGAGATAGGCGCGCAGGCCCTCGGTATCGGCGGGCATCCGGCGGCCCCGCTCGACCCCCATGTAGCCGATCCTCCCTGCATCCTCCATCGCGCCTTCGGTGGTGAAGGCAGCGGTCAGTTCGGGCAGGTCGTCATTCTGCCACGCGATTAGCGAGATGCCGATTTTCACTGTCATATCAGTGTCTTTCCCAAAAGGCGGTCAGTTGACCAGCCGTTGCTTCGTCATGCCGTCAAGATAGGCTGCGTAGGCCGTGTTCACGCCATCGTGGTCGCTGACCGCAGGCACCGCCACGTCCCACCAGTGACCCGCATCGCCAAAGCCCGGACCCTCGGCCGGGTTGGTCTCGATCACGATGACCGTCGGGATACTGCGCCCGCGCGCCTTGGCGATCTCGGCCTCAAGCGCCGCGATATCCGCCGCCTTGACCGCATGGGCGCCCATGCTTGCCGCGTGCGCGACATAGTCGATCTGCGGTTGTTCCTCGACATTGCAAGTCTCGTAGAGGTTGTTGAAGGACGGCCCGCCGCAGACCAGCGTCTGAAGGCGGTTGATGCAGCCATAGCCCCGGTTATCGGTCAGCACGACGGTAAAGGGCACGCGGCGCATGACCGCCGTGGCGAGTTCGCTGTTCGCCATCATGTAGCTGCCGTCGCCGACAAAACAGATCACCTCGCGCTCCGGGCTGGCCAGTTTCAGCCCCATCGCCCCCGCGATCTCATAGCCCATGCAGGAGAACCCGTATTCCATGTGATAGCCGGCCTGGCTGGGCTGCCAGAGCAGCTTCAAGGCACCGGGCATGGTGCCGGCTGCGCACATCGCCACGGCATCCTCACCGGTCGCGCGCTGCACCGCGCCGATCACCTCGGCATCGAGCGGACGATAGCCCTCGCCACCGTCGCGCGGCTGACAATGGGCGGTGACAGCGTCCAACCAATCGGTTCGCAGCTTGGCATCGGGTGCGCTGGCCGCGTGGTCGCCCAAGGCCGCGCCGATCTTTTCCAACGCCACTTTCGCATCGGCGACCACCGGCACCGCGCCGTGCTTCACCGCGTCATAGGCTGCGACGTTGATCGACACCAACCGGCGCGCGGGGTTCTTGAACAAGGCCCACGACCCGGTGGTAAAGTCCTGAAAGCGCGTGCCCACCCCGATCACCAGATCGGCGTTTTCGGACACGGCATTGGCGGCTGCTGACCCATCCACGCCCGACGCGCCAAAGTTCATCGGGTGCGCCTGCGCCAAGGCCGACTTGCCCGCCTGTGTTTCCACGACGGGGATCTGGTGCCGCGCCGCAAAGGCCCCCAGCGCCTCCTCGGCCTGCGAGTAGATCACCCCGCCACCGCAGACGATCACCGGGTTTTTCGCCGCGCGGATCAGGTCGACCACATCCGCCAGCTCTCCCACATCCGGCTCGGGTCGGCGGATGCGCCAGACCTTCGGCGCAAAGAACGCCTCCGGGTAGTCATAGGCCTCTGCCTGCACGTCCTGGCAGAAGGACAGTGTCACCGGCCCGCAATTGGCAGGATCGGTCATCACCGCCAGCGCACGCGGCAGGCAGGTCAGCAGATGCTCAGGCCGGGTGATCCGGTCGAAATACCGGCTGACGGGCCGGAAGCAGTCGTTGGCCGAGACGGTTCCATCGTCGAAATCCTCGACCTGCTGCAAGACAGGATCGGGCCGTCGGTTGGCAAAGACATCGCCCGGGATCAAGAGCAGCGGAATGCGGTTCACATGGGCCAGCGCCGCCGCCGTCACCATGTTTGTGGCCCCCGGCCCGATCGAGGACGTCACCGCCATCGCCCGCCGCCGCTTCGACGCCTTGGCAAAGGCAATCGCCGCATGGGCCATGGTCTGTTCGTTCTGCCCGCGCCAGGTCGGCAGGCTGTCGCCCGCGTCATGCAAAGCCTCGCCCAGACCCGCCACGTTGCCATGGCCAAAGATCGCCCAGACGCCTTCGATAAAGCGCTGGCCGTCATCCGTCATCTGAACCGAAAGCCATTTCACCATCGCCTGCGCGGCGGTCAGTCGGATTGTTCCAGTCATGTCTGTTCTCCTCAGGCTGCGTTCAGCCGTGCACCGGCACGCGCATCGTCCCAGATCTTGCACAGTCGGGTGAAACGCTCCGCCATCTGCGCTACGGCCTGCTGGTCGTTCATGTCACTCGTCATCCACGCCCGCGCTGCGTCGCCAAAGATCGTGCGGCCCACGGCAAAGCCCTTGACCAGCGGTTGCTTCGCCGCCAGCGCAAAGCTGGCCGCCAGTTCCTCCTCGGGCGCGTCCAGCCCCAGCACCACGATGCCCCGCGTGCGCGGGTCGTTGCGCTCAATCGCGTCCACCGCGTTCTGCCAAGCTGCGTCAGTCTTGAACGGCTCCAGCTTCCACCAATCCGGGTAGACCCCCGCATCGTAGAATTGCTGGATCAGCGTCGCGGTGGTGGTGTCATCGACCGGGCCGACCTTGGACGGGATCACCTCCAGCAGGAATTCCAGCCCCGCGCGGCGGGCGGCCGTGAACAGGCGCAGGACGCGTTCCTCTTGCAGGTCGCGGGTGGTCGCGTCGTCGTCGGGGTGGCAGAAGACCAGCAGCTTGACCACATCCTCCACCGCCCATTCCTTAAAGCGCCCAAAGTCGAGCCCGAGATCCTTCTCGAATTGGATCGGGCGCGAGCCCGGATCCTCGGTCGGGCGGCCGATCCACAGACCCGATCCGCTGGCTCGATGCAGGGCAGACCGCCCGATCCGGTTGTCGCACAGGATACCATAGCCCGGCTGGCCGTTCTGCACCTTCAGCGCCGCGTCGAGACACAACTCCTTGAATTTGCCGCCCTTCTCGGGTGTATACCCCGCCATCTCCTCCAGCTGCATCCGGTGGTCAAAGGCAAAGGTCCGCAAGACCTCCGCCTGCGCGCCGGGGCGCGTGTGGCGGTTGGTCGCCCAATGCACCTGCTCCAGCTCGGCGTCGTTGCGCAGGTCGGGCTGGAGGAGGCCGCGTTCAAAGAAGAATTGCAGCTCCTCCCAGCTGGGATAGGCCGGCGTGCAACCATGCCGCGACACGGCAAAGGCCCCGCAGGCATTGGCGTATTTCAGCGCCACGGGCCACGGCTCGCCGTCCAGCCAGCCCTTGAGCAGCCCGGACATGAAGCCGTCCCCTGCCCCAAGCACGTTGAACACCTCGATCGGGAAGCCGGGGCCGGTCTGGCCATCGTCGAGGCTGTCCGGGATGTCACCCTCGAACGCCACGGCCCCCATCGGCCCGCGCTTGCAGACCAGCGTCGCGCCGCTGACGGCCCGCACGGCGCGCAAGGCGGCGATGGTATCGGTCGTGCCGCCCGCGATGTGGAATTCCTCCTCGGTGCCGACGATCAGGTCGAACAGGTGGAGCGTGCTTTGCAACTGCGCCGTCACCTCGGCGCTTTCGGCAAAGCGGCTTTCGCCATCACCATGCCCCAGCACCCCCCACAGGTTCGGGCGGTAGTCGATGTCCAGCGCGGTCTTCACCCCGTTCTCACGCGCGATGGTCAGCGCCTTCAGCACCGCCGCCCGCGTGCGTTTGTGGGACAGATGGGTGCCGGTGGGCACGACGGACCGGGCAGAGGTGATGAAGTCCGGGTCAATGTCGTCTTCGCACAGCGCCATGTCGGCGCAATTCTCGCGGTAGAAGATCAGCGGAAACTGTTCCTGATCGCGGATGCCCAGAATCACCAAGGCCGTCAGCCGCTCAGGATCGGTCACGACGCCCTTCGTTTCGACCCCCTCGCGCCGCAACTGTTCGACGATGAACCGCCCCATGTGCTCGTCACCGACCCGGCTGATCAAAGCCGACCGCAATCCCAACCGCGCCGTCCCGCAGGCGATGTTCGTGGGCGACCCGCCAATGTATTTGTCGAAGGAGGACATGTCCTCCAGCCGACCGCCAATCTGCGCGCCGTACAGGTCAACGCCCGCGCGGCCAATCGTGATTACGTCCAAGGGTTTCGACATGGGAAGGCTCCCGTCAGTAAAGGCGCCGGATCGCTGGTGACCCGGCGCGGGTATCGTTTCAGTTTGCGGACAAGGTGACGGCTTGACCTGTCTTGGCGGATTGCAAAGCGGCATCTGCCAGTTCAAGCGCACGCAGCCCGTCGAGACCGGTTGTCGGTGTCGCGGCACCGCTTTGAACCGCCTCGACAAACGCGGCGATTTCGGCGGCATAGGCAGCGGTGTAGCGCGACATGAAGAAGTTCAGGAGCGGCGGCTTCGTGTAGCCATCGCCATTTGCGATCTCGATATTCGCTTCTCGGTGGTTCATCGCCGAGACGGACCCGGCAGAGCCGTGCACCTCGATCCGCTGGTCATAACCGTAAGTGGCGCGGCGGGTGTTGGTGATAGTGCATTGCTTGCCGGACGCGGTGCGCAGGATGACGTTGACACTGTCGTAATCCCCCAGCTTGCCGATCTCGGGATCGGTCAGGACCGAGGCCTGTGCCATCACCGTTTCCACCTCTTCGCCCAAGAGCCAGCGCGCCACGTCGAAATCGTGGATCGTCATGTCGCGGAAGATGCCGCCGGAGCTTTGGATATAGGCGGGCGGCGGCGCGCCCGGATCGCGCGACGTCAGGGTGACCATCTCGACCTCACCGATGCGACCCTCGTCGATGGCGGCCTTGAGCGCGCGAAAATCCGGGTCGAAGCGGCGCTGGAAGCCGACCATGAGCGTGCCGTTTTCGGCGGCGACGGTTTCGATCACCTGACGGGCGCGGGCCACGTCGAGGTCGACGGGCTTTTCGCAGAACACCGCCTTGCCAGCCTTGACGAAGTCTTCGATCAGGTTGGCATGGGTGTCGGTGGGTGTGCAGATGATCACCGCGTCGATGTCATCGGCTTGCCGGATCTCGTCGATGGTGCGGATCTCGCAACCATACTGATCGTGAAGGGCCCGCGCCGCGGCCTCGACCGCGTCCGCGATTGCGACGAGCGTCGCACCCGGGACCGAAGCGATGGCGCGTGCATGGACCTGTCCTATCCGGCCAGCGCCCAGGATTGCAATGCGAAGGGTCATTCTCGTCTCCTTGAGAAAGGGTTCATAGTGTAACTGTGGCGCCTTGCGCGGCGCTCCCCCGCGCGGCGTTTAGAACTGCAACCGTGTGCAGAGCGCTTTCGGGGCTGACTGGCGGAGCTGTGCCCACCTTTACCGCATCGACGAATGCTTGATAGATTTCGACATAGCGGGTGCGGACCGACGGGATGCGGCGGGCGCCCTCAGCAGTGTGGAGCGTGCCCCAACTGGCTTCCGGCTCCGCCCCCCAAGCAGGGTGGTTTTCGACCGGCAGATCGCCGTTCAATACCGCTCTGATCTGCGCATCGGCACCTTGCACGACAAAGGCCCCCTTTGCACCATATGCGCGCAGATCACGGGCAAAGAGGTTGTTGGCTTTGCTCGCTTCGATATGGCTGTGTGCGCCACTGACATGGCGCAGAGTGATTGCGAAGCTCACCTCGGTGCGCCCGCCGGGCACCGCGCCGTCGACCAGCTGTGCGGTAACCGCCTCGGCCGGACCAAGCAACCAGAGCATCTGATCGACGATGTGCGTGCCCAAATCGCCCAGGAGCCCGCCTTCGGGTCCGGGCAAAAGCCCGTCGAGCGAGGGGAAATCCATCCTGTTGTGCACACGGCTGATTGGGCCGAGCGCGTCCTGTTCGATCAACGCGGCCAAGGTGCGCAGATCGGCATCCCAGCGGCGATTGTGAAACACGGTAAGCACGACACCCCGGGCCTCGGCAGCAGTGATCATGCGGCGCGCGTCCTCGATGTGGTAGGCAAAGGGCTTGTCGGCCATGACATGCAGTCCGGCCCCGATTGCCTCCAATACCAGAGCCACGCGGGTTTGCGGAGGGGTGGTGATGGTCACAGCTTCACAGACGCCTGCGGCGATCATCTCGCCGAGGCTGGAAAAGACGGGAACATCGGGCAAGTCCGCCCGAATGTTGGCGACGGTGGCTGGCGCACGGGCCACGACACCTGTGATCTCGGCCCCTGACGCCCGGACGAAGGGCGCGTGGAACCAGCGGCCGCCAAAGCCATATCCAACGAGACCGAGTTTCACACCGGCTCCCTTCCTGACCAGAGATTTGCAAGGCGGCGCATCAGCGCCGCGATTGGCAAGATCGCCGGGGGCAATGCCCCCGGCAGGTCTTCACGCTGCGTCGGCGTATTCCGGCTGGGTCTTCGCCCCCGTTATATAGGCTACGACGTCCTCGCCGGTGATATCCTTGCCGCGAATGTCGAGATTGGCGCAGATGCGCCCACGGCGGAACACCACGATCCGGTCGCAGAGGTCCATGACTTGCCGCATGTTGTGGCTGATGAGGATCAAGGGTTCCCCCTGTTCTTTCAACGTGCGGATGATGTTTTCGACCTGTGCGGTTTCCTGCACCCCAAGCGCCGCCGTGGGCTCGTCCATGATGGTCAGCTTGGAATGGAAGGTCGCGGTGCGGGCGATGGCCACACATTGCCGCTGGCCGCCGGACATGCGCTCGATCGTGCCCCGAATGTTGGGGATCTTGACGCCGGTCTTCTCCAGCGCCCCCAGCGTGCGCTCGCGCATCGCCTTGTAGTCGAGGATCGAGAAGGGCCCGAACTTGAACTTCACCAACTCGCGGCCCAGGAACAGGTTGTCGGGCACATCCAATTGATCGGCGAGGGCCAGAGTCTGAAAGACCGTCTCGATGCCGGCATTGCGGGCATCCATCGGGTTCTCGAAATGCACGGGTTTGCCGTCAAAGATGACTTCGCCGCGCGTGCGCTGTTCGACCCCGGTGATCTGCCGGACGAAGGTGGATTTGCCCGCGCCGTTGTCGCCCATGATCGCCACGTGTTCGCCCTTGCGCAGGGTGAAATTCGCATCCTGAAGCGCATGGACGCCGCCGTAATGCTTGGTCAGGCCACGGGTTTCGAGGATCACCTCGCCCGACGGCGCCGCGCCATGAGAGAAGTCGGTGCTATGGATGTCTGTCTGTACGTCGCTCATCGTCTCTCTCCCTTATCCGCGCATTGCGGCGCGCTGGCGGCGCCATTGGTCGAGAACCACGGCAGCCACGATGATCCCGCCCTTGACCATTTCCTGATAGTAGGCGTCGAGCCGAAGGTAGGTGAAACCCGAGATGATCACGCCAAAGATCAGCGCGCCCAGCACGGTGCCGACAATAGAGCCGCGTCCACCGGCCAACGACACGCCTCCGATCACGGTCATGGCGATGGCATCGAGTTCATACATCACGCCCATGCCAGCCTGAGCCGTCAGGTTCTTCGAGGCCAGCACCAGCGCCGACAGGCCCGCCAGCATCCCGGCGATGGTGTAGACCAGCACCTTGTGGCGGTCGACCTTGATGCCCGACATGCGCGCCGCATCCTCGTTCGAGCCGATGGCATAGGTGTGCTTGCCGTAGACGGTGTATTTCAACACGAAGTGAAACAGGATCGCGAGGCCGATGAAGATCACCACCGGCGACCAACCCGCCATGCCGTTGCCGATGGCGGCAAAGGATTCGGTGGGGAAAGAGATCGGCTGCCCCTTGGTCCACCACTTCGCCGCGCCGCGGGCCGCCACCATCATGCCGAGCGTGGCGATGAAGGGCGGGATCTTGGTGTAGGCGATCAGCAGACCATTCATCAGCCCGGCCAGCACGCCCACCGCAAGCGCCACAAGGATCGGCACGATCACCGCCAGATCCATCCAGGCCTCGCCAAAGACCGCCTTGGGGTTCGGGTTGCCGTTGACCAGCGCTGTCTGGGCAAAGCTCATGGCCACCATCGCGGTCAACCCGACGACGGATCCGGGCGACAGGTCGATGCCCCCGGAAATGATCACCTGGGTCGAACCGATGGCGATGATGCCGATGATCGACACCTGAAGAATGATGATCTTGAGGCGCACCATGTTCAGAATGGTGCCGTCCCTGGCCGTATTGAAATCGAAAAGCAGGCTCTGGCCGTTCATGTAGGGCAGCACCTGACCCAGAAGCTCAAAAATCGCGATGATGGCGATCAGCGCGATGAACACGTTCATCTCGTTCGGCCAGCCGCGTTTCTTCGCGTCGAACGTCAGACCGCCGATCCCATGGGACACCTCGGACATCATATTCCCTCCCTTTTGTGCGACCTCGTCAAAACCACCCGATGGCGTCGTGACCGACCAGTCGCTGGTCCGATGCTACCATGCGGAAGCACCGAAATCCGGTTTGGCGTAAAAGCCGGGAAGGCGGAGCCCCCATGGCTCCGCCCGCAGACCGCGTCGTGCGATCCTCAGTTCTTCGAGGTGTAGTCGGCGAGGTTATCCGGCGTCACAAGCTCGAAGGGGATATAGACCTTCTGCGCCACGTCCTCGCCCCTTGCCAGTTTCAGCGCCGCATCC
>NZ_JBLZMW010000035.1:0-15117 GCF_048553275.1 Pacificoceanicola niger
GCAACGACGCGCCCTTCGCATCCAACTCATGCACCAGATTCAGAACGTCTCGGGTTGACCGCCCAAGGCGGTCGAGGCGATGCACGACCAGCTCGTCACCTGCACGCAAAAACTCCAGGACGGTTGCCAGTTCGGTGCGACCGTCACGGGATGCTCCAGAGCCGGTTTCGGCGCGGACAATTTCACAGCCTGCCGCCTTCAGTTTGGCTTTCTGGATTTCGAGATCCTGACTTGTTGAGCTGACGCGGGCGTAACCGATCTTGGGCATGTAGAAATGTCACTTTAGGGTGGCTATATTCCTGATACTGTCACAATGCCTGTTGCGCCACTCATTTGTGACATTTTCTGCTGTCACATTCATGCGTCCCTCACGGGTGTGCCCAAATGTTACGATTTTGGCGGGAAAGCCCACTCATATCTTTGTCGGCCCTCGGGCGTGGCTATCCATGCTTCGAGTTCCGCGTATAGGCGTGCGACATTGCGGCGACGGCGCGCCTCGAAACCGCGCAATTCATCGATTGGAATACCAAGCCCGACAGCGAGGCGCTCCAAGACATCCTCTGTGGGTTGCGTGAAGGAGCGGGCCTCTTCATCCGCATGCGCAATCTTGAGAGCATGATAGCAGAAGCTTTCGAAGGTGACGCCATAGAGACGGGCTAGGCTTTGCACATATTGCCGTAAAGTCTCGATCTCCTTGGGGGGCGGGTGCAGCGGCCATGCGGGTTCCCCCGTCATGCCCGAAGTTCCCGTTCCATCATCTGCCGCCGGTAGGAGGGTGCCTGGAAAGGGCAGCCCAGCAGGTCTTCTCTCTCGATGCGTTCCCGTCCTTCCGTCAGGGCATGCGCTGCTGCGCTCGAAAGAAGCTGGTGCATTTCTCCGATCAGGCCCTCCGAGCGCTCCACAATCACCTTGCGCAACGCAGGCAGACCGAGACCGGACCGCCCGCGCAGGGGGATCACTGTCTCGAAGCTGGCCAGCAGCCGCCCGGTCTCGGCATCGTCACCCCACATCGATAGCAAAAAGGGCTGGAAGCGGTTTTCGAGTTGGTCGTCCAACCGGAGAGCCAGCCATGCATCCTTGGTCCCAAGCGCGACAATCGGGATACGCAGCTCGTTGCCCAGATACCGGATGAGCCCCAAAATTTCGCGCTGCCGCGATGATGGGCCGCAAAGCAGGTTGTGCAACTCGTCAATGACGAGCAGCCGCACCCCGCATGCCCGCATGAGATTCAGTGTCAGTGCATTGCGCCGGTCGGTCTTTCGGATGTTCCCGAGAGGTGATCCCAATGCGTCAAGCAACTGTGCGTAGAAACGGGGCGCGGTCACGTCCGGCATCATCTGGACCGACAGGACCGGAAAGATATGTCGGTCCCTTTCTTCCGAACTTCTTCGGGGGTGCTGGCGCTGGAATTTCTCGGCGATGGTCGATTTGCCGTTGTTGCTCGGCCCGACAACCAGCATGTTCTGCGGTCGAACACGGCCGGGTTGCGTCGCCAACAGCATGTCCATGCGTTTCAGGGCATCCTGCGCGCGGGAATAGCCGATCCAGCGGTCGGTTGCGAAACAATCGAGCCGTTCGATAGCAGGCTTTTCCGCGATGCGTCGGGCTTCGGGTCGAAGATGGTCCATCTGCCCTACCACTCTTCAATGTCGGTGAATGGTTGCGGTGGAGCGTCCGGTTGATCTTGCGCGAGCTCGCCCAGGCCGAGAGCCTCCGGTTGCTTCGCCAAAGGAGATTGTCGATCCAGCACCGGTCGCGACCGACGGCGGCGGGCACCCTTGGAGAGCCGGGCCGCGTTGCGCTCGATCTCCTGCATTTCCGCGAAGGCGGTGAAAATGCTGTCCTCGTCCACGGTCGCCGCATTGCGTTCTTGGGCACGTCGTCGCGCTGCCCGATGTTCCCAGAGCGTGATCGACGGTCGGGAGAGTGTGCGATACGGCACTTCGAGCCAGGAACCGTCGAAAGGGTCGAGAACATAAACACGCGAAAGGTCTCGTGGGTCGCGGCGCAGGATCAGATGTCCCTCCGTCCGGACGTCGCGCGAGACGATCCACGGTTTCAGGGCGTTCGAGAAATAGCGAATATGATCTACGGTGAATCCGTCGCGTTGCAACGTTCTACGCAGAACCGGAAGGAAGTCGATCAGATAGCTGCGCATGTCACGCGGGATAGCGATGCTGCCGCCAGATCGGCTCAAGGATACGAGACCTTCCTTCAGCCGGGCAAGAGGTGTGGCCCCGTCCAACCCACGATGCCCGGACAGGTGATAATCCTTGCAAATCGCAACCGTCAGCCAGCGTTCCAGTTCTTCAAGGGTCAGGCAGGCCTGTCTTTCGCTGTCGTATGCGCCGCGCTGCGCCGTGTTGGAAAATGTCGTGCCCGGCAACTTGTGAATGCGCCGCATGAGGGTGCCGATCACACGCTCTACAATGCCACCGAACTGAGGTTGCCCCGGCGGTCGCCATTCGATCTCGATATTATGTTGCGCGCACCCGCGCTCGAAAGCCTGCGAGTGGAACTCGCCGGCATTGTCTACGCCGATCTTCTTTGGCTTTCCCGCAATCGGCCACTCCACATCCGTAACGCCGCGCGCTGTCATCCAGGTTTTCTTATCGTCAGCGACGTGGGCGAGGCACAGGCCGACGCTCGCGGCGGAAGGGGGATCAAGGCTAAGATGGAAGCCCGCGATCATCCGGCTCATCACGTCAATCGCAACCGTCAGATATGGCCGCCCGATTGGCAGACGCTCGAACGGATCGACCAAAATGACATCGACCGGCGTGTGATCGATTTGCACGACGTCGAGCGGGTATTTCGGGATCGGGGTCGCGCCGAGGATCGGCTTTGTGTCCGGATCATCTTCGCGAAGCCGTGACGCGACACCCTTGTCGATCAGGTTAACCCGTCGCCTGATCGTGGCTTCGCTAGGAGACGAAATCCCCGCCTTGCGGCACTCGACCTGAACCGCCCTCACGATTTCCGAGGGGCGCGCCTTCTGCCGTTTGAGATAGTGGCCTTCGATGACATGACCGATGATCGCTTCCCGATCCCCCGCGATCCGCGTCTTGCGCGGAGCACCGCGGCCATCGCGCGGCAAGAGCGCGGTGACCGCGCCGTTTTCTTCACGGAGCCGGCGGATCAGCCTGTAGGCCCAACGTTCGGAAATTTTCAGATCAATCGCTGCAGCGCGGACAAGATGCGCTGGTGCTTCATGGAGCGCGGCAAGTGGTCGAAGCAAGGCCGCCCGTTCCTCGGCCTTCTGCCACACGCCTTTCGGAACGGATTCCAGGTCCATGACCGATCCTGCCTCCTGCAACGCGCTGAACCGGTGTCTGACGGTTTTGCAACGCACCGAACTGTTTGGCGATCAGTATTGAAGTCTTTTGTGACAAGCGCGTGTCAATGAAAACAATGGCCAGTGCTGAACCTATTTATGAAAAACGACAACCGTTGGGATAGCGCTCGCAATGTAATTGCAAGACCAAGCCCACAAAACCGTACTGTCGCTTTTGCGCTTCAATGTTCTCGGGAGAACACTGCCTGCGGCGTGAAGCCTCTCTCTGCATCTCTCTTTCAATAGTCGTAGCTATTCGAACCTGCTCACGCACCAGTTCAGGCACTTCCCGGTCCCGACCGCTGCCTTCCAGCCGCGTCTCCAAGAGGACAAAGTCATCCCCTGAAACACGGTATATTCTTAGCTGACAGCCCTCAGATGAGCAAAAAGGCATAGTTCCGTCTTGCCAATCACAATGGGCCAGACCGAGCCTAACATGGACCTCGTTGTTCCGTGGAGAGATGAACATACCTGGTACAGAGCGAACAATTGAACCGATGCTACACTTTGACCTAATGTTGAGCAATTCCTGCTCGATAAGAGCTGGCGGAACCGTTTGTGGCCCTTCCCCAAATGTATCAGCTACGGCAAACACAAACATAGCAGCAAGCGTACCCGATGTGTCAGCCGCTGCGACGACAGATTTTCCAATGGGTTCGGCAAATTGCTTTCCTAGCGGGACGCGAGAAGCTGCCGTTTCAACCATACCACCAGCAACTTCCTTCAAGGCAGAGTCTAGGAAGTTGATTAGCACCTCAGTGGCATTTTCAGGGTTTGTTTCTCCCATGAGGAGATCCGTCCCTTCAGTCACTACAGTGCTCACTGTGCTGTTGCGTCCCCCAGCAATGGCATAGGCTGACAGCGCAGTTTCCGCTAGAAACGCAACGCCTGTTGAGTCCACGTCATAGTAGTCCCGTGCTCGACGCATGAAATTCGCATATATTGCGTCAAACGTAGCGGGGCGCGTGAGCTGAACCGCGATCTCCGGTGTGATTATCACAGGCTTGGGAGGTGGCAGAGGTGGTACTGATGGTTTACGTGCTGGGATCGCAAGTTGCTGCCCCGTCGGCATGTAGAAGCAGGTATCGCTTCCAAGCGTTTCCTCACAGGCCGTCTGCGAATAAGCCACGCCTGGAAACAACATCGGAAGCACACAGATCAGGAGCGCTAAGGATTTTGGGGACTTCATCTTGGCAGGACCTCAAAGCTCCGGGCCTTCTCCACCGCCTCTCAGCGCAGATAGGACCGTGTTAATCTGATCATACTCTTGCTTCGACCAGTTCTCCCAAAACTCTTGCCAAGTTTCATCAACCGATCCGACAGTAATGGTTCCAGTTTGGAGAAGGCCAGTCGCCCGATCACTGCGCAGGCCTACATGCACACCGCCCATGCAGTATGGAGAGAACGAGAAAGAATCCCCATTCAGATTTCGAGTGCTCAGGTTAGCCATTGTGGGACTCAGCGCCTGAAGTGTCCCTTCTCCGCAATCCGATGCTCTCTCGGCTATGCTTCCTTGGCGTGAGTACAGTATGCTCCCGCCATAATCGCCAACAACGGCCCCATATTTTTGCTGTACTGACCGTTGGAAGGCAGAAATTGTCAGTCCGGCAGATGGCCCAGGTATCAAGCCACGGCGAATAGTAACCGCTCGATGATCCTGTTCCATCCAAGGCTTCGTGGAGCTGAAGACAATCGAAATCTCATCTCGCGGCGAACCAGCGTATTGTTCACCCTCTGGAACCACCTCACCTTTAGTCCAGCGATCCATGGCAATAACATAGTTTGGGCCTCGGAAAGCATCATCAATGCTTTCGAGCACGGAGTATCCCCTGTCTTCAAGGATTTCGCTGATCTCTTGTCTAAGCATTCCTGGCTTCAGCCCAATGATGTCTATCGGGGCGGACAAATCGACACGATCCTGATCCCGCAGCGGACGAAGCCCTGCTGACAATTCAATTTCGGGAATTCCTATTAGGCCGCCAATTCTCGAATCAAAAGTTACTTTCAGAATATCGTCTGACACTCGGTTAAGTGTCATGGGAAACTTTGGAAGACACTCGTTTGATTGGAAACTTGCGGCTTCATTCAGATACATCTCACTAGCGTCTTCACCATCTACAGCAAAAACATACTCGCAATTGTATACTGCCCGAAGACCTTGCCAGTTACGAGCTTCTACTTCGAGCTTTCCAATAAGATCAACTGCCGTAATGGCAAACTGGATATTGCCTCCGTTGGAGCTTCTGAAGCCCCCACTCCAAAAACCTTCTTCCGGAGTAACCTGAGCGCTCTCATTTGCAAAACTGGCAATCGGCACAGAAGCAAAAATAAGTGCCGCAATAACACTACTAAATCTGAAAACTGGCATGCAGGAGGCCTCTCTTTCTGTTAGCTAGCTTTGATCTGATCGAAGCAGCCCATGGGTACTACCGCAAGCGTTTTCTCCAGCTCGCAGAAGGGTTGCCCCACTATCAGTGGGACAACCCTTGAAGTAACATGTCATCACTTCTTCGGCTTGTAGGCCTCTGCCATCTTCTTCTGCCGGTCGGCTTCCGCCTGAGCACGACCCTGATTGTGATCGTGAATCTGCTGCTGAGTGGCATTGCTCGGCAACTGATGGCCATGATAGCCACCTTTCCAGGTTGGGTTGTTGGTCTGCCAAGACATGGCTGTCTCCTTCTGATCTGGTTTCAATGCACGATTCCTAACCCGAGTTGGATGAAAGGTCGTTGCGACCAGCAAGGCGATGTGTTCACTTCGCTGAACAAATTCTGAACGGTCCTGCCATGAAAGTCGACGAAGCAACTCTGGTTTACACTGGCACCAAAGCTCAGCGCGAGGAGCTGGCGGATGCCGTTCGCCTCATTCGCGACAGTCCAGGGATGTCCTACCGAACGGCATGTGATGCCTGCATAGAATGGTGGCTGGCAGTCGGACCTGACACCAGCGCAGACAGCTTCAGTATCTCGGTCGGAACGCTTTCGAAGATGGCCAATGAGGGCCACATACCATCGTGGGAGAAAGCGCGAGTCCTCTACGCATTCTTCTCATTCGGATGGGACAAAGGGCCATTGATCACAACGCGGGGCTTAGGCGGTGTTCCACGCAACTCGGGGGAGCGCTTCGCTGACAGTCTCCTAAGGCATTTCAACGAGATCGAATTCAGGCCGTATCAAAGTCTTGCTGGCTTAGTCGGTGAAAATTGGGAAGCGTATCGACCGTCTTGGCGAACAGGCGGAGATGGTCATGTAATTCGGAGCCATGTCGAAATCAGACGCAAGGGGAACGCTTACTGGCTCCGCGAGCACCAGAAATTTGAATTTCGCGGATACACTGTTGATGAAGTCGATGAAGGGGTAATTTTTCCGTTTGCTCAGTCCATCGCTTGTCTGTCCAAAGACCTCAGAAATGTTTGCATGAAGTGCTACTCATTTACGATGAGAGAACCGGAACCGGGTCCACATACTTCAACCGAGATCATGTCCGGGTCGGTTATGGCGATCTCAAATCAAGGCCCGCATTGGTCTGGTCCGATTTTTCTCAGGAGAGTACAAGGACCAAGAGGCCCGCTTGCCCAT
Source organism: Pacificoceanicola niger (assembly GCF_048553275.1). Classification (NCBI taxonomy): domain Bacteria; kingdom Pseudomonadati; phylum Pseudomonadota; class Alphaproteobacteria; order Rhodobacterales; family Roseobacteraceae; genus Pacificoceanicola; species Pacificoceanicola niger. Next base: position 6,913 of record NZ_JBLZMW010000035.1, read on the forward strand.
GTACATATATCCACACTTGAGAACGATCCAAATCTTGCCGACGTTCTGGATGATCTGAGAGCACGCGAGTTGAAAGGCCATTTGCCTCCCAAACGAAATAAGTGACCTGAGATCGAGGACTTCCATTTCCCTGACCGCCGGTGCCACCGCCCCTAGGGGCGTCCGCGCGAAGCGCCGGGCCTGTCGGCGGGTGGCCTTCTGGTTGCCCGCCGACAGGTCATCCTGAAACCGCCGCCACCTAGATCACGCCAGAACGCAAAAGCCCCCGCCTGCTGACGGGGGCCTCGTTCATCGCGGCGATGCGGGTAGTTACTCGGCGGCCATCCGGTCAGCCTGCGCGGTGCGTTCCATGATGTAATCCACGGCCTTCTGCGCCTCGGACGCGGCACGGAAAATCGCACGGCTGTCTTCCTTCATCGCCTCCAGCCATCCTTCGACATAGGCCGCGCTCTGATCGAATTCAGGCTCCACCCCGATCTGCGCGCAGAGCATGCAGTTTCCGATTTCCGCGACCAGCTCCTCGAAGGCGTAGGCCTTGCGGTCGTTGAACCTGCCCAAACGGTCCAGCCGCTTTGTCGCGCCTGTCCAGTGGATTGTCTCATGGGCCAAGGTGCCAAAATACCCAGCCGCCCGATAGAACGTGCCAATCGGCGGCATGTGGATGCGGTCGGTCTTGATGTCGTAATAGGCGCGCGGCTCCTCGGTCACGTCGATCTGCGCGCCTGTCGCAGCAAAGAACGCCTGCAGTTCGGGGTCAGCCACGGTGCCGAGATCGCGCGGCGGATCGGGCAGGATGTAGAATTCAGCGGGCAAGCCCTCGATCTGGTCGGCATTGAACACGCGGTAGGCCTTGGCATAGGGGATCTGGCGCTCCTCGCCGTTCTCGTCCTCGCGCTCGACAGTGCCGTATTTCACGACCGTGGCGGATTTCTCGCCCTTGCGAACATGGCCCCCAAGCTGCTTGGCCTGATTGAATGTCATCCAGCGGGCTGAGCTGTAATCTTTCGCCATCGCGGTTGCCCAAAGCATCAGGATATTGATGCCCCGATAAGCTTCGCCGTTGAACCGTTCCGGCAGGCTGACCCCTACCCCGCCGCCAGTCCAAGGCTTGCGCCAGGGCGGCGTTCCCGCCTCGATCTGCGCGATGATCTGATTGGTGACATGGGTGTAAACGTCAAACTTCTCCTTGGTCATTTGTGACCCTCCTTCGCGTGACGCGGGCCGGGTCCCTTCCCCTTTCCGCCGATGGGCGGGCCTTCCTGTTCTGATCTTTGGAATGCCCATGCATTCCGAAGGGCAGAGCAGGTAAGGGCAAAGCCCGTCCTGCGGCCTGGCGGGGCCGTGACAACCGGGTGGAGGGCGTGAATTTGGGAGGGAACCGCGCGCCTCGCGCGTGGGAGGAACCGGAATTCTCGACCGGAACCGACGCCAAAGGCGGCGCTTGCCGGTTTTCTCGGACCTGCCGGGATGGCAGGCGGATCAAAAGGAGCTTGAAACTGTCAGGGGTGGGGTGAGCGGGCGTCAGCCCGTCGATCCCCGGCCCTGTCTATCGTTCCCAGCGTGTCTCGGTAGCGAGATACTCCCATATGACAGTCTTCACTGTCACGGCATCGGACCAATCAATAGAATATCGGTAACGCCCGGCTTCGACAGAAATCCAGCCACCAACCATGGCTTCTTCGTCAAACAGACGGACGGTCATACGACTGCCAACCTCTGGCCAGACGGCAAGGTTCGCGCCGGTCTTAACAGCCTCGAAGGCGTCACGTTGATCAGAACTCAGGTTCTCCAAGGGAATGAATGCGACATGATCAGGTGCCTCAAGCAGCGGTTCGCCGTTCTCGTGATAAGCGTGACCGCGCGCGTTTTTGACGACGACCCGTCGAATCTTTTCGATGTCGGGATAGAGAGTGAACGGCTTCAAGTCCTCGAGCAGCAGAAGCTGTCCGTCAGGTGTTCTCTTGAGAGAACGGACGACATGACGATTGCTCCGTAAGACGGTTGCGGCTTCGGGATGCTTCTTCGGATCAGGATAAAGGCTGCCAGCCATGACCGCATGAAGCACACAGAGAAGGTAATTCTCGTCGGGTGAGAAACTGGAATTGCATCGACGACAGACGACAACCTGTGGCAAGTAATCCAATTCATCACCCACGCCGCGATCATAGTCGGCACCCCGCTTCCTAAGCGTCTTTGTCAGAAGCGATTTGGTCGGAACATGGTCGAGATTGCTCTCAATATTGGCGATCTCAGCTCCACAATGGACGCACCAAGCCTTCAGCCGATCATCGGTGAAGTCTTCAATTTCTCGCATCCAGAAAATCCTTCTCTAGTGGCGCACACCTGGCTTGGCTCATAACGCCTGAGCGTCCCGATCCGGCATGTCGTCAAACAGGATCACGCGCCCGTCGCCGTCGTCCGGATCGTTGACCAGGACAAACGGCACATCCGCCCCGTCTTTCTCATACAGACAGCGGTACTTCATCTGGCCGTCGAGCGGATCGCGCACCTGGTCGTAGCGGTAGCTGTGCGGAATGCCCTTCTCGATCCAGCCTTCAACACCTGCGGGCGTCACAAGCGATAGCGGCTTTCCGTCCAGCAAGATCGTCTTGCCCACGTTGAATACTTCATACATCCGATCAATCTCCTCTGTCGTGTCATCGGGTTACGTCACAGGCTGTGACCTTCGCCACGATCCCTGTCTCGCGTGTTTTCGTTCTCGTCGTCGCCGCGCTCCTGTTCGCGCTCGTCCTCGATCTCCAGCCGCTCGCGCGGCTTGTTCAGCACGTCCTTCAGGCGCTCGTTGACGGACGGTTTGTAGGCCTCGCGCCCTGTGTTCTCACCCATGTCAGACTCGCTGTGACCGTCCAGCTTGTGAACAGCCGCCTGGCCGTCGCGCCCTGCGTCCTTCTCCATGATTTCCTTCAGCCGCTCCCGCGCATAATTGCGGCCTTCCGGTTTCGGCGTGTCGTCCTGGTCCTGTGACTGGCCTGCGATCCGCGCCAGCCGCTCCCGGAAATCCTCCGGGTTTCGGTCGCGATCTTTCGCGGTTGCAGCCCTGAGTGCTGCCAGACCGGCAGAGACGCGGCCCTGCCCGGCCTCGCGCTCAATGCCGTAGGTCTCGCGCGCGATGTCCAGCCGTTCGCGCATTTCGCGGAAGGCGGCGCGGGCCTGGCGGGCTGCATGGACGACAGCGCCGCGTTCGGTGACCGGGACGTATTCCCGGCCCTGGCGCTCGGCCATCCACTTCGCCCGCCGTTCCATGGAATTAGCCGCCGGTCCCAACTTCAGCTCGGGGTCGCGGTCCAGTTCCTCGGCAGAGAGCTGATCGCCTCGCTCCAGCGCAGCTTCCCGCTGCGCTTCGAGCGACCGGTGATCGACGCGCTCGACCTCCCCTGCCCGCTCCAAAGCGCGGTTCTGCAACTCGGCCCAGAGGCCGCGCATTTGCTCGATCTCGACACCGCCGGTCTTGGCGGAATCGAGAACGCGCGTCTTGGTCGTAAAGCCATCGGCTTCGAGCTTGCGGGTGGAGGTCAGGACGTGGGCGTGATGGTTCCGCTGGTCGCCCTCGCGGTGCGGGGCGTGGATTGCCACATCGACAGCCACGCCGTAGCGGCTGACCAGCTCCTGGGCGAAGTCGCGGGTGATCTGGGACCGGTCCTCGGCGCTGATCTCGGACGGCAGGGCCAGTTCCCATTCGCGGGCAGTGACGGAGTTGCGGCGGGTCTCGCTGGCCTCGACCTCGTTCCAGAGGCGGGACCGATCCGTGGCCCAGTCCGGCGCGTCTTTCGGTGCCAGGATGAAGGTCTCCTCGATGCCCTGCTTGCGGGTGTAATCGTGGACACGACCTTCGCGCTGGCATTCGATGCGCTCCCCGACACGGTAGGCCGCTGCCGCTGTGGCAGAGCGCCCGGCACTGCGTTTGATCGTCTTCACGGAGAGGTGGTAGCTGGCCATGCTCGCTACCCTCGCCTCTGACGCGCGCCGCTGCTGACCCTGGCACATGCCCCAACATGGGCAACCGGGTCAGCCGTCTTTTCCCCGATGGATCGCGCCCTGCCCCGCCGCGGAACGAGTGGAAAAGACAGCCCGCCCGAAGCGAGCCACCGGCTCCCTGAGGCGCGGGCTTGCCAGTGATCTGCCCCCAGATCCCCAGCCTCATGGGGGGCGGGATATGGGGACAGACCACTGGCGGTTTGCCGGAGGCAAACCCGGTATCGCGAAGGGGCATCAGCACCTGGGCGCGATACCTCCCGCAAGGGAGACGCCAGCGGCAGACCGGCCCCCACCGTGGGGCATCGGGCGAGACGCTGGCGCGACATTGCGGGACGCGATCCAACTGCCGAAGTTGGCCCTGGAGAGTTTGAGAGGCCGGGAGGGCCTTTCATTCCGGCGCGCATCGCGTCGGACGGAGTTCGCCATCGGCTGAGGCCCTGCCTCAAGGAGATCGCACGCAAAGCTCGGAACCGCAGGTGGAGAGTTTGCATAAGTGCGCCCTTGTCCTTTACAGGTCTACGGGTAAGCGCTATCGCTGGTTGTGGCAAGCCTAACCTTTACACCTGCCCTCTTTGAAGTGGATTCCCGAATTGGCCGAGACTGAGCTTGAACGCGCCGAGAAACGCTATGCCCAGGCCAAGGCCCGCCTGCAGGCTCTGAAGAACCGGGAAGCCACTAGACAGCGCAAGCTGGATACACGGCGCAAGGTGATCCTGGGCGGGGCACTCATGGACCTGGCGGAACGGGACTCCAGTGCCGCCGCCATGCTCGACCGGCTGATCCGCAACCTGTCCCGTGAACAGGACCGGAAGGCCTTTGCGGAGTGGGATGCTCCCTCCCCTACCCCTGCTGATGATGGCGCGTCCTGATGCGGAGCATGATGCTCGTCTTCGGGGGGCTGTTCCGCTTCTTCGGTCGGTTGATCTTCACACCCATCCTTCTGGGCTGGATGATCGGCGCGGTCCTGTTTGGGGCGATGCTTGGAACGCTTGTGGCCACGCCGTTCATCTTTGCCTTCTTCGATCAGCCGCCCGGTGAAAGCGCCTGGCAATGGCTGGTCTTTGGTCCCTTCATGCTCATAGGCGCTGTCTTCGGGTTTCAGTACTGGCGCATGGCCTCCGGGGCTGATGCCTATTTCAGGCTGACCGGCGACAGCCACGGCTCGGCGCGGTTTGCGAACCGCAAGGAGCTGAAGAAGCTGGAGCGAGGCAAAGGGCACGAAGATCGCGGTCTTCTGATCGGGCGCAATCCGCACACCGGGCGGTTGCTGCACTATGACGGCCCGGCCCACCTGATCACCCTCGCCCCGACACGGGCCGGGAAAGGTGTGGGCACCGTCATCCCCAACCTGCTGGCGGCGGAACGCTCCGTCCTGGTCATCGACCCCAAAGGCGAGAATGCCCGGATCGCCGGAGAAGCCCGGCGGCGGTTCGGGACGGTCCACGTCCTCGATCCGTTTGAGGTCAGCGGCCACCCCTCCGCCGCCTACAACCCGCTCGACCGGCTGACGCCGGACAGCCTCGATCTGGGCGAGGATGCCGCCTCCCTGACTGAGGCTCTGGTCATGGACCCGCCGGGACAGGTGACGGAAGCGCACTGGAACGAGGAGGCCAAGGCCATCCTCGGCGGGCTGATCATGTTCTGCGTCTGCCATGAGGAGCGCGACCGCCGGTCTCTGGCCACCGTCCGGGAATATCTCACCCTGCCCCCGGAAAAGCTCCGCGCCTTGCTGGAGCTGATGCAGGACTGCGACGAGGCAGGCGGGCTGATCGCCCGCGCGGCCAATCGCTTCCTCGGCAAGGCAGATCGGGAAGCCGCCTCGGTTCTCTCGAACGCGCAGCGCCATACACACTTCCTGGACTCGCCCCGGATCGCGAAGTGTCTGGCGCGCTCAGACTTCGCTTTCTCCGATCTGCGCCACCGGATCACCTCTGTCTTCCTTGTGCTGCCACCCAACAGGATGGACGCCTACAGTCGCTGGCTGCGCCTTCTGGTCTCTCAGGCCCTTCAGGACATCGCACGGGACGCTGAGCGGCCTCAGGGCGCGTCAGAGGGCCGTTCTGAGCGCCTCAAGGCCCCCACCCTCTTCCTCCTCGATGAATTCGCCGCCCTGGGCCGTCTGGAGGCCGTAGAGCGCGCCATGGGGCTGATGGCGGGCTACGGGCTTCAGCTCTGGCCGATCCTGCAGGATATGAGCCAGCTCAAGGACCTCTACGGCGAACGCGCGGGCACCTTCATCGCCAATGCCGGGGTGCAACAGGTCTTCGGGGTGAACGACTTCGAGACAGCCAAGTGGCTGAGCCAGATGATCGGACAGGAAACCGCCGGGTTTCAGACGGACAGCTTCAAGCCCGGCGATGGTCCCAGTTTCTCGAACAACCTCACGGGCCGCGATCTGCTGACCCCCGATGAAATCATGCAGCTCCCGCCGGATCGTCAGCTCCTGCGCGTCCAGGGGCAGGCCACTGCCGTCGCGCAAAAGCTGCGTTACTACACCGATCCTGAATTTGCCGGGCTGTTCACGCCAGACGCCCGATAACCTGAAAGCATTCCACCATGTCCGACACACCCGCCTCCCCTGCCCTGCTCTCAGATGACGATCTGCGCGAGACGCTCGATCTTCTCGCCACAGCGGTCGCCAGCATCTCGGATCGGGTGGATGATCAGACGCGGGTGCTCGACCGCGTGAACAAGACAGCGACGGAAGCCCGCTCTGCCGCCTTTGCTGCTCAAAAGCAAACCGACCCGGAACACTACGGTGAGATTGTCGGCGCGACCATCGACGGCAGGATCGGCGATACCCTCACCCGCGTTGGCCAGATGGCCGGTGATCTGCTGCGGGCATCCAACCATACCCAGGAAGTTCTCAAGAAAGCCGAGGATGCCAGGTCAGACACCATGCGCCAGCTTTGGGAACGTGAACAGAAGCTGGATCGCTTCAAAAGCCGTCTTCCATGGTTTGGTTTGGGTGCTGTCGTTCTGGCTCTTATCCTGACGGTGACGCTTCCTCGTTTCTTAGCCAGCAACGCTTCCATGTGCGCTGTCCTTGGAGCGTCCTGGACGACGACAACCACAGGTGTTGATGCCTGCGTGTTCTATCAGCGGTAAGCGATGAAGTGCTGACGGCGATCAGCTCTGCCTGAGATACTGGGTGTTATATATGTGTTAGAATCTGTGTTACGGGTCTGGAAGTTTTACGTAGATGCTTGAAAAGAAATCGATTTTCTATCTGACCGGTAACTGATAACACGAATCTTGGTAACTGAAATCCTGCTTTTGGTAACTGATAACACGAATCTTGACTGCGGTAACTAAAACCACGAATGTCGACTCATGGTAACTGATAACACGAATACCCTTGCCCCGCTCCTGCCGGATCGCCATCCGCAGCATGATTTGTTCATCTGTGATGTGGCTGACGCTGTCCTGAAGGACGTGATGCAACACATGGAGCATCCGTTTTATTCCCTCTCAAAGAAGCCTGAGACGACGATCAAGCGCTATGAGAATGGCGACAAGTGGTTGCAGATTACGCCGAGCGTCAAGGGTCTGGCGACGATCTACGACAAAGACATTCTGATCTACTGCATCAGTCAGATTATGGCGAAGCTGAAGAAGGGCGAAGCCGTTTCGCCCCGTGTCCGGATCAACTCCAGAGAGCTGCTGATCTTCACCAACCGGGGTACAAGTGGCCGGGAGTACCAGTCCCTCCTCGATGCTCTTGATCGCCTCGAAGGGACGCGGATCAGGACAAACATTGTCACTGGCGATGAAGAGCAAGTCGATGGCTTTGGGCTGATCGACGCTTCCTCGATCCGCCGAAAGCATGGTTTGGACGGGCGTCTCTTGTGGTGCGAAGTGAAGCTGTCAGACTGGGTTTTCAACGCAATCCGGAACGAAGAGGTACTGACTCTCCACCGGGACTACTTCCGCCTGCGCAAGCCCATTGAAAGACGGGTGTACGAGATCGCCCGGAAGCATTGCGGGCAGCAGAAAACCTGGCGCATCACATTGGCTAAGTTGCTGCTTAAGACTGGGTCGCAAAGCCCCCAGAAGCGCTTTCGGCAGATGATCCGTCAGCTCGCAGAGCATGACCATTTGCCGGATTACCACGTAACCTTTGAGGATGAACCCGACATGGTGGTGTTCACCAATCGCGGCACGATGTCTCCCGCCCAGCTTGTTGAAGGCAGTATTCCACCGCTGCAG
>NZ_JBLZMW010000036.1:0-12118 GCF_048553275.1 Pacificoceanicola niger
TTCATTCGAAATCTCCTCGTTCATCTTGCCGAGAAAATTCTACGTTTGCAGCCCCTTAAAATCGGGGGGGATTACCCGGTGCGCGGCAACATTCCCCAGCGCGACGATGAGCGCCGCGCTGGAGGCCAGTGTCATTGATGCGTTGCAAACGCGTTCTCTGTACCGAACCGAGCGCCACCGCGCCCGTCTCGTATTCCCGTCGGAGGCCGGGGGGGGGCAGGCCGCCATGGTCAGCCTTCTGCAGCAGGCAGCCAGTAAATGCGTCGAGGATACAGGCCGTCGCTTCCGCTTGATGGGATGTCATCGCTTCCGGGGGTGATCAGGCCCCCGCGGCGCGCCGCTTTTCGGCGATGACGAGCGACTTTCTCGGGTTTCCAGCTTTGCTGGAAACTGTGCAACCTCCTTTCTCTTAACCCGATGGTGCAGATCCTCAACGGCATGTGCATGCATGTCCGCTATGGGAAGGAAATGGATCGATTGCTCCCACCCCAAAAAATGTTCTTGGCCGAGCACGAACAGTCCGACGATGATAAGAAGCCAGATGTCAGCCGACAACACGGCATCTGGCCAACTTTCGTTGCGCATACCCTCTTCAAGATCACGACGAAATCGCTACAGGATGATCCGCTCGATCTCGTCGAGGGCGATTTCGTCGCCGGTGCGGTCGTAAAGTTGCGTAGTCCGTGGGCTCGCGTGCCCGGCGATTGCCTGGGCGGTCTCAAGCGCACCACCGGCGGCGATGTAAGCAGTGATCCCAGTCGCACGCAGGCTATGATTGCAAAGCCCTGGCACGGCGATTCCGGCAACCCGGGCACGACGCCGCACCATGTCGAGCGCGTTGCGCCCTTGGAGCGGGCGCTTCGTCAAGCGCCCGCTCCGCCCCTCAGCCGACCGGAACAGCCAGCCCCTGGAATCGTCCGCGATCCCCGCCGCCTCGATATAGTCGTGCAGCCAAGCCTCGAGGTTGTGGTGAGCGGGGACCTCATGCGCGAGACCGCCTTTCTCGCGGAGCCTGATGACCCACCGGCGGCCTAACGGCCGGAAATCCTCCACCCGCATCGCCACGGCCGCCCCGACCCGCGCGAAGGAGTAGATCATGAGCGCCAGAAGCGCTCGGTCGCGCAGTCCGACAATGGTGTCGGTGCGGATGCTCTCGAGCAGGCGCCGGGCGTCCTTGCGCGTGAGCACAGGCGTGCTGCCGCGCCGCACAACGTGGCGCGGCCCACGCACCGAGGCGGCTGGGTTGGACGGGATCACCTCCCCGGCCGCCATCCAGTCGAGCAACGCCCGGATCGCGGCCATGCGCTGCTTCACGGTGGCCGGTGCGTGCGAGCGCGTTAGGGCCTCGACATGTGCTGCGACGTGAAGTGGCCGGATCTCGGCCAGAGCGCCGATGCCTCTGGTCTCGAGGAAGGCGAGGAAATCCTCCACTGCCCGGAGATAGGCCCTGCGCGTGTTTCGATTGCGCAGGCTGGCGGCGAAGAACTCCCAGTAACGTTCCTCCGCCGCGTCACCGCCTGTGGCCACCGGTGCTGGTGCGGTGGACCGGACGACGAGGCTCATTCCGCCGGCTCCGCGGCCGCGGGAAGGCTGCACTGCATCTTCCGCTCCCAGGTCTCGATCAGGAAAAGCGCGATGGTGCTCGCGGCGTGGATGGCGAGGCGCGCGATCCGAGGGTCGATCCGGCGGTGGCCCCGCTCCCGGCCATGGGCGTCGCCGCCATGGGTGCGCAGCGCCCCAATCCCTTCGGTGGCCGTGGTCAAGCCGCTCAAGACCTTGCGGATGTCGCTGGCGATAAGGTCCGGCAGGTCCGTGCGCCCGGGGGAGAGGCCGAGCGGTTCCTGGACCGCCCGCACGAGCGCCGAGACGTCCTTTTTCGCCGGCAGATCCAGCCCGAGCTCGACGAGGATCGACCGGCAGACTGCTTCCAGTGTGGCACAGGCAGCCGTCACGGCGTCCTCGGGGTCGTCTTCCGCGTTTCGGGTGGCGCGGTCGAGGTCCCGGCTCACCGTCCCGAAATCCAGCGTCGCGGTCTTATCGGCGATGGCGCCGACGACCGCGGCCCCCGATCCCCGCTTGCGCAGCACTGCCCTGCCTCCGAGCAGCGCCACCTCGAAACCGTCGGGCGCGAGATGCAGGTTCAGGTGGTCCAGCACGGCCTGCGTCTTCTCCGGTTCTCGGGCGTGGTTCCTGGGGTCGGCGACATTTTCGACCGCTCGGCCGATCAGTTCGTCGCCGTTCTCCTGCCGGGCGGCCCAGTTGAGGCAACCTCGCAGGGCAGGTAGCCGAGAGCCTTCGCCTCGACTGGGGTTGATCCCGCATGCCATGAGGAAGCCGTCGATCTCTGACGCACTACGGTAGAGGCCGATCGACGGCTCGGGATTGTTCATCCCGGATCCGCCCGAGATGACTTGAACAAGGGCCTCAATGGCGAAGGTCGAAAACGACGACATCGGATCAGAGCCACAGCTGGGCGGTGCTGACCGCAAGGCCGATGACCGCGATGATGAGCATGATACGGCGGTAGACGATTTCGTTGTCCATGTTCACCTCTCGATCACGACGCTGTCTGGCGCTTGCGCAGCCCCGGCCGCTCAGCGGCACGCTTGGTCGCCTTGCTGTCCTTCTCGGCCTTCTCCATGTCCGCCACGATCGGCTTCAGCCGTTCGACGAGAGGCCGCAGATCGTATTCGTTCGATGTCCGGCCGCCGGTCTTGTGATACCGCTCATTCCGCCGCAGGAGTTGCGCCTCTTCGAGGGTTACGATGGCCCTTTGCACGGTCTTCGTGCTGACGCCGAGTCGCTCTGCGATCGTCTTCTTCGAGGGCCAGGGCATCTCCTCCGGCCTCCACCAGTGATCCATCAGGTGGAGGAGCACCGCGAGCTCGTTCGGGCCGATGCCGAGACGGGCCTGGCCGCGCAGCAAGGCGGAGGGAACCACGGTATATCCGAGAGCAACGGTGCCCTTGCCCCACTTCCTGGTGAGCGTCCGCTCGTCCTCCGCCTCCTTCTTCCTCCGGTCCCCGATCGGGACCACCTTCTTCGCGTCTTCGGGCATCGCTGCCTCCTGCTTGTTGTGGTTGAGGTGAAGATGAGGCACATAAGCCATTTATGTAAGGGTTTTGGGCCCTGACCGCTATGGTCTTATACGGCCATAGGTGTGGACGTAAGCGTCCTTGGGGGGCATGGACCCGGGCGTCCACAAAAGAAGGACGACTTTCCGGATAAGGACGCACTGCCGAAGGACGCGATTAGAGATTCCAAGCCCCTGGACGCAAATGTCCATAGCCCGAGACGTTTTTTCGGGATCGGTGCTTGCCAGCCTCCACAATCCGCTCGACGATCCCGGTATGAGCGACGAACGTGATTTCTTCCGCCTGCGCCGGGCCGCCAAGACCTATATCTCCAAGGTTTTCACCTACGGCGCCCACACCACCGACCGGTTGCGCAACGTGCGCATGGTGATGGACGGCTCCGACGTCCTTCATCTGGGCGAGGTGGAGGGAGCCCTGTGCCTCCGCCTGTCGGGCGAGAAGCGCAGGACCCAGGTGACGGCGGTGGTCACCCAGGACGACAAGGCGGTGCGTCGCCTCACCTTGCAGAGTTTCCAGACCCGCAAGGGAGACTGGTATCAGGGCTACGAGGAACACGCCTTCACCTTTCGCGGCGACGAGTTCCAGCGCCTGCTGACCTTCCTCGACCGTCTCGCGTTCATCGACCTGGCGAACGAGGACCGGTTCGACATCGAGGACATCTCGACCGGCGCCGGGCGCAAGGCCATCGTCGATGCCGCCGATCGGGGAATCGTGGAGCGGCTCCGGGCCATGAGCGACGACGACCGCGAGGCGCTCCTGAGGGCGCTGCACGGCTCGCTCTCGCCGGAGGAGGTCAACATCCTGCTGGGGCGCAGGCAGGCGCTGGAGGCCTTCGAGCAGCGGGTAGAGGACGGCGCCTGGTCGGAGCGGGAGTGGCAGGATTTCTTCGACCGCGAACCTTGGGTGTTCGGCTACGGGCTCGACTACCGGATCATGCGCCCCTTCGATCGCGAGGCGACCGTCTCCGGAGGCGGCACCGACAACCGCGGGAAGCCGGTGGTCGACTTCCTGATGAGCTTCACGGACTACACTGTGCTCGTGGAGATCAAGCGGCCTGATACACCGATCTTCCGTGCGGCTCCGGGCGGCGTTGGCGGCCGCGCGGGCACCCGGGCGTTCAGCGCGGAGTTCACCGGTGCGGTGTCGCAGATCCTCGAGCAAAAGGCGGAATGGATGGCGTTCGCCGCCAGCGGCGAACACTTCTCCCGCGACGGCACCCGCCGACTGGAGGCGCGGACGCGAAACGCGAAGACGATCCTCGTGATCGGCAACCGCCGGGAGTTCGAGGCGGCGGGAGACCTTCGGGCGGCACAGGTGATGAGAGACACGTTTGAACTGTTCCGCCGGGAGACCCGGTCCATCGACATCGTTACATTCGACGAGTTGCTGGAGCGGGCTCGGTTCATCACGCATGATGGCCGGTCATAGAGCTCACTTGGTCCGTCTGCTGCGCATTCTCCGCCTGCTGAGGCCGAACGGCGGCACCTTGATCAGGCGCGGCCGATGGATAAAGTGGCATGACGCGTTGGACATAACGCCCTCCGGGAAAGTCGAGGCGGTTCATAGTTCCAGCGTCCAAGCACGACCGACGCGAGGGGTAGGGCATCTCGATAGCCACCGAAATCCCGTTATGCTGGACCTATGGAAGCACATCGACTGGGACATAGGAACGGCCGTTAGGAAGAAACTGAAGACCCGAATGGAGAAGCCGAAGCGCCTGCCACCGACATCCAAGACTCTACGCGAACTGTTCCTACTATCAGGTAATGAGTGCGCCTGGAGGGGTTGCAACGCAGTCCTCATCGATAGCGAGGGCACAATGATTGGTGACATCGCACATATTGAGGCAGCTATGCCCGGCGGGAAGCGATTCAATCCGGATATGACCAACGAACAAAGACGTTCACCTGCCAATCTGATGCTGCTCTGCGCGAGTCACCACCGGAAGATCGATGGCAAGGGTTCCACTCATAAACCTGAGGATCTTTGGAAGATTAAGGCCGCCCACGAGAAGCGGTTCCGGGCCGCAGAGGCATCAATCCTCAAGAGATTCGAAACCCAGTTTCCGGACCTGACTGCAAACGTGTCAGCAACCCGACCGCAGACGTTAGCAGCCTTACTATCATCCCCTGACGCTGCTGAATGGTTGTCAGAGGAAGAAACTGAAATGGCCACAAGTCAGATTGGCGACTACGCTGATCGGCTGTCGAACGTTCCACCTGAATACCGCCAGTTTATACTCGCTGTGATCAAGCGATGCGCGACCCGGGACATCTGGCAGGACGTCAGCGTCAGCGTGCCATGTGATGACCTTCAGGGAGTATTGGGGTTTGGGAGCCATAAATTAAAGAGGTTGGTTTCTGGTCTCGAAGATCATGGAATGGGCTCGTTTGGTGAAGACATCAACAATCGTTGGACTGTCGATCTTACTGATCCAAGCCAATACGTCGGATGGGCAGACATACATTGTTTCTGCGAAGAGACTGATGTCGACCTTGAGCAGTTCGTGATTGAAACGCAGTTTGGTCGGCTTGATGGTCAATAAGTTATCGAATATTTCTGTCCTCGATGCAGATACTTGGCGCCATCTTTTTTGGGATGTAGCGGTCATGCCAGACCGCCTTCGACAGGAAGAGGCCACCAGTTGATCGGCTCCTCGCCGAACTCCTGCAATGCGTCGTTCACCCTCCCGAGTGGGTTCTCTCCCTGAAAGAAACGGGCACCCCAGCTGGTTGGATGCACATGTCGGATGTCTCGGACGCCTTCCAAACCCAGCTGATCGAAGACGTCTTTCGCGTCGTCGCCCAGAAGGAGGAAAATGACCGGCGGACCGGGGAGCCCTGCGATATTATTGAGCAGATGCGATGTGACTGGCTGCCACAAGGTCCGGTGAGCAGCCTTGTGAGCATCATCCGCCATCGTGAAGGTCCAACTGGCGTTGACGAAGAGAACGCCTCGATCTCGCAGACTGTCGAAGTGTGCCCGGATCGCCGCAGCACGGCCGGGTCCAGGCGGGCAGATAGGGCCCTCCTGACCACCCTCGGCAAGATTGCGGGCGGATTTTCCAAGGTTGCGCAGAGCGGGCCTGAGCGCCCGACCAGCTGCATCCGAGATGCCGTCCTCGAAAGCTCGTCCGGTGGCCCGAGCGATCGCCGGATAGGGGTCTTGTCCCAGCACCACGACCCGGACGGCCTGAGGCTCCAGTCCCTCGAAGGCCCGGCAGATATGCGCGCCCGCCGGCGCTCCTTGGAGGTTCGCGCCTCTGCGTCCCGGCCAGGCCTGCGCGTCATCTTCGATCTCGAGGTCTTCCGGCATTTCCGCGAAAGCCGGTGCCGGGCAACCGTCGAAGAAGGCAGGCCAGCCCGACCCCTCCGGCAGGTCCTCCCGCCAGTCCGCGTAGCGCTCTTGCATGCGCTCTCGCAGCGCCACCATGATGTCCCTCCCCTGCCCTTCGCAGCTACTCCAATTACTATCCGATAACCTGTCTTATCGGATACAATAAAGGGCCCCGGCGTTGCTGCCGGGGCCCCTGCCCTCCTCAGGCTGCGAGCGTGTGGCGAAGCGTGGCCAGGATGTCCGTGAGCCGCGCGGCGCTCCAGCGCAGGTGCACATCGAAGGCCGCTGGCCCCGGCAGACCCCAGGCTGAGACCGTGCCCTGTCGGCAGGACATGCCACGCAGGGTCTCGAGCAGGATTTCGAGGCATGTTTTAGCGTGCTCGAGCAGATGCCAGAGATCCTCTGCGACAGACTCCGGCTCGAGATGCAGCTGCTCCAGGGCTTCGAGGACGCCGGAGGTCTGATGCCGGCCTACCTGCGCCAGCAGGCGGCCCAGTGTGTCGCGTTCTGCGTCGAGATACGCGCCCAGGCGATCGAGGGCGAGGTCCAAGATGGATGCGCCCTCTACGGGCGCGGCGACATGGGTGAAAACGATCGAGTTCATGCGAACCTCCAGGTTGGGATCCGGGGCTTTCGCCCGAGGGCCGCGTCGGAAAGGACGGCTTGCGCCGCCACGGCCGTCAAGAAGGGCTCGTGAGGTCTCAATGGTGGGGTCAGTTTGTCCTCTCTGGCTGCGTTCGAAGGAGATATTGGCCGGTCGCGCGATCGGCGAAGAAAAAAGATCGGGCCCGAGGGTCAGCCCCCCTCGTCCGATCGGCTGCAGGCCGCGCGCAGGCACTGGAGCATCCGGATTTCCTCGTGCGCCGAGGTCGGCCGGCGCGGCATCACGTCGTAGACGTCGCGCCCCGGCTCGATTTCGACCGCGTAGCCCAACCGTTGGAGCATGTCGTCGGCCTCCGCGCGGATCTTCTGGCGCCGGGTGCGGCCCCCGCCGGTACCGTGGACCGAAACTAAGGCGATGCGGTCCAGGGGCCCGTAATGCGACTGGGCGGAAATTCGGAGTTTCGGCAGGTCGGGGTTGGCCGCTCGGATTGCGACTTCGATCCAACCGAGGTGCTCGGGACGGGTGTCGGGTTCGTGCATGCTGTAAGCCTCCTTGGTTTGAGAGGAAACTTGGTCCAACACGGCTACGACGAAGCAAAAATGGAGCTGATGACGGACAGTCGAAAAGCAGCGAGGAGCCTTCCCCATCGACCGGCCATGTCAGGTCATGAACTGTCTGACGTCAGGGCTGTTGGGACAGCAGTCGGTGTCGATGCCGGGCACCGGCGCTAAGCCGGGGCGATGAGCGAGTATTTCCCAGCCCATTTCTCCTCGAAGGCATCGAGTTCGGCCACCGCCAGATCCGTGGTGGGAGCACTGTAAATAGGGCGCAGGTCCGTGGCGACGAGCTTGCGGTTCTTCCAGGAGCAGAAGTTCAGGGAATGGCGCACCAGATGTACGATGCAGGTCTGGACCATGGCCTGCGGGAAGGCAGCGGTGATGGCCTCGGGGGAACCCCTGCAGCCCTGCTACAGCCGCGATCAGGATGTCCTGCGTCCCCCGGTTCTTAACTCGTTCATTCCTCTTACCTTGCGCGCCCATGGCAAGCTCAGCGCCCCTGATAGCGGTGATCGCCGTCACGCTTGAAGCCGACCTGTAGGGTCTACGCGGACATTGCTTTGTTGTGATCGGCACGCCTCTCAGCCTTACGAAACCAGCTTATCGAAAAAAGATGATTTCGATAACTCATCCGAGTTTCTTTTTTAGTTGCGCAGAAAAAGTGATTACCATATAACACTTGTATCAGCAGGAGAATCCCATGCGCCTCACTCGTCACGCCTCCCGTCGCACACAGCAGCGCGGCATCCCCGTCGATATCCTTGATGCTATCCACGCCTATGGCTCTTCTCAGCATTCGGGGAGCGCCATCAGCCTGACGCTCGACACGCAAGCGATCATCCTTGCCAGCGAAGATGATCGTCATCTGCGGGCCCGGCTCGAGAAATACGCTGGCTGCTACGCCATCATGTGCGACGGCGAGCAGGCGGTCACCGTGGCGCGGCGCCGGCGGCGCTTTCGAGCAAACGGCTCACATCGAGCCTTCCGCAAGCACGCCCGTCCCTGATCACACACCAACCACCAGGAGTTCTCAGACTTTGAGTCAGACCCTTTCCCTCGCCCAATCCATTCTTCCAAAGATCACCGCGCAGGCCTTGCGCGACCCGCTGTCCGCACCGGACCTCGTGCTGGCCAAGGACGGCCCGCTGACTGTGCTTTATGCCCCCTTCGATCACATCGAGACGGCGGCCCGGCTGGTCGTGGTCGGCATCACTCCGGGCATGACGCAGGCGGTAAATGCCCTTCAAGCGGCAGCGGCCAGCCTGTCGCAAGGCCGCAGCGTGGAGCAAAGCCTGGCCGCGGCAAAGCTGACGGCTTCCTTCTCGGGAGGGGCAATTCGGACCAACCTCGTGGCAATGCTCGATGCCATCGGCGTTGCGGCGCATTTCGCGGTCGGCAGCACGGCCGAAATGTTCCGCCCCGGTGCAACCGATGTGCATTTCACCTCGGCGCTGCGGTATCCGGTCTTCGTCGATGGCAAGAACTACAACGGTACGCCGGACATGCTGCGCACGCCGATCCTGCGCGCGCAGGTCGACACTCACCTCGCCGAAGAAGCCCATGCATTGCCAGACGCGATCTGGCTACCTCTGGGTCCCAAGGCCGAGGGTGCTGTATCGCATCTGGCCCGTCGCGGTCTACTCGACGCGCGGCGCGTGTTGTCTGGCCTGCCGCACCCGAGTGGCGCCAACGCCGAACGTGTTGCGGTGTTCCTCGGCAAGAAGCGCCCGGAGGATGCCTCGCGCCAGACCAACCCTGCGCCGCTGCTGGCAGCGCGGGCGCGCCTTGCCACTCAGATTGCAGACCTTGGGAAAGGAGACGCGGCATGAGCAAGACCGGAGAGATCCCCTACACTTGGGAAGAGATCGAGGCCGAGGTTCGGGACGCGATCCGCTGCCAGGCGAGCATCCTCGAAACGTTCGGCCCTTGTTTCAAAGACTGCAACATTGCCATGGACTTCTTGGGTCTTCCCAGGGAGCTCCATGCTGATCTTGAATTCTCCATGGAAGCCCCGCCGGATTTCGATCTGGAACGGCACGTGATCCATCATCTGGCCAAGGAGGCTTATCGCTACGCCTATCAGCTGGATGGCTGCTGGGACTGCGATGTTCACGTCTGGCACGAAGTCGACACCCTCTTGCAAGGATATCCCCAAACGGATGCCGAGGGGAATGGCTCGCCGTTTTGCACGCTGAATGACTTCCCTCTGAGGCGGATGTTCGAAACCTTCTTTGCGCGCTACAGTCTGTTTGAGCGAGAAACCATGGGTGATCCTGACATCAGGGAGCTATCTCTGCTGGCGAACATGACTGTGCCGGCGGTGCGGACCTCGCTCAGCAAGGAAGGCTTCAAGCTCGAACGATCGTCTGGCGTCAGCCGCAGCAACCAAGAAGACAAATCCTTTCGACTGCCCCGCGAAGACGCCATCCTGTGGCTATCCAGGCGACGTGGCTTCATCCCTCAGCGGACCAAACCGGAGGGCGAGGCGGTCCGGGAAATCGTCGTGAAAACGCTCGCGGACGAGACCATGCCATTCCACACGCGCATCGCCCAAGCAATTGGACTGCTGGGCGAGGATCTTGCGACCTTCGCCACCGCCGCCGGCCTCGACACAGAATGGTTCGACGGGCTCATGGCGGGGAGACCGGTTTCTCCGGATGTCCAGGCACTTCGAGGTCTTGCGAAAGCTCTGGGCATGGACGAGCCGGCATTTGCCGGAACGGGTGTCCGACATCTCCTAACGATCGACATTTCGGGCGACGCGGCTGATCCGCAGCAATGAGCGGACAGCTTCGCACTGTCAGCCTATAGAGCGTGACGAATGCAGGGAAGGTATCAGCAGACACCCGGTCGTGATACCTTCTCGGCTGCCTTGAAGTTCAGCCCGCAGGGGTCGAGCGATAAGTGTCTAAGGCCCGTTTCCGCGTGGAAATCGGTCTAAATACTATTGATACCGCTCAAAAAATGTCGACTGATGCATGGAGCACAGTCCGAGGGCGTCAATCCTCGTCAGCGAATTCATCAAGGCAAGATCGAAGAGGCCCCACTATTCATGGGCTGCAATGCATGGAACCACCCACTGAACTGCAACTGTGGATGGGGCGGTGACACAGGTGGCGGATATGGACGATCCGGAACTGGTTCTGCTCCGGTAAGTCGCCGCATTGTCGACGGGCGTGACTGGCTTGAGAAAGGTAGAGTCGCGTACGAGACGTTCACGGTTCCCAATGCCGCCTGCCCGGTTTGTGGTGCATCGGTATTCTTCTATCAGTCACCTCACGGCGGTCGTGTATTCTTTGATCAGCTTGGGCCACCGTGGCCCAAGCATCCTTGCACTGATGTGGGGCGGGGTTCGCCATCGCCGCGCAGGACTGGGACACATTTCACCTCGGGGTCTGTCCTCGACAACTTGGTCTTCGAACCTTCCTCGCCTCCCAATGCGCAAACGGGGTTTCGCCACGTTTCGCCACATACTTGGCGCCCCTTGGTGGCTGAGAAAGGGCAATTGATCGAGAGCGTTGGCTCATGTGTTCGCTTCCCTGTCGATCGTCGAGAGCATGTGCCAGGCGGACGATTTTATATCCCGGGCGACTGGCCCTTCGATGGGCCAACATACTGGCGGTGGCACCCCACAGAACTCGGCAAGGTCGAGTTGACGACGATCCGTTTTGGCCGCGACCTGGTACCGGAAGACATCACGACCGTCATTCCCGGGTGGTTGAAGACCGATGAGGAGCTTCAAACCTGGCTGGCAACGGTCGATACGCCACCCACAGCAGACCAACTGAATGCTGTGGGGTGGGCCTTCTCTTTCACTTGGCGCTTCGGAACCAGGGACAATCGCTGGGTGCGACTTTTCCCGAATGTCGACATGCTGCTTGCACTGGAATGTTTCGAACGGGCTGCACAGGAAGAGTTCTGGGCTGCCTTGAATAACCTTGGGGTGATCTGGCGCGACGGTTTGGGAGTGGTTCCTGATCCCCAGAAGGCGTTTTACTGCTTCACGCGGGCGGCCAAGAGCGGAGAGCCGACTCCGATGCGTCACTTGGCGCGGTGCTATCGAGAGGGCCATGGCTGCGAAGTCGATCACAACATGGCGGTGCATCTCGACATCATGGCCAATGACATCGAGGCGGCGGCTCAGCGGGAGAGATATTCAGATGAAGCCTGATCATTCGGCCGTGATCGAAAAGCTTTGGGCTACCCTCGGCATCCCGGTCACCTTGGCTGCAGGATAGGCCCGGACTGCTCTCTGATGATCAGGCATACTGTATCGTTTTCGGACCCTTCGAGGACGACACTCATTGAAGAGAGATGAGAGGCCCCGTTAGCGATCGCTGCGGGGCCCCTGCTCACCTCACGGCGCGAGAGAATACTGGAGCGTGGCGAGGATGTCTTGCAGCCGCGCACCTGACCAAAGAACATGCCGCTCAAAATCAGCTGGCCCTTGGGTAATCTCCCCCTTTTTAACGGGGTGCATCCGTAGAACTTACGCGGCCATTTTCAGTTTCATGGCGGGTGTGATG
>NZ_JBLZMW010000037.1:0-11176 GCF_048553275.1 Pacificoceanicola niger
ACACCCGCCATGAAACTGAAAATGGCCGCGTAAGTTCTACGGATGCACCCCGTTAAAAAGGGGGAGATTACCCAAGGACAGATCCGAATTTCGTTTTGAATTGGACACGCCGCGCGGGCAGGGGGGGCTGTTCGTCTCCATTCCGTGGTTCGAGGGCGTGCCGGTCTGGAGCGCTGCGCCCAAAGCTTTGTTCGGACGAGAGGTCGGCACGCCCTACTGGCGCGGTCTGAACCTCGGCTTGTTCGGGGATGTCCCGCCGGACGAGGGGGTCGCGCCGCTTGCCACAGTTGAAGCGCCGGAAGACGGGCTTGACGCAGCGCCTCTGAACTCGAAGGGGCGTCTTGTCATGGCGGATGGATCCACCGGAATATGGACGGTGGTGGGCAAGACACGCTTTATCGAGACATATTGGAAGCTGGAGCGATAGGGTCAGTCGGGGACGTTGTCGATGCCCGAGCCGCCCCATGGATGGCAGCGCAGGATGCGGCGCGCGGCGAGGAGGCTCCCCTTGATTCCGCCATGCTTTTCAAGCGCTTCGAGTGCATAGGCCGAACAGGTGGGCTGATAGCGGCAGCCGTGTCCGACCCAGGGTGAGAAGACCAGGCGGTACAGGCGGACCGGAACGGCGGCGATATGAGCCAGCGGACTCATCGCCGGGCCGCGTGCACCTTGGCCAAGGCCCGGCGCAGATCGTCCTGCATGTCGTTGAAATCGCGGGAGGCGGTCAGCTCGGCGCGGCCGATCAACACGTAATCCCAGCCATCCTGGCCCAGACTCGGCAGCACAAGGCGCGCAATCTCGCGGAGCCGCCGCTTCGCCCGGTTGCGGGCGACGGCATTGCCGACTTTCTTGGAACAGGTAAAGCCAACGCGCAGCCCCTCTGCCTCACCGGACCGACGCTTGCGCGCCTGCAGCAAGAAAGCAGGACAGGGCGCGCGACCTGCGCGGGCAGCCAGAAGGAAATCTCTGCGTTTCTGCAGAACCTTCAAAGGCAAAAGGGCCGCCTCGGAGTGCTCCGGGGCGGCCTTTTGCTCTGTCGTCCCACGCTCCGCCATGAGCGAAGCGACCAAGCCTTAAGCGCTCAGCGACTTGCGACCGCGAGCGCGGCGCGCGTTCAGGATCTTGCGGCCTGCTTTGGTGGCCATACGCGCACGGAACCCGTGGCGGCGCTTGCGAACGAGGTTCGACGGCTGAAAAGTGCGTTTCATCGCGGCTACTCCGTATCCGTATCGGTGGCCAAAACGATGGATTCGCAGGCCAATGCATTCGAAGCCCGTGCTATAGGGGCCACTCGCAGGCATGTCAAACGCAGATCGGTCGGGAATTGCAACATTTCTCCCGGGGGCGGCGGTGAAATGTTACAGCCAGCAGACTTTCGTCGGTCTTTGCCCCTGTTTTCCTCACGAGACACTCCGGCCCGGATCAATCGGACGTGAGAGTCGCGACATTCGGGTGCGATGCGCCGCATCTATACGTCATGATCGACACGGAACAAGGCAGAGAGACCATGACAGACATGACCCAGACTGCGCCCGACAAGGGTCTGAAACGCCATTTGCCCCTGCTGACGATCGTTATCGTTGCGGTGATCGGCTTCTTTACATTGCGCGATTTCCTGACCTTCGACACGCTGCGCGACAACCGAGAGGCGCTGCTGGCGTTTCGCGATTCCCATTACCTAATCATGGCGGCCGGGTTTATAGCCGTCTACGTCGCTATCGTGGCGTTTTCCCTGCCCGGTGCGGCGGTGGCCTCTGTAACAGGCGGCTTTCTCTTCGGGCTCTGGGCGGGAACGGCGTTTAACGTGATCGCGGCTACGGCCGGTGCCTCGGCGATCTTCTTTGCGGCTCGCGCCGGTCTGGGACAGACGCTCGCGGCCAAGCTGGAAACCTCCGAGGGTACGCTGAAAAAGCTCAAGGATGGCCTGCGCGAGAACGAGATCAGCGTGCTCTTCGTCCTGCGTCTTGTCCCGGCGGTGCCGTTCTTTGTGGCTAATCTGCTGCCTGCTCTGGTGGGGGTGAAGTTTCGCAATTTCCTGCTGACCACCGCGCTTGGCATTATTCCCGGCGCCTTTGTTTTTACCTCGATCGGTGTCGGCCTTGGCGAGGTTTTTGACCGGGGCGAAAGCCCGGACTTGTCGCTGCTATGGGCGCCACACATCATCGGACCGATTCTCGGGCTGGCAGCCTTGGCGGCTCTGCCCATCGTGATCAAGGCGCTGCGCGGCAGGAAGGACATCTGAGCCATGGCCATGACAACACTAAAGACCGATATCCTTGTGATCGGCGCGGGTTCTGGCGGGCTGTCGGTGGCAGCTGGCGCAGCCCAGATGGGCGCCGACGTGACCCTGCTCGAAGGGCACAAAATGGGCGGCGATTGCCTGAACTATGGCTGTGTGCCATCCAAGGCGCTGATCGCCAGCGGCAAGACTGCCTATACCATGGCGCATGCCGCGCCTTACGGCATCGCGACTGTCACGCCGGAGGTCGATTATGCCGCCGCCAAGGATCACGTGGCGGATGTCATCGCGACGATTGAACCGGTCGACAGCCAGGAGCGCTTCGAGGGCCTCGGTGTTCGGGTGATCCGGGAATTCGGCGAATTCGTCTCTGACACGGAGGTTCAGGCGGGCGAGACGCGCATCACAGCGCGGCGCATTGTCATCGCCACCGGCTCCTCCCCCTTGGTGCCGCCAATCCCCGGCCTCGCGGATGTGCCCTACCTAACGAATGAAAGCCTCTGGCAGTTGCGCGATCGCCCGGAGCACCTCCTGATCATCGGCGGCGGCCCCATTGGCATGGAAATGGCGCAGGCCCACCGGCGGTTGGGGTCCGAAGTGACCGTGATCGAAGGCGCAAGGGCGCTGGGCAAGGATGACCCGGAATGCGCCGCCGTGGTTCTGGACGCGCTGCGCGAGGAGGGTGTGGAAATTATCGAGGAGGCGCAGGCGACCGCTGTCTCCGAGGCGGACGATAAAATCACGGTGGAGACTGCAAAGGGCAGTTTCACCGGCTCACACCTGTTGGTGGCGGTGGGCCGACGATCGAACACGGATCGCCTGAACCTTGAGGCGGCCGGGATCGCAACCACGCGGAGCGGGATAAAGGTGGACGACAGCCTGAAAACCACCAACCGCCGCGTTTATGCCATCGGGGACGTTGCGGGCGGCCTGCAATTTACGCATGTGGCAGGCTATCACGCCGGGATCGTCATTCGCTCTGCCGTTCTGGGCCTGCCCGCCAAGGCGAAAATCGCGCATATCCCCTGGGCCACGTACACCCAGCCCGAGCTGGCGCAGGTTGGCCTGACGGAGGCGCAGGCCAGGGAAAAACACGGCGACTCCATCGAGATCGTACGCTTTCATTACAGCCACAATGACCGCGCCATCGCAGAGCGCAAGACGCGCGGGCTTATCAAGCTGATGGTCCGCAAGGGCCGTCCGGTCGGCGTCTCCATCGCCGGGCATCAGGCGGGCGAACTCATCAACCTGTGGTCGCTCGTCATCGCCAACGGTCTCAAGCTCAGCCAGGTGTCGAGCATGGTCTCTCCGTATCCCACCATCGGCGAGGTTAACAAACGGGCCGCGGGTGCCTATTTCTCACCAAGGCTGTTCGAAAACGATACGGTCAAGACAGTGGTGCGGCTGGTGCAGCGTTGGCTGCCCTGATACGTTAGCAGGCGATGTTGAATTCACTCTCCGGACGATTTCTGATCCTGACAACGATCTTCGTCATGCTGGCGGAGGTGTTGATCTTTGTGCCGTCCATCGCGCGCTTCCGGGAGGATTACCTGCTGGCGCGACTTGAACGGGCGCAGATCGCTTCGCTTGCCCTGCTGGCCGACGACATGATCAGCGCGGAGCTGGAAGCGGAACTGCTCGACAATGCCGGGGTGTTCAACGTGGTCCTGCGCCGCGACGACATGCGGCAGCTTGTGCTGTCCTCGCCCATACCATCGGAAATCAGCGAGACCTTCGATCTGCGCGACATCACAGCGTGGCAATTGATCCGCGATGCGATGATGCGCCTGACGGACCCCGGAGACCGGGTGATCCGGGTGATCGGCAACCCCTTCCGCGACGCAGGCCAGCTGATCGAGGTGACGATGGACACCGAAGGGTTGCGCATGGCCATGCTCGATTACGGCGTGCGCATCCTGATCCTCTCGGCGGTGATCTCGATCTTTACCGCCGTGTTGCTGTTCCTTGCCGTGCGTGTATTTCTCGTCAAGCCGATCAAGGGCGTCGTGAGCCATATGCAGGCCTATGCCGCCGCGCCGGAAGACGCGCGCCGGATCATCAAGCCCTCTGCCGGCGTGCGCGAGTTGCGCGAGGCGGAAACCGCGCTGCAATCCATGCAGACGCAGCTGACCCAGGCGCTCAAGCAGAAGGAACGGCTCGCGCAGCTGGGCGGAGCGGTGGCCCGCGTCAGCCACGACCTGCGCAATATCCTGACCTCGGCACAGCTGTTTACAGACCGGATCGAAATGTCCGAGGATCCGGCGGTCAAACGTATGGCGCCGAAGCTGGTCAATTCGATCGCCCGCGCGGTCAGCCTGTGTGAAGGCACGCTGGCCTTTGGCCGCGCCGAAGAACCCGCGCCGCGCCTCACCTTGTTTAATCTCGCCGAATTGACCGGCGAGGTGCTGGAGGCCGAACGGCTCGCCATCGGTGAAGAGGACATCAGCCTGTCCGAGGATGTGCCTGCGGGCTTGATGGTGCGCGGCGACCCGGAGCAGATCTACCGCGTGCTGTCCAATCTCGTGCGCAACGCCCGGCAGGCTCTGGCCGCCACCGGCCAGCCCGGAGAGATCAGCATTGCGGCGCAATCCGGGGACAGCGACTGGCTGATTACGGTCTCCGATACCGGTCCGGGCCTGCCGCCCAAGGCCCGGGAACATCTGTTTCAGCCGTTCCAGGGCGGTGCCCGCAAGGGCGGTTCCGGCCTTGGCCTTGCCATCGCGGTGGAACTGATCCGTGGCCACGGCGGCGATCTGGTGCTCAAGCGCACCGACGAGACGGGCACCTGTTTCGAGATATGCCTCCCGATGGGCGACATGGGCTGAGCGCTGCGACGGTCTGTCACCGGTGACGCGTTTCTGAAACCCAAGCCCCGGGCATTGTATCCCCGCGCTGGGCTTGCCGTATTGGCGCTCGGCGCTGTCGGCGACAACAGCATTTACGTGGTCGGTGACGGCGATGTGGGCCTTGGCACCGCGGTCCCGCAGGTGCCGCTGCACGCCACCTTCCAGCCGAGCGCCGGCATCGGCATAGAGCGGACAATCGCCAGTGGCGGGCCGCAGATGTGGGAAATCGCGGCCTTTGGTAACGGCGATCTTGTCCTCTTCGACCGCACCAACGGCACCGGCCCCTTCGCGGCACGTCCGGGCACTCCCAACAATGCCATTTTCCTCGAAGAAGACACCGCGACAATCAATGCCGGAAGTTGGGATTACAATTTCAACGTGCGGCTGGATAATGGTTCGACGCTCTGGGCAGATGGTGGGACCGGGGATATCGGCCTCGGCACCGAAACGCCCACGGCCCCTCTGCACGTCAGACGCAGTGACGGCAACGCGCGCGTGCTTGTAGAGAACGCCAGCGGCAGCCCATCAGGGGGGCGCGAGATGTTCAAGAGGGCCAACAACGGCGGCAGCTAACTTCACGCTGGATAATACCGACGCTGGCACGACCTGGTTCTTCGTGCATGAAAACAGCGGCCGCAACCGCTTCATCATCACCGACGGAGTGGACCACGAGGCAGAAATGACGCTGACCGCGGATGGCGACCGTACCATCCCGGGCCAGATCTTCACTGCAGGCTCCTGTGCGGCCGGCTGTGACCGGGTCTTTGACGCAACCTACCCGCTCCCCAGCCTTGAGCAGCAGATGACTGCGATCTGCGCGACCGGGCATCTCCACAACGTTGGCCCGACGGATGAGGACCGTCCGTTCAACCTGTCGTCCATGTCCACGGGTATGCTCAATGAGCTTGAGAAGGCCTAACTCTACATCGAAGATCTGAACGCCACACAGGCGGCGCAGGCTGCTGAGGTTCCGGCATTGCGGGAGCGGGTGGCCGCTCTGGCCGAGCAGGTGCAAGGCATGACCAACACGGGGCCGAGCCGGGACTGAGGGTGAAAAAATTTTTGCGTTTCAGATGTATGTGCCGGAAATTTCCGGTTCGAAAGCGAAGTTCTCCAAGAAATCCGAAAAACCCCCTTGCGCTCCCCCGGCAGCACCGCTAAATCCCGCCTCAACGGACCGATAGCTCAGCTGGATAGAGTACCTGACTACGAATCAGGGGGTCGGGGGTTCGAATCCTCCTCGGTCCGCCACTCGCCTTTGTTTTCATTGGCGAAAAGTGGAAAATGTCCAGCTACCCCACATAGTACCCTTCAAAGAAAAAACGCTTGGAAGCCGTTCAGATTCGCGATTGCCAACGGAGTTGCATCAAGAGCTCCGAATTGTGGATGTGCGAAACATGCAGCCCACACCGGTCCCTGTCGTGTTCGGGGCGAAGTTTTATAGTCCCCCCCACCTGATTGACTGTAAACGGTCGGACTAGTTGCCAACTTTCCACCGCATTGCGCCACCTCGCTATTCCTCAAGGTACGTCCTCAAGTCATCAGCGCCGAGTAGGTGGCGATACTTCCAGATGAATTCGCGGTCGGCTTCGCACTCGCACCACTCGATTTCAAAGCAGCGCTGGGCATAAGTTTGGGTCCATATACCTTTGGGCTTGGGGGCTATGAAATTGGCCGTGCCAGGATTTCCGCCCAGCGCAGTGCGGAGTTTATTGGCGCGCCTCAACATGCGGTCGAAACGGGCCTCTGACTGGCTGCCATAGGCAACGTCGTAGCAGTGGCGGCAAAGAAAGTAACGCCCACCCGCAAAGAGTTTGCCAACGCGACGATTGCAGGCGTGACCAGCGATAACACCAGGGCAGATGAAGTAGGGGCGTGCCCCACCAAGATGGCAATCTGCGCGGGTGATGCAGATGGTTTCGCTGATGGGCTCACATTCGCTGCCGTGCAGGCTGACCCTGTAATTTAGGACAAGCTGGCCTTGCTCTGCGCGATAGGCAATGCGGGCGACTTCTTCGTCATCACGTCGCCACACCCAATTGCCACTACTTCCGGGTTGCAAGCAGCCTTCGCGGTGCAGCCTGTTCACATCTAGTGACCGGCAAGCTTCTGCCTTTTGTCGTCTGGCGGGGCGGCCTGATCCATATCCGCCCATCAGACGACCACCGGATATTTTCCGAAGTCATTTGGAAACTTCGACATTTTCAGCCCTTTCTCTGTTTGCGCCTTCGGTTCTTTGGCACCGGTCTTGTCGAGCCTTCTCCATCTGGGATTTTGCTACGATGTAGCCCAGCGCCCCGAAGAACAGGTCGGCCACGCTATCGGCCATCACGAGCCATACGCCGCCGCTATTGGGAATGTCGCCCAGCAGTTCCTTGGCAACCCAACCGCAGAAAACCACCAAGACCAGCAACAGCGGAGCGCGATACAGCGCCAGAACGGCGCCGATAAGGATATGCGCAATCTGTCCCGTCAGGATGATGTGCCAGCGCGGCGAAGGCACTGGCCCAAGGTCCGATTGAGCGAAGCTGACCATAGCTCGCCAAATTGCCTGCACCGCATCAGCCATCGTTTTCCCCACTGTATTTGTAGGTCTGGAATCGCGCGTCATAAGTAATATTAGGGGCCTATATACTTAACTAGCCGTGCTGACTTTAGCGTGGTTGACGCCGCTAGCCCATGCTGCTCTTGTCTGGCTTGAACAGGGTGGTGACTACAATGGCTATGAGCGAGAACGAGCGGGATGCGCACATTAGGGCGATCTACTTCATACTCCTGCCCTTCGTCGCGCTGTCGATTATTGGTCTCTTTGTTGGCTTGCTCGCTTGGAACGTGGCGTCAGAACCAGATACTGAGATTAACGCAATCACCATTTCTCTATCTGTGATACAAGTAGTTCTTGCTCTTTTTGCGTTTATGCTAGGGGTGGCCGCGATTTTTGGCTTTTGGGCGATCAGGGGAGCCGCCGTTGCCTCGGCGAAGAGAGAGGCGCGAGCGTACTTGGATGAGAAGGCGGCTAGCATGTTTGAGGCGGTCGCCAGAACCAAGCAGACGAACGGTCGCATTGAAAAACCATACTTACCTGACAATATGAATCAGGAAGAGGTGCTGTCTCAGGCAGAAGAGGAGGTCGAACAGTGAGAAGCGTGACCGATAAACTCAATATTCTGAATGACTATATCTCAGGTCAAGACCTACCGATCAAGGTTTTGCCTCTCGCAAGGCACCTTGGCATCAAGGTTTACAGCGCCCCTTGGCCGGGTGATATATCTGGTAGGATACAGCGGGACCAAGAGCGCGGAGGCGAGAGCGGCTTTGCGATTTTCGTGAACAAGCATCATCCCGAAGTTCGGAGGCGCTTCACGGTTGCGCACGAGATCGCACACTATGTGCTTCACGAGCGCATGATCGGTGATGGCGTGTTTGATGATGCCATGTATCGAAGCGGCCTGCCGCATCAGGAAGAAGTGCAAGCCAACGCGCTTGCAGCAGACATCCTCATGCCTCGGTCAATGGTGCGAAAAATGCAGCGCATTCATGGCGATGATGTTGGTAAACTGGCTGAGATTTTCAATGTGTCTCAGCAAGCGATGTCCATACGGCTCGGCATTCCAACCTAACTAGGGCGCTTGCACCCACTCCAAGAGCATATCGTCATACTCGCCATCAGCTAGAGCTTCCTCGTCGTACTTGACGCCTTTTGACTCTAGCGCCATGCGCTTCTTGAAAAGCGTCAGTTCCTGTCTTGCGTGCCGTTCAGCGTCATCTTTCAGGAAATCTCTGTATCCATCGAACACCGGGTAGTCGTTCAGCGTGAGTAGCCTGTCCAGTTGCTGGTGAAGCGATTTCATCGTCATTTTCTGCCCCGCCAAGGCGCGGGCTTCCGCGTAAAGCAGGAACTGTTCAGACAGCAGATGCAGGCGGTACAACTCTTCGCTTTGCAGGTAGTTCTTTCCGGTTTTGGCCTCCGCAACATTTGGCAGCTTTCCTGAAAAGGTCTGTACGCCCATGTTGTCTTCTCGGTGATCGGCCCTGTCGAGAACAAGTTTGGATGCAGTTTGCCCTGTCACTGCATGTAGGAACTTGTCTTGAAGCAGAGCATAGAAAGTTCTGACCTGCTGGGATGATGGTTCATAGTCAGATGCGCTGATTTTGAAGCACTCGCGGACCTTGGCATAGACCTGCTTCTCTTCTGAGCGAAGGGCGCGCAGTTCAGCGGCAAGGCGGTTCAGCTTTTCTGGTGACTTCCGCAGGGCGGCATCGTTGATGACGTAGCCATCTTCAATGAATGCTTTGATGATGCCAGTAGCCCACTGTCGGAAGCGAGTGGCAGCTTTGGAGTTCACCCGGTAGCCGACTGATATCACGGTATCAAGGCTGTAAACCTGAACAGGTTTTGCCGATCCAGCACTATGCATTTTTTGCATATTGCTTCCTGCATCCAGTTCGCCATCATCGAAGATGTTCTTCAGGTGACGTGATACACCCGATTGATCTGTCTGAAAAAGTTCCGCAATCTGCGCCTGCGTTGCCCAGATAGTTTCAGTTCCAGGATCGAGCCGGAAGGTGATCGTGTCGTGAGCGCCAGGGTCGGAGTATTCGACCATTTCTGTAAGTGCGACCACGTGTTCGTCTTCCCGCTTATGCAGCGGTGTAGCTCTCGGGGCTACCGCGCTTACCAAGTCGTCAAAGCTTGCGTCGATAGGTTCAATCAGGTCTTTCTTGTCAGCCATTGATCAGCCCTTTGTATGTCAGCCGCTTGTCTGCCATGCGGTCGATAGTCATTCCGATGAAGTCCATGGTACCGATCTGCGCCGTGTTGTGGCGGAAGGAGAACTCCTTCACGTAGCGGTGCAGGTGCTTGGCGCTCATGTAGTGATAAATGCCGATGTAGCCGCGCTTGAGCAGGGACCAGAAGCTTTCGATGCCATTGGTGTGCGCCATGTCGCGGACGTATTCGCCAGCAGAGTGATTGATGGTGATGTGGTTGTAGCCACGGGCCTTGAGGTTGATGTAGCCGCCGTGCGTATCGGTCACGATTGTTGCGCCCGCCTTGCAATGCTCGCGAACGAAGCGCTCAAGTGTCGCGGCTTTGGTGTTCTCCACCACAACGGCGCGGACTTGCCCCGCTTCGTCACGGACGCCAACGACGGCGGTCTTGCCAACCGTGCCGCGACCGGCATGGAGTTTCTTGTTGGCGTGCTTGTTCTTCTCGCGACCAGCAACATAGGTTTCATCAACCTGCATCTGACCGTCCATGTGGTCGTCGCGGTCTTTCAGCCACGTCTCGCGGATACGCTGGGCAAGGAACCATGCGGTTTTCTGGGTGACGCCAAGTTCGCGCGCCATCTGGGTGCTGGGGATGCCCTTGCGCGCGCTGGTGAGCATGTAGATCGCCAGCAGCCACTTGATCAGGGGAAGGCGGCTTTCCGCAAGCACGGTGCCAGTGCGGACGCTGAAATGCTTGCGGCAGTCCTTGCAGCGGTAGGGCATGGGCTTGTGGTCTTTGCATTCGGCAACGCTGACCGAACCGCAGTGACCACAAACCGGCTCATCACTCCAACGCTTCGCCTCAAAGAACTTGCGCGCGGCTTCTTCATCCGGGAACTTGCGGAAGAACTCAAAGGTGGAGAGGGTTTCAGGCTTCGGGTTCGACATGACGCAGGCTCCTTCTGCATCATTTGTAACCTAACTAGCCAAGCGTCGCAAGTGATATTTGGCTAGTTAAATATATAGGCCCCTAATATTAGCCCCTCCCCCCGCCCTATCACCCGCCTTGGCGCACTGTGTCGGCAGGCTTTGGGCGTCGGCCAGGTTCGGGCGCATCCGGGTCAGGACAAAGGTCTGTGGCCTCGATCCTGCCCGGTGCTTGCCCGCCAGCCGCAATAGCCCGGCATCCTCCAAGGTGCGACGTGCCGCGCGAAGGCGCGGTTTGGACAGGTTCAACAGGCCAGCCGACCGCATGGCGTCAAAGTCCAGGGGAAAGCGTTTGCCGGGGCTGTGACCATGCTGATCTAGGGTCAGGATGCATTGATTTTCGAAGCGCTGCGTGATTCACGGCTCTAAAAACGGAGCGGTGACATGAGCGACC
>NZ_JBLZMW010000038.1:0-10560 GCF_048553275.1 Pacificoceanicola niger
CAGCATCGAGGAGGCCCAACACTTTGCCACCCTAGTGGCTCTCGACTTGCAACACCGACCGCCCGAACATGGGCATCTGCGGCATCACGCCCGCAATGAAACTGAAAATGGCTGCGTAAGTTCTACGACCACGTCCCCTTAATAACGCGAGGATTACCATGGTGCAGACCCAGCGCCATGAACACATCGGTCCCGGTCTCCGTCCACCACTGGTATTGATAGCCAACCTCCGATCCCGGCTCCGTCGGTTCATAGCCCTCGTCGGGCACGGTCGCCTCGGTGACCCAGCCTTCAGGCAGGACACGGGTGCCATCGGCTATCCCACCTTGCAGAATCATTTGCTCGAACCGTGCGTGATCACGCGCCGTCACGGCCAGGCCCGCGCCATAGAATTCGCGGCCGACGTCCTCTGGTCCGTCCATGATCCAATAGGCGCCATGTTCCGCGCCCAAGGGCTGCCACAGCTTCTCTGACATGTAGTCTGCGCCGGTTCTGCCGGTCACACGCTCGACGACGCAGCCCAGAACGCTGGTGTCGAGGGTGGAGTAATTGAACCGCTCATCCGGGGCGGCCGCGCCTTTTTGCGATTCATTTGCAGCATAGTCGCACCAGCGATAGCGATAGCTGACAAGCGCGTTGTCGTGCACCTTGGTCAGCTGCGTTTCGCTGCCGAATTCATACCGCTCTTCCCAATCGACCCCGGATCGCATCCGCCACAAGCCCCGCACCGAGGGGCCGTCGTCTCCGCTAGCCGCCATTTCGGGCAGGTACTTTGTCACCGGGTCATCAAGGCTCTCGATCAGGCCGTCGTTCAAGGTGAGGCCAATCAGCGTGGATGTGTAGGATTTTGCGACCGAGAAGGTCAGAAAACGCGTGTCAGGACCGCTGCCGTTGCGATAGCGTTCGAATACGATGACACCGCCCTTCACCACGATCAGCGCATTGGTCCTTGTCTTTTCCAACGCCCCTTAAAGATCATGGGTCTCGCCGAGGATCGTATATGTCCCGTCGAGGGACACCGGAGATTTCGGCAAGGTCCAGACCATGTCGCCATGGGCGACCGTCCGGGTCGCGAACACCTTGTCCATGTGTTGAAACGTCAGGAAATTGAGGTCAGGCGCAAACATGTTGGCGCGCCCGGACAGCATGGTCGGGCTAAGCCAGCGGCTGGTTGACTCATCTGCATGCGCTGCGCCCGCCAGCCCGACGGCGAGGCCAAGAGTTGCAGAAGAAAGAAATTGCGACGTGAGGCTCATTGCAGGCTCCGATTTGTCAGGGATAACAAGGTTGGCCACACTGCAGCCAACCCTTCGAGCGACAGGTTACTTCTGAATTTCAGTCCAGATGCGGGTATACAGTTCCTGCGTTTCCGGTGCGCAGAGCTTGGTGAAATGGCCCGCCTCCTTGAGGTTGTCCGGGATGACCAGTTCCGGCGCGCCGATCAGCGTCGGATCAAGGTATTCTTCGGACCCTTTGATGCCATTGGCATAACGCGCGAAATTCGAGATCAGCGCGGCGTTTTCCGGGGCCATGATGAAGTTCTGGAACAGCTTGGCATTCTCGGGATTGCGAGCATCGGCGAGAACCGCGACGGTATCCTGCCAGACGGGATAGCCCTCTTTCGGGTAGCCATAGGCGAATTTATCGTTGTCTGTGCGCACCCGCATCGACGCGCCATTCCAGAAGATCGAGCCGAGGATGTCCTCGTTGATGAATTTCTCGAAGGCGGGATAGTCAATGCCGATCCAGCCCTTTTTGGCTTCCAGCATCCCGTCGCGGACGGTCTTGAGGAAGGTCAGATCGTCGGTGCATTGCTCGCCGCCATAGTAGTAGATTGCGATGTTCATGACGTCCTGCATTTCGGGCACGACATTGATTTCGCCGTAAAGCTCTTCGGGGGTATCAAATATGATCGAGGCGGTGTTGATTTCGCCGGAATATTTGCCGGTATGGGCCAGAATTCCGGTGGTGACCCACTGCCACGGCACGGTGTAGTGGCGGCCAGGATCCCAATCCACGTCCACCCATTGCGGATCGACATTGGCAAAGTTTTTCATCTGGTCGGGGCGCGTTTCCATCAACAGGCCTTCGCCGATCCAGACCGGAACAAAACTGTGCGTCGGAACCACGATGTCAAAGCCGTGACCGCCCGCCTTGACCTTGGCCAGGGCCGCGTCAGAGCTGTCATATTCGGTCACGGTGACCTTGACGTCGCAAGTTTCCTCGAACTTCTCGATCAGCTCGGGCGAGGTGTAGTTGCCCCAGTTGAAATTGTTAAATTCGCCTTCGGCGGTGGCGGTTTGTGCGGTCAGCGCCAGAAGCGCGGCGCCGCAGGTCAAGAGCTTGGGATGGGCCATGGTGTGACTCCTCTGTTGGACGGGTCAGTTTTTCTTGTTGGTGAGTATGAAGAAGGCGGACACGATCACGACGCTCAGCGTCAGCATCATCGCCGAGACCGCGTAAACCTCTGGGGAAATGCCGCGGCGCAATTGGCCGAGCATGTAGGTGGGCAGGGTTTCCTGTCCGGCGGATTTCACGAATTGCGAAATCACCACGTTGTCGAGCGAGATGACAAAGGACAACATCAAGCCGCTGAGCACCGCCGGGAACAGCAGCGGCAGGGTGACCCGCCGAAACGTGACCCAGGCATCGGCGCAGAGATCGCCTGCGGCAGCCTCCAGATTGCTGTCCATGCCTTCCAGCCGGGCGCGGATCGGCATGTAGGCAAAGGGAATGCAGAAAGTCGTATGGGCGGCGATCAGATAGCCCAGCCCGCTTACGCCGGTCAGGTTCCAGATCAGGGCAAAGAGGATCAGCAGCGAGACCGTCATCACGATTTCCGACACCATCAGGGGCTGCGAGATCACCAGATAGACCCTTTTGCGCGCCTTGAAGCTTGTCGAACGTGTGGTCGCGATCCCGGCCATCGTTGCAACGGTCGCCGCGACGCTGGCCACCAACAGCGAGCGCAACGCCGCCTCGCGGATCAGCTCATTGTGCAGTGCAGTGCCGTACCACCGCCAGGAAAAGCCTTCCCAGCGGCCCAAGACATCCCCGGCGCTGAACGAATAGAAGATCAGCACGCCGAGCGGCATGTAAAGAAACACGAACCCCAGAATGGCGATGGGCGTGACGCCGGGCATGCGGCGGACGTTGAACTGCGGGCCGGATTTATCCATGGCTGTTTTCCTCTTTGCCGGTGACGGCGACGTAGAAAAAGAGGACCCGACGATCATCAGCAGCAGCGTCAGCGAGAGCGCCGCCCCGAGCGGCCAGGTGCGCCCCTGGCCGAATTGCAGTTCGATCAGCTTACCGATCATCAGGTTGCCGCCGCCCAGAATGCGGGGCGTGACGTATTCTACCAGTGACGGCACAAACACCAGGATCGAGCCGGCGATGACGCCGGGCTTGATCAATGGCAGCACGACACGGCGGTATGCGGCCCAGCGTGTGGCATCGAGATCATAGCAGGCTTCGAGCAGGTCGCAGTCCGGCCGCTCGACCGAGGCATAGACCGGCAGCACCATCAGCGGCAGATCGACATAGGTCATCCCCATGCCGATCGCAAAATCGGTGAACAGGAATTGCACAGGCTCATCAACAAGGCCCGCGCCCAACAGGAATTTGTTCACGATCCCGTCTTTGCGGATGATTTCAAGGATCGCGATGGTCCGGATCAGAAGGCTGGTCCAGAACGGCACGGTGATGAGGAACAGCCAGATATTGCGGGAGGATTTGGGCCGGGTCGCGATGAAATAGGCGATGGGCACGCCAAGCAGCAGGGTCATCAACCGTAGTGAGCACGGAAATCTTGAGCGATCGTAGGAAGATCGACAGATGCGCATCGGCAAAGCCGATAGTGCCGTCAAAGATATCCCGCTGAAACAACACTTCGGTCCAGGCCACGCCGGAAAACTGCCAGACCACGCCGCCATAGGTGTCTTTTTGCAGGAACGTGAACAGCAGAACGATCAGCAGTGGCACCAACGACAGGATCGTGACGATCGTCAGCGCGGGCAAGGACACAGCCAACGGCGCCGGTGACCCGTGCGCTTTTGCCCGGCTACGGCATCCGACAGGCGCTGCGGCGGGGTGGATCGAAAGCTCATTTGGCCACGTCGCTCATGCCGCCACCAGCCGCACGACGTTGCGTGGCACGCTGATCTGGGTCCTGTCGCCGCTGCCGAGCGTCGCAAGCAGCGGGCTGGCGTTTTGCAGCCGTGCAACGATGGGCGCACCGTCATCCAGCGTCATGTGCGCTTGCGTGTCGGTGCCGAGGTAGACCACGGTCTGGACCGTGCCTTCGAAACACATGCAATCGCTGCCCTCGATGGGGGTTCCAAGGCAGATCATCTCGGGCCGGATCAGAGCACTCAGCGTGCCGCCGGATTTCTCCGGGCGGGCAAGGCGCAGCGTATGCTGCCCGGCGATGATAAGATCCAGCGCATCCTCGGTCTCGGCCACGACGCGGGTGTCCCGATAGTTGCTTTCCCCGATGAAGTCCGCGACGAAGCGGTCCGCCGGAGTTTCATACAGGTTCCGCGGCGCGGCGATCTGGTGGATCGCCCCGGCATTCATCACCGCGATCCGGTCCGACATGGTCAGGGCCTCTTCCTGATCGTGGGTGACAAAGACAAAGGTGATCCCGGTTTCCGACTGAAGCCGCTTCAGCTCGGCCTGCATTTCCTTGCGCAGCTTCAGATCCAGCGCCGAAAGCGGCTCGTCCAGCAGCAGAATACGCGGATGCGGGGCAAGGGCCCGGGCGCCGCGCTGTTGCTGTCCACCCGAAAGCGCGGCGATGGGCCGGTCCCCAAAGTGCTCCATCTTGACCAGCGCCAGCATCTTGTCCACGCCCGACGCCACCTAGGACCGCGATTTTCCCAATGTTTCCAGACCAAAGGCGATATTTTGCGCCACGGTCATATGAGGAAAGAGCGCGTAGTTCTGGAACACCGTGTTCACCGGGCGCTTGTTCGGCGGAAGCTGCGTGATCTCGGTGCCGTCGAGAATGATCTTGCCACTGCTTGGAGCCACGAATCCGGCGATCAGGCGCAGCAAGGTGGTTTTGCGCAGACCGAGGGCCCAAAAAGCGTAAGGAACTCCCCCTCCCCGATTGTCAGGTCGGTGCGCTTTAACGCCTCGAAAGCCGCGGCGCCGACCCCATAGGTTTGGGATACGGAATTCAGTTCGATCATTGTGCCATCCTACGATCTTGGTGGATCTCAGCCCTGTTCCGAATAATTCTTATTGACTAAAACTTTTTAGTCGAAAAAAATTTAACAGGCACAAAAGGGTCGTCCCGTGGGAACTTCCAGATTGCCGGTCGATAAAAATTCAGGCACGCCGGGCTTGCGCGATCGCAAAAAGGCAAAGCGGCGCGATGAAATCTTGCTTCATGCCAAAGCCTTATTCGCCGCGCAAGGCATCGACGCCACAACCATGGCCGATATCGCCGAGGCCGCGCAGGTTTCTCCTCCCACGGTGTTCAACTACTTCGGTAACAAGGATGGCCTTCTGATCGCTCTAATCGCCGAAGGTTCGCAAAATGCGATCGCACACGACGTGTCGATGAAGCCGCGCACTGATTCGGATTTTGGCACGATCTTGGTTGATACGCTGGTTTCCGTGTCAGAAGGCACGCTGAACATCGCGGCCAAGCGCGTCTGGCGTTATGCCGAGGCGGCCTGCATCCGCCACCCGGACACCGAGCTTGCGCAGGAATACAAGCGCGTTGATAGCAACTTGCGGCACGCGCTCGAAGTCTTTCTTGGCCACTATCAGATATCCCTGCGCAGCCAGGAACACGGGAACACGGCATTTCTGGCGGAGCTGATCTTTGACATCTGGAACGCGACGTTCTTTGAGCTGATCAAGGATGAATCCCTCGATCTGGCACAGCACAAAGCCCGCCTGTCGGCGCGACTGCGCCCTCTGGCCGCGATGTTGTTTACCGATGCGTTCCTTGCATCCCCCGTCCTGAAACCAACGATGCGCTGAACCATGACCCAAGCCGATATCCTTATCCACAATGCGCGGATCATGACGATGGACAGCGCGGCCCCCACCGCCAGTGCCGTGGCGATCAAAGCCAACTAGATCCTCGCCGTGGGTCGGCATGCCGATCTGGAAGCGCATATCGGGCCGGCTACCGCGTGCATCGACGCGCAGGGCGACACGCTTCTGCCCGGTTTTGTCGAAGCACACATCCACTTGTTCAGCGGCGCCTATGGCCGCAAACTCCTGTAACTGGCCAACGTCCATGGCCGCGAGAACCTCGCCGCCGCTGTGCGTGACTTCGCCGCCACCAATCCGGATGAGGGGCTGCTGATCGCGCAGGGCACGCCTTATGACATCCTTGGTCCAGACATCCAGATGACGCGTCATGCGCTGGATGCGATGGAACCTGACCGTCCCCTGATAGCCTTCGATTTTTACACCGACTGGGCAAACACCCCTGCCCTGCGCGCGGCGGGTTTGCTGGATGGCCGCGACGTGGGCGCTGGCAACGAGGTGGCGACCGGAGAGCTGCGCGAGAAAAACGCCTAACTCCCCGTGCTTGACCTGCGGACCTCCGGCGGGCGGGAAATGCTCGGCATGTCCGGGAGCGAGCCGGAAACCCCGCCACCCCGGAGGAGCGCGCCGCCGATATCGAGGTCCTCAGGGAAGGCATGCGCTACTGCGCCGCGCAGGGGATCACTGCCGCGCACAACATGGACGGCAACCGCTATATGCTTGAATTGCTGCAAGAAATAGAACAGGCGAGTGAGATGGCCTGCCGGGTGGAGGTGCCGTCTCATCTGACCGAGGGCAAGCCGCTCTCCGACCTCGATGAGGCCAGCCGGATGCACGCAGACTTTCACAGCGACATGCTGAAATCCGGCGGGTCAAGATTTTTTTCGACGGCGTTCTGGAAAGCGGCACCGCCGTGCTGATTGACGACTATGCAAACCGCCCCGGCTGGAAAGGCGAGCCGATCTCTGATGCCGAGACCTTCGGCAAGGCCGTGATCGAGATCGACCGCCGGGGTCTGCAAATCTCGGTTCATGCCACCGGCGATGGGGCCGTGCGGATCGTGCTGGACGGCTACGTGGCCGCGCAAAAGGCCAACGGTGCGCGCGACAGCCGCCACCGGATCGAACATATCGAAGTGATTCATCCCGATGATCTTCCGCGCTTTGCCGAGCTTGGCGTGATCGCGTCGATGCAACCGCAGCATCCGCCGGGCACGCTGGACCTGCCGCTGGAGCCGGGAAAATCCGCCATCGGCCCGCACCGGTGGCATCTGGCCTATGCCTGGCGCAGTATCGTCGACGCCGGCGCGCCGTTCTGTTTTTCCTCCGACTGGCCGATCGTCACGCTCGAACCGCTGATCGGCAACATGGCGGCGCAATTCCGGACACCCTGGGCTGAGGGGTTGCCGGATCAACGCCTATCCTTGCAGCAAACGCCGGAGGCCTCCACATGGCGCGGGGCCTATTCCGGGTTCATGGATGATCGCACCGGGCGTATTCGTCCCGGAATTCCGGCTGATCTGGTGCTGCTGAGTGATTACACAGAGGCCGTCTCACAGCATGGAATACCAGGTCTTGGGTCTGTGCTGACGATCTGCGACGGCAGGATCACGCACCGTATCTGAGACTCGCTTGCCCCGTTCCTTTGCCGCGCAATGTCGCAAGACCGCTTAGGCGGTTGAGGCCGCGTGGCCTGAGTGGCAGGTTGACCCGGCACAAC
The DNA here is from genome assembly GCF_048553275.1 of Pacificoceanicola niger. Lineage (NCBI taxonomy): Bacteria > Pseudomonadati > Pseudomonadota > Alphaproteobacteria > Rhodobacterales > Roseobacteraceae > Pacificoceanicola > Pacificoceanicola niger. Next base: position 7,732 of record NZ_JBLZMW010000038.1, read on the forward strand.
CGTTCAAGAAGCGCAGTGTCCGCCGGGATGGGCAAGAGATGAACAAACAACAACCGATCGGTCTGAGCCCGGTGGAAACCCAACCTCTGCATGAGGTTGTTTACCAGCGTTTGCACCACGCTCTCATGTCCGGACAATTCGAGCCGGGACGCAAGCTGACCTCTCGCAAACTGGCCAAGGAACTGGGCACCAGCGACATGCCGGTGCGCTCTGCTCTGCTGCGGCTGCAGGCGCTACACGCGCTGGACCAATTGCCGAACGGGTCGATGGTGCTGCCCGCGATGACACGGGAACGCTTTGACGATTTGATGACATCGCGGCTTGTATGTGAACCGGCCGCCGCGCGTCGGGCCGCCGCCGCGCTGGACCGAAGCGGGCTTTTGAAGCTGCGACAGGTTGCTGTCGCCCTGACCGCGGCCGCCGAAGATCAGGACATCGACTCCTATCTGATCTACAACCACGACTTCAAATTCAGTATCTATCAAGCCTGCGGCTCGCCGTCGCTGCTGTTTCTGATCGAGACACTGTGGCTGCAGGTCGGGCCGTTCCTGCGGCAATTCAGCGGACAGTTCGGCAATGATCTGCGCGGTATTCTGGAGCTGGATTACCACGATGAGATCGTCAAGCGCATCGCGGACGGGGACAGCAATGCCGCCGCCGAGCTTCTGGCGCGCGATATTCGCGAAGGTCATGAGTTTCTGATAGAACACGGACAGTTCGAATAGCCACAATTGGAATCACGTAGTTTGCGCGACGCGCTCCCTGCCAATGCCGTGACAGTCTCCAGTCCTGCCGCACCAGGGCTTCCGGAGTGAGATCCAGGTTCGTGATCGAAAAACTGCCTGACCTCCATCTGACACCAAACGGAGGCCCCGGATGCGACTGGAACAAGCCTATATCGGCGGCGCATCGCAGAAGACCCAAGCCGTGGCAGACCACGATATCATCAACCCCGCGACCGGCGACGTGATCGGCACGATGGCGCGAAGCGGCGCGGCGCGCCTTCGGCTCCTGGGCGGAAACCACGGTAGCCGAGCGCAAGGCGGTTCTCGAACGGGTGCTGGCCTGCTACGAGGCGCGCATGGGCGATCTCGCCGCCGCGATGACCCGCGAGATGAGCGCACCGGCAACGATGTCCGCGGCCTCGCAGGTCGGGGCAGGACAAGGGATCTGAAAGACTTCGTCGCCGCAATCGACAAGGTCCACTGGGTCAGCACGCCGGATGTCGGCGACTGTTCCGACCGGATCGTGATGGAACACAAGGGCGTCGCCGTCCTGATCACGCCGTGGAACTGGCCGATGAACCAGATAACCCAGAAGGTCGGCGCGGCGCTTGCGGCGGGCTGCACGATGGTGCTCAAACCCTCCGAACTGTCGTCGCTATCGGCGCAGATCTTTGCGAAAGTCATGCATGATGCCAAGGCCTTGCCAACCCTGTGCAGGGACCGCGCCCTTGCCGCCGCCAGGGCGATGGAGGCGATGGGCGAGACGCGTAGGGACGATCCGTCATGGGTGGACGTATTGCCGATTGCGATCAAGGATCTGCACGATGTGGCCGGGGTGCGGACCACCTATGGATCGCCAGTCTATGCCCACAATCTGCCGGATAGCTCGGACGACATGGTCGAGCGGCTGGAGGCCAAGGGCGCCATCGTCATCGGCTAATCCAACACGCCGGAATTCGGCGCGGGCGGCAACACGTACAACCAGATCTTTGCGCTCACTGTCACGCCGTAGGACACACGCATGACCGCCAGCGGCTCGTCCGGTGGATCGGTCTTGCTGCGCTCGCACGTGCGGTTGCCGAGGATCTCGCAAAGCCCGTCGCGATGGGCCACACGCGACGGATTCGTGGCTTAACGGGGATCAGAGGCAAGCGCGGCCAGATCCGGCGCGCGACACAGAGCGGCAAACTGTCGGTCATTGCCGCAGGCGATGACCAGATGGACATCCGAGCTGGGAAACACCTGATACGGCACAATATTCGGATGCGCATTGCCGAGCCGGCCCGGCACAACACCGCCCGGAAGAAAATTCGTCGCCTGATTGGCCAGCACGCCGTCGCCGCAGTCCAGCAGCGACAGATCCACATGGTGTCCAAGACCCGAGCGCGCCCGATCCGTCAGCGCGGCCTGAATGCCGATCACACCATAAAGCCCGGTAAAGATGTCGATCCAGGCCATGCCAACCTTCTGCGGCTCGCCCGTCGGGGCGCCGGTCAGGTCCATGATCCCGCACATGCCCTGCACCAGAAAATCGTACCCCGGCTGCGCGGCGAGCGGGCCGTCGTGCCCGAACCCGGTCACAGAGGCATAGATCAGTCCGGGGTTCACAGCGTTCAGGCTATCGTAGTCCAGCCCGAATTTCCGCAGACCGCCAACCTTGAAGTTCTCGACCAGAACATCGGCCTCGGCAATAAGCTCCTTGAGACGTTCAAGATCCGCCGCATCCGAGAAATCACAGGTCACGGAGGTCTTTCCACGATTGGCCGCGTGGAAATAGGCGGCGGTGGTTTCCATGCCGCCCTTCCCATCGGGCCGCTCGACAAAGGGCGGTCCCCAGCGGCGGGTGTCATCGCCTTCGGGCGCTTCGACCTTGATCACCTCGGCCCCGAGGTCCGCCAGCGCCTGACCGATCCAGGGACCGGCCAGAATGCGTGCCAACTCGACAACCCTCAGGCCCTTCAGCGGAGCATCGGCAGTCACGCTAGCCCCCTCATGCGAACGCCTGCAGATCCGTGATCGCCCGACCAAGGATCAAGGCATGGACGTCGTGCGTGCCCTCGTAGGTGTTGACCGTTTCCAGGTTCTGGGCGTGGCGCATGACGTG
>NZ_JBLZMW010000039.1:0-9634 GCF_048553275.1 Pacificoceanicola niger
ACCGTATATAGAGCGCTGGATACAGGAAGTGCCAAAGCGGACGCAGACCCGGATTAGGTCCGCTGGCTGCTATGCGGACTGAACCGCCATTCCAGATACCGGTGTCGATGGCCGCAGTCAGGCTCGAAGCTGCCCTTTGTGCATGACGCAGCATGACGCTCAAGCCCAAAACGAAGGGGGAGACGTTATTCGCTGTTGTCCAAAGAACCTTGGTTGATGAAGCCGAAGCAGAAATACGGTTCACCGTTTTTTGATAAGACGATTGGGGGTTACAGAGCTGCCTTGCAAATCCAGGCTTCAAATGCCGCAACGGCGGTTGTCGGCTCTTTGTTGGAAAGCCGGGTGATCCAATACCGTCCGGTTGTTACTTCCGTGTCGAACGGGCGCACCAGCCGGCCTTCAGATAGCTGCGCCTGAAACATGGCATGGGGCAGAAGCGCCACGCCTAAGCCTTTTGCCGCCAGTTCCGCCATGGCGACAGAAGAATCGTAAACCGGGCCTTCGATGTAAGGTGACACCATACCTGCTTTTTTAAACCAGATGGGCCATTCATCGGCGCGATAAGACCTGAGCAGCTTTTGGCTCAGCAATGTTTCGGGCGCTTTTAGGGCCGATGCCACAGATGGTGCGCATATCGGGGTCAGCGGTGTTTCCATCAGGGGCTGTATGGTCAGCCCGGGCCAGCGCCCGGCACCGAAACGGATCGCCAGATCAAGACCCTCCCGGGCGATGTCTACCCGGTTGTTGTTTGTGAAAAGACGAATGCTGATACCCGGATGGGATTCCTCAAATTTAGCCAAACGCTCCGCAAGCCACCCGACGGCAAAAGTCGTCACAACCCCCACATTGATCGTTTCATGATAACGACCATCCGTGAACCGATCCAAAACGCTGCTGATACGATCAAGGCTGGCGGTCAGGACCGGTAGCAACGCCTCACCTTCCGGGGTGAGTAGCAGCCCTTTGGACGTACGGTGAAACAGCTTTGCACCAAGCTGATCCTCCAGGCGCAAAATCTGATGGCTGACAGCAGCCTGGGTCACGCAAAGCTCTATGGCGGCATTGGTGAAACTGCCCTGACGAGCAGCAACCTCAAAGCTGCGCAGCGCGTTGAGAGGGATGTTTGGGCGATCCATTGGCATTATTTTTTCTTATGCAGAGTTTGACAATTAGTCGTTTGCGCACTGTATGAAAAGAAATTAATGCCGCTCTCATGAGCTGGATCAATGCCAGTTCAGCAAATATCAACCGACACATCATCTCTGAAGCCCAATGGTTTGTCTTTTCAGCCTGCCGGAAGGGTCGAGATTTTGCGCCGTAACAAAGAAGAGTGGAAAACCATGAAGGCATATATTCGAGCACTCCTGAGCGCAGCTTTGATCGCGGGAACTGCGACACCGTTGTTGGCGCAGGACCTGCAAGCAACAGTCTCCGCCTGGGAGGAGCGTCTGGATGCGCGTATCGGGGTGGTTCTGCGTGACTCATCCTCAGATTGGGAAATCGCGATGCGTGCAGATGAACGATTTCCGATGTCGAGCACGTTCAAATCCCTCCTGTGCGGTGCGGTTCTGGCGCGTGTCGATGCGGGACAGGAAAATCTGGACCGGCGCATAACCTACGCAGCAGATGATCTGGTGACCTATTCCCCGGTGACAGAGAAACATTTGGACAATGGCCTGACAGTCAGTGAACTTTGTGAAGCGACAGTGACTCTCAGCGACAACACTGCGGGTAACCTGTTGCTTGAAGCTGTGGGTGGGCCTGAGGGGCTTACCACCTTTCTGCGCGGTATCGGAGATCAGACCACACGCCTTGATCGCTGGGAAACGGCTCTGAACGAGGGGGCAGTCGGGGATCCACGGGATACATCTACACCTTCGGCCATCCTGAACACATTGGAAGTGTTGCTTCTGGGGGATGTTTTGACGCCCGCTTCTGCGGCGCAACTGCGTCAGTGGATGATTGACGACGCAGTGGCGGACGGGCTGATCCGGGCCCACCTTCCTGACGGCTGGGTGATCGGCGACAAAACCGGGGCCGGAGGCAATGGCTCTCGCGCAATCATTGCATTCATTCAGCCTGAGACGGATGTTCACTACTTTGCCGCGATCTATATTACCGAAAGTGATGCCGATTTTGCACTTCGCAATCAGGTGGTTTCAGAGATCGGTCAGGCAATGATCGCCGAGATCAGCGCCCGATAAGTGGACGCAACTCAGGGGCCGCGATAAGCCCCAATTTTTGAGGAGAGCCGTTTTGAAGACTCTGTCCCGACGCTTGTTTACCGCCGGAGCGGCATCTTTGCTTGCCTCCGCGGCAACTGGCCGGAATGCTTCCTATGGAACGCGCGAGTGGCAACCGCGCACCTATGATGACGGCCTGATCCCGCGCTTCTCATTCGAGGTCATCAGCCTGCAGGTCGATGGTGATCTCGGCGTTTCGGTGCTGGACACGGAGACTGGCCGTGCGAGCGGATGGGACGAAACCTCGACATACCCGCTCAACAGCACCTTCAAGTTTCTGCTTGCGGGAGCCGTTCTTCAGCGCGTGGACCGGGGGCAGGAACGGCTCGACCGGCAGATCGCAGTTCGATCCTCGGATATTGTCGCGTGGTCCCCGATCGCAAAAGAGGCGGTCGGTGGCAACATGAGCCTGCGCAGCCTCTGCGAGGCCGCAATGACGCGCAGCGACAACGCAGCGACCAACCTGCTTTTGCGCAGTGTCGGTGGCCCCGAGGCCCTGACTGCGACGTTGCGCAATATGGGCGACCCGGTGACGCGGATTGATCGCTACGAGACCGAGATGAACGATGTGCCCCCCGGCGATCTACGGGACAGCAGCACACCGTCACAGATGCTGAAGACCATGGAGACATTATTGCTGGGCAACATTCTGACAGCGCGAAGCAAGGAACAGCTTGCCGCGTGGATGATCGCGAACACGACCGGCGGCGCGCGGATCCGGGCCGGTGTGCCATCTGGCTGGACGGTCGGCGACCGGACAGGCACCGGCCCCAGAGGGGAAACCGCGACCATTGCGGCGATCTATCCGCCAAACCGGAAACCCCTTCTTATGACGATCTATATCAGAGGGTCGTCCCGAAACAGGGATGCACAGGAAAGCACACATGCCGAATTGGCCCGCATTGCAACCACGAATGTGGTGTTGCCACCCTACGATCCCTATCCCAATGACTGATCGCCGCTTTCATTTGCTGCCCATGTCGGTGGTCCTGCTCTGTCTCGCGCCTCCGGTGGGGGCGCAGGATCTGGAAGGCTTGACCTGGAGTGAGCAGAAATGTGTTCTCTATCAGAGAGCCGTCGATGCCGCGCTCGGGTTTCAAGGGCTGGACGGCCTGCGGACAGAATTTCTGACGCGGAATCAGTCGTTCATAGACAGCGGCTGCCAAGCCCCCGCCGATGTATGCCCGGTCACCGAGGCCGAACTGGAATTGGCCAATCTGCTGACGATCATGACGATGAACGAAGGCATGGCCAGTACTTTCGTGCCGTTCAAATGCTCCTGACCTGATCCTTCATCTTGTGAAACGGCTACGTGGCAAACTTGCGTTCCAGGCGCAAGGCGCCCCCATTAGGATTGCCACATGGCTGGCAGATTCCGCCACTTTGTATAGATCGCTAACTGCGCTTCGCTGCCATTCGAGCGAGGCGCAGCATTTGGTAAAGTGGGCTCCCTCAAGCCGTTCGCTGCGATCTGCGCGAACGGCTGCTTCGACGCTGCGGCCGTTCACTGAACCGTCTGTGACAGGCTGCTGAACTTATTTGTGAAAAACGACATCGCCAATAACCCCTGAGGAAACCCATGCGGCAAAAACGGTCGTTTTTGAGCCAAACACAGCACTCCGAACTTTTCCAAGCATTTGGAGAGCTCAAAAACCTGGTGCAAAAACCTTTGCGTTTTGAGCCGTTTTTGATACCGTATCGGCATGATTATTGGATACGGGCGTGTTTCGACCGAGAACCAGCAGCTCGATGCTCAGATCGAAGCTTTGAAGAACGGCGGAGCTGAACGCATTTTCGCGGACAAGATCAGCGGCTCCAAGCGAAAACGCCCGGAGCTCGACAAGATGGGGTCGTTTGCGGGAGGGGGCGGAATCCTACGCTAAGGCTTTGGCCAGCGATATTCTCCGGTGAGATTGATGTGTTCCCATCCGAGCGGCGAAACATGGGCCAAGAGATCGGGCGATAGCAGCTTTCCATCGCGTTTCTGGTTTGCAACGACCTCGCCGAGCTTCATGGTGTTCCAGAAGATGATGATGGCGGCGAGCAGATTCATGCCGGCGATGCGGTAATGCTGGCCTTCGGCGGAACGGTCGCGGATTTCACCGCGGCGGTGGAAGCTGATTGCCCGCTTCAGCGCATGATGAGCTTCGCCTTTGTTGAGCCCGATCTGGGCACGCCGTTGGAGTTCGGCATCCAGAATCCAGTCGATCATGAACAGGGTGCGCTCGACGCGACCGACTTCCCGCAGGGCTGTCGCGAGCTCGTTCTGCCGCGGATAGGAGGCGAGTTTCCGCAGAATCTGGCTTGGCGCGACGGTCCCGGCAGCAATGGTGGTGGCGATGCGCAGGATGTCGGGCCAATTGCGCTCGATCATGGCTTGGTTGACCTTTCCGCCGATCAACGCTCGCAGGTGCGCCGGGGCGGCCGACGGATTGAACGCGTAGAGCCGTTTGGATGGCAGGTCGCGGATGCGCGGAGCGAACCGGTAGCCGAGAATGGCACATGCGGCAAAGACGTGATCGGTGAAGCCGCCCGTGTCGGTGAACTGCTCGCGGATATGGCGTCCAGCATCGTTCATCAGCAGGCCATCGAGGATGTAAGGCGCTTCGCTTGCCGTTGCAGGAATTACCTGGGTTGCGAACGGCGCATATTGGTCGGAGACGTGGCTATAAGCTTTCAGGCCCGGGGTATTGCCATATTTCGCGTTGACCAGGTTCATGGCCTCACCTTGCTCTGTAGCGACGAAGAACTGTCCGTCGCTCGAAGCCGACGTGCCCATGCCCCAGAACCGGGCCATGGGTAACGCTGCCTGTGCCTCGACCACCATGGCCAGCGCCCGGTCATAGGCTTCGCCCTCGACATGCCACCGTCCAATGCGGATCAATTCCCAGAAGGTGTGGGTGTTTGTCGCATCCGCCATTTTGCGCAAGCCGAGGTTGATCCCTTCCGCCAAGATAACGTTCATTAGCCCGATCCGGTCAGCGCAGGGTGCTCCTGTGCGCAGATGGGTGAACGCTTCGGTGAAGCCGGTCGCCGCATCCACCTCCAGCAGGAGATCGGTGATGCGCGTGGGCGGGATCTGCTTGTAGAGATCGAGCACCAGATCTTCGGCGCCTGTCGGCGCGGCGGCTTCGAGTTTCTCGATATGCAGAACGCCGTTCTCAATCGACCCGCCCGGGATCGTGCCTGCGCGAGCGGCACGGCCAAGCTCGCGCAACCGCATGTCGAGGCGAGCTTGCCGGTCTGCCAGCCATTCCTCCGGCCGCAATGGCACAGCGAGACGACCGCCTTCCGCGATGGCTTGTGCCGGAACGAGTGCGTGTTTCAGATCGCCATAGCGCCGGGACCTAGTAAGCCAGACATCTCCGGAGCGGAACGCATCGCGCAGATGGAACAGCACCGCGATCTCCCATAGGCGAGCGTCGCCAGCCCTCTGGGCCCGAAGGTGGCGATGCCATTTCGAGCTGGGCCGCAAGAAGCTGGTCATCGCGGCATCGTTCAAACCGGTACGAAGGGCCGTCACAGCTTCCAGAAGCGGCAGTGCAACGGGCGCAGCTCGCAGATCGAGCAGGCGCAACATGCGTGGAGCGTATCGGCGGAAGCGGTGATAACCGTCGAGCACATGATTGAGCGGATCGTCGGCCATGGTGGCGGTCAGCCTGGTTGCCATTGCAACAAGGGTTTTTAAGCCGTCCCACCCTGACCCACTCGCGATGACATCGCCCAGCGGCTGGCCATCATCCTGTGCATCGACCAGGGCGCCCCCGATCTCGGCGAAGGATTTCAGGGTGTCACGCACCACCCCCGCTTCGTCTGCGACCTTTGCATGGCAAATACGCTCCGAAGCACGGTAGAGACGGCCGACGATCCGGTCGTGGGTTTCGACCACTGCGTCGGCCAACATCGCCTGCCATTCCGAGACGCAAACAGCCAAGATCGCAAGCCGCCTGTCCTCCGGGAGATCGCGCATGCCGTCGGCATAATACCGTTCACCCTGCCTGCGCAGACGAGTCACCCGATGGGCAGGAACGCCGGCAAGCAGATCCTCGGGGAGATCGACGCGTTGCAGATATTCGAGCCGGTCGAGCAGCCGGTTGGCCGACGAAGAGTTCGAGCCAGGCTCGAACTGGCGCAGCCACACAAAACGGGTCACCCGATCATCAGCCGTCTCCTCGAGCAATGCCAGCAACTGTTCTCGGATCGGCATAGGCAGCCGACTGGCGATCCTCGTCTCGATGCGTCGCTCGGCATCGACGAGAGCCGCGGCACAAAGCCGCTCGATCGTGGATGTCGCGGGAAGGACAGTGCGGGTGCGTCGGCACTCGGCTACGAAGCGACGGGCGATATCCTCGTTCGACACCGCCATCTCCGCTTCTCGGAACAACCATTCCTTCAGCTCGCTCGCACCACGCCCGGAGAAGGTGCGGAAGCCGTAGAGCCCCCGTAACTCGGCAAGATGCTCGTGCCGTGTTTCCTCGCGGGCAGCATAGTCTACGAGATCGTCGGCACCCAGGCCAAGCTGCGCTCCGATAAATTCGATGACCTCTGCAGGGATCAGTTCGCCTGGAGCCAGCACCCGGCCGGGATAGTGCAGGACACACAATTGCAGGGCGAAGCCGAACCTGTTGTGAACGCGCCGACGCAGCCTGATATGCCCAAGGTCTTCATCACTCAGCGTATAGTGCTTGAGCAAATCCGTCTGTGAAGTCGGCAAGCGCAACAGCGCGTCTTTCTGCCGATCGGTTAGAGTGACGCGACGCGGCATACATGTTCCTTTTTCAAAATCTGATAGCGTTCAAGACGCTTTATTTATGAAGCTGGTTGAGATACATTTCCAGAGGTCAATGCAATCGTGGCCGAAGCGCCGCCTCAAACCAACGTTTGTGATACATGCTGATCGGATATGCCCGCGTCTCCAAAGCCGATGGCTCGCAGTCTCTCGACCTGCAGCACGACGCCTTGCGCGCCGCAGGTGTCGAACGGGACAATATCTATGATGATCTTGCTTCCGGCGGTCGTGATGATCGCCCTGGCTTGACTGCCTGCCTCAAGTCATTGCGTGACGGCGATGTGCTGGTGGTCTGGAAGCTCGATCGCCTCGGACGATCGCTTGCCCATCTGGTCAACACGGTGAAGGAGCTGTCAGACCGCAAGATCGGCCTGCGGGTTCTGACTGGAAAGGGCGCTCAGATCGACACCACGACTGCGTCCGGTCGCATGGTGTTCGGAATCTTCGCCACCTTGGCCGAGTTCGAGCGGGATCTGATCCGAGAGCGCACCATGGCGGGTCTCGCCTCCGCGAGAGCGCGCGGTCGCAAGGGCGGACGAAAATTCGCGCTCACCAAAGCTCAGGTGCGTCTCGCGCAAGCCGCCATGGCCCAGCGCGATACTTCAGTTTCCGATCTCTGCAAGGAACTCGGCATCGAGCGCGTCACTCTCTACCGATATGTCGGTCCCAAAGGCGAGCTCAGAGACCATGGAAAGCATGTTCTCGGACTTACGTAGCAACTCGTTTCTTTTCGCAGGTTGAGCCACCTCCGCGCTTCATCAGAAAACTGAAGGAACCTCCATTGAATCGAACTAATATTTTTTTTGGTGAATCGCATTCTGACTGGTTGCCTGTCAGAGGCGGAGAATCTGGTGATTTTGTTTTTCGACGTGGTGACGGGCATGCCTTCGCGAAAATCGCACCTGCTTCCCGCCGCGGTGAGCTCGCTGGAGAGCGTGACCGCCTCATTTGGCTCAAAGGTCGAGGTGTGGCTTGCCCCGAGGTGATCAACTGGCAGGAGGAACAGGAGGGTGCATGCTTGGTGATAACGGCAATTCCGGGAGTACCGGCGGCTGATCTGTCTGGAGCGGATTTGCTCAAAGCGTGGCCGTCAATGGGGCAGCAACTTGGCGCTGTTCACAGCCTATCGGTTGATCAATGTCCGTTTGAGCGCAGGCTGTCGCGAATGTTCGGACGCGCCGTTGATGTGGTGTCCCGCAATGCCGTCAATCCCGACTTCTTACCGGACGAGGACAAGAGTACGCCGCAGCTCGATCTTTTGGCTCGTGTCGAACGAGAGCTACCGGTGCGGCTCGACCAAGAGCGCACCGATATGGTTGTTTGCCATGGTGATCCCTGCATGCCGAACTTCATGGTGGACCCTAAAACTCTTCAATGCACGGGTCTGATCGACCTTGGGCGGCTCGGAACAGCAGATCGCTATGCCGATTTGGCACTCATGATTGCTAACGCCGAAGAGAACTGGGCAGCGCCAGATGAAGCAGAGCGCGCCTTCGCTGTCCTATTCAATGTATTGGGGATCGAAGCCCCCGACCGCGAACGCCTTGCCTTCTATCTGCGATTGGACCCTCTGACTTGGGGTTGATGTTCATGCCGCCTGTTTTTCCTGCTCATTGGCACGTTTCGCAACCTGTTCTCATTGCGGACACCTTTTCCAGCCTCGTTTGGAAAGTTTCATTGCCAGACGGGACTCCTGCAATCGTCAAGGGATTGAAACCTATAGAAGACATTGCTGATGAACTGCGCGGGGCCGACTATCTGGTATGGCGCAATGGGAGGGGAGCAGTCCGGTTGCTCGGTCGTGAGAACAATCTGATGTTGCTCGAATATGCCGGGGAGCGAATGCTCTCTCACATCGTTGCCGAGCACGGCGACTACCAGGCGACCGAAATTGCAGCGGAACTAATGGCGAAGCTGTATGCCGCATCTGAGGAACCCCTGCCTTCTGCCCTTCTCCCGATCCGGGATCGCTTTGCAGCTTTGTTTCAGCGGGCGCGCGATGATCAAAACGCAGGTTGTCAAACTGACTACGTCCACGCGGCGATTATAGCCGATCAAATGATGAGCAATGCCTCGGAACTGCGTGGGCTACATGGCGATCTGCATCATGAAAACATCATGTTCTCCAGTCGCGGCTGGCTGGTGATAGATCCCGTCGGTCTGGTCGGTGAAGTGGGCTTTGGCGCCGCCAATATGTTCTACGATCCGGCTGACAGAGACGACCTTTGTCTCGATCCTAGACGCATTGCACAGATGGCGGACGCATTCTCTCGTGCGCTGGACGTCGATCCGCGTCGCCTGCTCGACCAGGCGTACGCTTATGGGTGCCTTTCCGCAGCTTGGAACGCGGATGGAGAAGAGGAGCAACGCGATCTAGCTATCGCGGCCGCGATCAAGCAGGTGCGACAGACGTCATACTAGATATCAAGCGACTTCTCCTATCCCCTGGGAACACATCAATCTTACCGGAGAATATCGTTGGCCAAAGCCTTAGCGTAGGATTTCGCCCTCTCCCGCAAACGACCCCTCGACCGCCTTGGGCGGTCAACCCGAGACGTTCTGAATCTGGTGCATGAGTTGGATGCGAAGGGCGCGTCGTTGC
>NZ_JBLZMW010000040.1:0-6923 GCF_048553275.1 Pacificoceanicola niger
AGCGCTTTCGGCAGATGATCCGTCAGCTCGCAGAGCATGACCATTTGCCGGATTACCACGTAACCTTTGAGGATGAAGCCGACATGGTGGTGTTCACCAATCGCGGCACGATGTCTCCCGCCCAGCTTGTTGAAGGCAGTATTCCACCGCTGCAGTCCGACACCTACGAAGAAGCGCGCCATGCAGCGCCGGGTTGGGACGTTCGTTTCCTAGAGCGTGAGTGGCGCGACTGGTGTGTTGAGCCGCCCCGCAACGCTGACCGGGCTTTCATCGGGTTCTGCCGAAAGTGGTTTGAGAAGCGAGGCAGGCCCTGAGAATAAAAACCGGTTACGGAAATAAATCCGGTAACAGAATAATTTCCGGTGTTGGATTTAATTCCGGTATAAGATATAAAACCGGTAACAACAAAGTGGCAGGATCGAGCAATGCCCGTCATCGTTATGGCAAGCCCCAAAGGTGGGGTTGGAAAATCGACATGCGCCGTTCTTCTGGCGTCTGAGTTCGCCCGCATGGGCGCGGATGTCACGGTGCTTGACTGTGACCCGAACAAGTCTCTTACCCGGTGGGCATCTCATGGCGCACCTTCCGGTGTGACCTTGAAGAGCGATGTTGGCCGTTCAGAGATTGTTCCGACCATCCGGAGCGCAGATGGTGACGGCAAGATCGTCATTGTGGACCTCGAAGGGGTTGCCTCTCAGCTCGTCAGTCGCGCCATCTCCCAGGCGGATTTGGTGATTGTCCCGATGCAGCCGACGGCGCTCGACGCAGAGATCGGCTCCGAAGCACTGGCGTTGGTTCGCGAAGAGGAAGAAGCGCTTGGGCGGTCAATCCGGCATGCTGTGGTTCTGACTAAGACCAGCGCAGCCGTCAAAAGCCGCGTCCAGAAGGAGTTAGAAGAACAGCTCAGTGGGGCAGGGATCGACGTGATCGAGCCGTCCCTGGTCGCGCGCGCAGCGTTCTCGGAACTGTTCGCCTATGGGGGCGATCTGACAGCGATGATGAATGACCCGGAGATGGTCACAGGTGGCAAGGTAGATAAGGCGTTGGCAAACGCTCAGGCATTCGCGGAGGCTGTATATGAACGGCTCAAATAGACTTGCTGGACTCAAGGCGCGTCCGAAAGATACGACCGTTGAAGAAGTCCGCCGCGTCGATGAAGTTGGAGAAGCGCGGGGATTTCTCGACAGAACTCCTCGAAAGAAGCCCGGTCGCAAGCCAAGCCCGAGAACCTACCAGTTGCACCCAAAGGTTTTTCCAAAGGTTGGCGAAGCCATAGCAGCAGAGGCCGAAAGGCTCGGCGTCACACAGGGTCAGCTGATCGAGATTTTGTGGGAAAAATATGAAGGATCGCATTAACCGAAAGGTGTGATGCTAGGCCAATGTTAAGAAAGAAGAGCGCAATGCGACCAATTGGTATTGATCTTTTTGCAGGGGCAGGGGGGCTAAGCCTCGGCTTCGAGCAAGCAGGCTTCGACGTTAAAGCCGCTATCGAGATCGACCCCGTGCATTGTGCAGTCCACGAATTCAACTTCCCTGAAACGACTGTGATTCCAGCCTCGGTTGCTGAGCTCACCGGTGATGAAATCAGGCAACGTGCAGGCCTTGAGGGAAAGACGATCAATTGCGTGTTCGGCGGTGCGCCATGCCAGGGATTTTCTCTGATAGGTCACAGAGCGCTCGATGACCCCCGTAACCAGCTCGTTCTTGATTTCGTGCGCCTCGTTCATGAGCTTGATGCAGAGAGCTTTGTTTTCGAAAACGTCAAAGGCCTAACGGTCGGCAAGCACAAGACATTCCTGAAGGAACTGGTAGGGGCATTTGATCGGGTCGGCTACGAGTGCCGCCTGCCGTGGAAGGTGCTCAATGCCGGTCACTACGGCACACCACAATCGCGAGAACGCTTCATCCTCATGGGCGTGAAGAAAGGCAGGGCGCTTCCAGAGTATCCTGCTCCGACAACCAACATTGCCGGTCGGCCAAAGCTATATCCCGAGCTCGACTTTGGGCCATCTTGCGCCGAAGCGATCGGGGATCTTCCCGATGCCGATACGTTCGAGACCCTAAAGGCAAGCGATGCCGTCAAGACGAGCCGCTTTGGCGATCCGTCCGACTATGCGGCCGAGTTGCGCGGTCTCAAGAACGACGGCTGGCATTTCGGTTATGTGCGCGAGTGGAACCCCAATGTTCTTACGTCGAGCGCCCGCACCGACCACACAGAGATTTCACGGCGGCGTTTCCGCCAGACGGACGAGGGGGCGGTCGAGCCGATCAGCCGTTTCTTCAAGCTTTCACAAGGCGGTGTTTCCAACACGCTTCGCGCCGGTACTGACGGCGCAAGGGGCGCGTTCACCAGCCCGCGCCCGATCCATTATCGCCATGCGCGCTGTATCACCGTGCGCGAAATGGCGCGGCTGCATGGCTTCCCCGATTGGTTTCGATTTAACGCGACCAAGTGGCATGGCGCGCGACAGATCGGCAATGCGGTCCCGCCGCCTTTGGCCAGGGCAATCGCTACGAAGATGATTGAAGCCCTGGGCATCGAACCAAACAGGCCCGAGGAATCCCTATCACTCGGCGATCCAGAGCTCTTGACGCTCGATCTTTCGCGAGCATCACGCCGGTTTGGCATCACCCCGCCGCCGAGCAAGCGCGACCGAAAGAGCGGCGCAAAAAAGCGCAAGCAAGAAGAGATCGAGGAAGAGATCAACGCGGGGAGGGTTGCTTATGGCTAAATCGCCCAACCGCTACGGAGCACTGATCGAGAAGATATTCTTCGACCGCTACAGCGACGGTGCGACCGAGCTCGAATTTGCCCGCACAGACATCGAGGATGCGGCTGAGGTCTTGGACATCAAGCTTCCGAAGAACCTGGGTGATGTGCTCTACTCGTTCCGTTTTCGCGCGGCATTGCCTGGGCGCATCGTCGAGACTCAACCGGAAGGCATGGAGTGGGTGATCGAGCTCGCGGGGCGTGCCGTTTACAAGTTTCGCTTGGTCAAGATCAATCGCGTCTTGCCACGCGAAGACCTTGTGACGATCGACATTCCCGATTCCACGCCCGAGCTGATCCGCGCTTATGCGCTCGACGACGAGCAGGCGCTTTTGGCTATCGTGCGATACAACCGGCTGATCGACACGTTCTTGAGCCTCACGACCTACAGCCTTCAGAACCACCTTCGCACAACTGTCAAAGGGGTAGGGCAGATCGAGATCGACGAGCTCTATGTCGGACTCGACAAGCGCGGCTGCCATTATGTGATCCCCGTCCAGGCCAAGGGGGGCAAGGATCAGATCGGCATCGTCCAGACGAGCCAGGATATTCGCTTCGTTGAAGAGAAGTTCCCTGGAATGCGGTGCAGGGCGATCGCTGCCCAGTTCATGGATGCACACATCGTCGCGCTCTTCGAGCTCACGTTACAGGACGACGAAATCAAGGTTGTTGAGGAACGGCACTATCGGCTTGTTCCGGCGAAGAAGCTCAATCACGACGCGATTAGGGACTATCGAGATTAGGGTCGGGCCGACCGGCCTTTGGGGCCAGCCGGTGTTTTTAAAGGATCACCTGGAGAGCGGTCAGGATTAGACCGAGCACGGCGATGACGAGCATGATGCGCCGGTAGTTGGAATCGTCGAGCATCGTAGCTACCTCACTTCGCCGCTTTGGAGCGCTTTTTCAGGCCAGGGCGCTCAGCGGCCTTTTTCACAGCCTTTGCCTCTTTGGAGGCATCGTCCATATCCTTGGCAATGTCCTTCAATCGCGCGACGAGCGGGGAAAGATCGTACTCGTTCGATGTTCTACCGCCTGCCTTGTGATAACGTTCTTTGCGAAGCAGCAGACCTTCTTCTTCCAAGACGACGATAGCCCGCTGCACGGTTTTGGTGCTGACGCCCAAGCGCTCGGCGAGGGTTTTTTTCGATGGCCAGGGCATCGCCTCGGGTTGCCACCAATGATCGATCAGGTGGATCAAGACGGCGAGTTCGTTCGGCCCGATCTTCAATCGCGCTTGGCCGCGAAGAAGGGCGCAAGGAATGACCGTGTAGTTGGCGGCCATTGTTTCTTTGCCCCATTTGCGGGTGAGCGTTCTCTCGTCGGTCGGCTCCGTCTTCTTGCGGCCTTTAAGGGGAACGACTTTGTCGGTATCTTCTGTCATTTTGGGCTCCTTGAGCGGTTGTTGATGATCGACATATCGGGTATAACATTCTGAAAATAAATACCTTCTCGGCTTTGACCCATGGGCATATAGGGCCACGGCTAAGGTCTTTAAAGTCCATGGGGGCTAAGGACGTATGCGGCCACTGAAGAAGGACGAATTTCCCATTCAGGACGCATTGTCGAAATACGCGATTCTAGACGTAGTAACCCCTGGACGCATTTGTCCATTGGGATCGCGCTTTACGCCCGCCTAATCGTCCGCTCGCTCACCTTGAACAGCTGTGCGATTTCCGAGATTGCCCGCTGTTCGTCATCACGCATGCGGCGCACCTCGGCCTTCTGAGCTCCAGTGAGGGCAGGGGGGCGACCGCCAACCCGCCCGCGCGCCTTGGCGGCCTGTAGCCCTTCTCTCGTGCGTTCTGCGATCCTACGCCGCTCGAAATGGGCGATAGAGGCAAAGACGTGGAAGATCAGCTCACCCGCCGGTGTCGTCGTGTCGATATCTTCGGCCAAGGAACGGAAACCCGCGCCGCGATCCTTGATTGCTTCCACCAGGTCGAGCAGATCACGCAGGGATCGAGCGAGGCGGTCATATTTGGTCGCGACCACCACATCGCCAGGTCGAAGCTGATCGAGCAGCGCCCCAAGCTCAGCGCGCTGCTGTTTCGTACCGCTGATCTTTTCTGCGAAGATGCGCTCCGCGCCGGCTGCCGTGAGGGCGTCAGTTTGGGCGTCGAGGTTCTGGTCGTCTGTCGAGACGCGGGCATATCCGATGATCATATTTCACTGTGACAAAAACCTGCCAAAACCGCAAAGGTTTTGCCGGGGGTTTTTGTCCTAGCTAAGCGATTGATCCTGGGTAGGGCGGGGCGTCCGGACAAAAACGACCGTTTATGGCGCGCTGACCTTATCTACCAACACCGTTGTCGTTTTTCACAAATAAGTTCAGCAGCCTGTCACAGACGGTTCAGTGAACGGCCGCAGCGTCGAAGCAGCCGTTCGCGCAGATCGCAGCGAACGGCTTGAGGGAGCCCTCATTACCGAATTTCGGCGCTGCAGCGAATGTCAGCTTCTACGGCAGGTCAATAACGTGCTAGAACCAGCAGCAGCTTTGCCGAAACTCTGCGCTGACGTATTTTTTTCTATTACTTACAAGTATTTGTATGGTGTCTTGAGGGCGCTGCCTTTCTAGGGTAATTACGTGTCAACTTGACAGGAGCACACCGTGGGACCAAAAAAAGCACGCCGCTGAGCCGCACCAACCTTCACCTGGTTGTTGCGGCCGTTTGAAAAGGTCATCGCTAATTGCGTTCCTGAACGGCCGTCGGATTTATCCAACGGAGCGTTTCACATGTCTAAAAATAATAAGCGGTTGTGGTCTTACAGCCTGACAGCAGCCCTTGCGCTGCTCATTCCTTTCAACCTTTTGGCGTCGCTTGGGATGGACATTTATCTGCCTATTGTCCCTGCCATGCCTGCCATACTCGGCACCAGCGCGTCGGTCGTGCAAATGACGCTGACGCTGTACATGATCATGCTGGGTGTTGGACAGGTGCTGTTCGGCCCCGTTTCAGATCGCATCGGAAGACGCCCAGTTCTTGTGATTGGCGTTGTCCTGTTCATCGCAGCGACGCTAGGCCTCGCTGCAACATCTTCCGCTTCTACGTTTCTGACTTTGCGGGTGGTTCAGGCCTTTGGCGCTTCTGCAATGCTGGTTGCCGTCTTTGCGACCATTCGCGATGTATATGCCGAAAAGCCAGAAAGCGGGGCGATTTACAGCTTGATGAATGCGATGCTGTCTTTTGTGCCTGCGCTTGGACCTATTGCAGGGGCTCTGATTGCTGAAGCACTGGGATGGCGGTGGATCTTCTGGCTGTTGGCTCTTACGACCGGCGCGGTTGCCATCTTGGTCATCCCGAACTGGCCCGAAACGCACATCCGCCGTGAAAGAACGGTCGCGGTTGGTGCGCTTGATATCCTGAAAAGCCGCGCGTTCTGGGCCTATACCGTCGCCTTCGGCACGGCGATGGGGACGTTCTTTGTGTTTTTTTCGACGGCACCGCGTGTTTTGATCGAACAGGCCGGGATGAGTGAACTGGGTTTTAGTATCGTGTTTGCGACAGTTGCTGCGGTCATGATCGCTGCATCTCGGTTTACGCCCGGCTTTGTTGCGAAGTGGGGAACCGCTGGATGCGTCTTTAGGGGGCTCATGCTGATTTTTTCTGCTGCGTTACTTTTGATGCTCCGCCAGTTCGGTTGGTCAAACTCAGTGGTACTATTCATCGCGCCGATGTGGATCGGAGCCTTGGGCATCGTGATGATCGGGTCCGTGACCGCGAATGGTGCCTTGCGCGATTTTGGCGATGCCGCGGGGATCGCTGTGGCGCTGCACTTCTGCGGTCAGAGCGTCATCGTTGGGCTTGTGGGCACCGCTTTCATCGTCATGCTGGGTGGAAGCACAGCCTTCCCATTGGTGGGATATATGGCGTTCATGTCGGTTGTCGCTGCCGTCTGGGTGCGGACGACACTGCCACGATCAAGCCTGAGCGGCTGATAAATGGAACGCCCGGTGCCCATAATGAGCACCGGGCGACAATAGACAAGCCGGGGTGGTTCGCTCCTAGAAACGACCGTTTGTTGAACGGTTCGCCGAACCGGTCATTGGCACAGATGCAACGAAGGTCTGAAAAGTCCCGCATAGCAGCCAGCGGACCTAATCCGGGTCTGCGTCCGCTTTGGCACTTCCTGTATCCAGCGCTCTATATACGGT
>NZ_JBLZMW010000041.1:0-2500 GCF_048553275.1 Pacificoceanicola niger
TGGTTGCGGGAGTAGGATTTGAACCTACGACCTTCAGGTTATGAGCCTGACGAGCTACCGGGCTGCTCCATCCCGCGACATTTTTGGCAGTTCCTTGTCAGGTTATGAGCCTGACGAGGCGTTTGTGTTAAGCCAACTCTCGAGGAGAGTTTGTAACAAACGCGGGCTGCTCGATCCCGCGACATTTTTGTTTATTTTCCTGATATTTTTTTAAAGATCAGGACTTTCATCGAAGAGAGATAATTTTGTGGTTTTTACTAGGTTTGGCGGTGACCTACTCTCCCACGTCTTAAGACGCAGTACCATTGGCGCGGTGGCACTTAACGGCCGGGTTCGGAATGGAGCCGGGTGTTTTGCTCACGCTATGACCACCAAACCAAGAAAAAACCACGACACTCTATTGAGTGTGGTCAATCAACCCCGTTTATCGGGCATTTGTCCAAGTTTTTGTATACTGTTTGTGTGTATGCTTTTGACTATCCGTTACAGAGGTTTTTGCCTTGCTGTTACTGGACCAAATCAAGCCTATCGGACCATTAGTACCGGTCAACTGAACATGTTACCATGCTTACATCTCCGGCCTATCGACGTGGTGGTCTTCCACGGTCCTCAGGGATACCTTGTTTTGAGGGGGGCTTCCCGCTTAGATGCCTTCAGCGGTTATCCTGTCCGATCATAGCTACCCTGCACTGCTGCTGGCGCAACAACAGGTCCACCAGTGGATCGTTCACCCCGGTCCTCTCGTACTAGGGGCAACTCCTCTCAAGTATCCTACACCCACGGCAGATAGGGACCGAACTGTCTCACGACGTTCTAAACCCAGCTCACGTACCTCTTTAAATGGCGAACAGCCATACCCTTGGGACCTGCTCCAGCCCCAGGATGAGATGAGCCGACATCGAGGTGCCAAACACTGCCGTCGATATGGACTCTTGGGCAGTATCAGCCTGTTATCCCCGGCGTACCTTTTATCCGTTGAGCGATGGCCCTCCCACTTGGGACCACCGGATCACTATGGCCGACTTTCGTCTCTGCTCGACTTGTCAGTCTCGCAGTCAGGCTGGCTTATGCCATTGCACTCAACGAGCGATTTCCGACCGCTCTGAGCCAACCTTCGCGCGCCTCCGTTACGCTTTAGGAGGCGACCGCCCCAGTCAAACTACCCGCCACGCAGGGTCCCGGATCCGGATAACGGACCGCGGTTAGACATCAAGCAGAACAAGGGTGGTATCTCAAGGATGACTCCACCGGAACTGGCGTTCCGGCTTCAAAGTCTACCACCTATCCTGCACATGTTGTGCCTGATGCCAGTGCGAAGCTGTAGTGAAGGTGCACGGGGTCTTTCCGTCTAACCGCGGGAAGCCTGCATCTTGACAGGCAATTCAATTTCGCTGAGTCGATGTTGGAGACAGCGGGGAAGTCGTTACGCCATTCGTGCAGGTCGGAACTTACCCGACAAGGAATTTCGCTACCTTAGGACCGTTATAGTTACGGCCGCCGTTTACCTGGGCTTCAATTCAGAGCTTGCACCCCTCCTTTTAACCTTCAGGCACCGGGCAGGCGTCAGACCCTATACGTCGTCTTGCGACTTCGCAGAGCCCTGTGTTTTTAGTAAACAGTCGCCACCCCCTGGTTTGTGCCCCCAGCCCCTAGTTGCCTAGGAACCGGGCCTCCTTCTCGCGAACTTACGGAGGTATTTTGCCGAGTTCCTTCAACATCGTTCTCTCAAGCGCCTTGGTATTCTCTACCAGTCCACCTGTGTCGGTTTAGGGTACGATCTCATGATGGAGCTATTTCCAGGGACCCCTCAGCAGCCCATTCAATCCGATAAGGATGAACTACCTCTGAGATCCGTCACTTCCATCTGGCCCAGGAATATTAACCTGGTTCCCATCGACTACGCCTTTCGGCCTCGCCTTAGGGGTCGGCTTACCCTGCTCAGATTAGCTTTAAGCAGGAACCCTTGGACTTTCGGCGAGAGTGTCTCTCACACTCTTTGTCGCTACTCATGTCATCATTCTCGCTAGTGATCTCTCCACCGGATCGCTCACGCGCCGGCTTCACAGAAAGCCTCGCGTCTCCAATGCGGGCAAGCCCGCTAAGGAGACATGAGACTATGTCACACTACGCTCTGCTACCATGCACTATGTGCATCCTAAGCTTCGGCTCATGGCTTGAGCCCCGTTACATCTTCGCCGCAGGACAACTTGTTTAGACCAGTGAGCTGTTACGCTATCTTTAAAGGATGGCTGCTTCTAAGCCAACCTCCTGGTTGTTTTGGTCGTCCCACCTGCTTTCCCACTTAGCCATGAATTGGGGGCCTTAGCTGTAGGTCAGGGTTGTTTCCCTCTCCACTACGGACGTTAGCATCCGCAGTGTGTCTGCCATCTAGTACTCCCGGGTATTCGGAGTTTGGTTAGGATCAGTAAGCCTGTGGGGCCCCATTACCCATCCAGTGCTCTACCCCCCGGGGTATTCGGATGACGCTCTACCTAAATAG
>NZ_JBLZMW010000042.1:0-5390 GCF_048553275.1 Pacificoceanicola niger
CCGGCGTCACAAGCTCGAAGGGGATATAGACCTTCTGCGCCACGTCCTCGCCCCTTGCCAGTTTCAGCGCCGCATCCAGCGCGCCAGCGCCCTGCCCCGCCGCGTTCTGGAACACGGTCACGTCCAGATCGCCCGCCTGCATCGCGGCCAGTGCGTCCTGCGTCGCGTCGACACCGGTCACGATCACGTCGTCCATGGAAAAGCCCGCAGCCTTCATCGCCTGGATTGCGCCGATGGCCATTTCGTCGTTGTTGGCGAACACGGCCTGGAAATCGGCACCCGAAGAGACCCAGTTGGTCATCAGGTCCTGCGCTTCATCACGCGACCAGTTGGCGGTCTGCTCATCGACGATGTTGATGAACGAGCACATGTCCATGCCGATCACGTCATGGAAGTCCTTGGTGCGCTGAACGGCGGCCTGGTTCGAAAGCTCGCCCATCATGATGTAGATATCCGCCCCGGCCGAATACCCGGCCGCACGCAGCAGTTGGCAGCCTTCGAAGGCTGCCAGCGTGCCGGACTCGATCTCGTTCGATGCCACGAATGCCTGATTGTCGGGGAGGGTATCGACGTTGGTCGGCTGGCGGTTCACGTAGACGAGCGGAATACCCGCAGCGGCGGCGGCCTGGGTCATCGCTTCGGTGGCCGAGGTGTCCACCGGGTTCACGATGATCGCATCGACGCCGGACGCGGCAAAGTTGTTGATCTGGTCCAGCTGCTTGGCCACGTCGTTCTGCGCGTCCTCGATCTGGACATCGACGCCGTCCATGCCGTCGGCATATTCCTGGATCCCGTTGCGCAGCACCGTCAGGAAGTTGTCATCGAACAGCGCCATCGACACGCCGATGGTCTCGGCCATTGCCGTCGTCGTCATGAGCGAGGCAAGGCTCGCGGCGATCAGGGTCTTCTTCATGGGTTTCCTCCCGTTGATGGTGTCCGGCGCACCACTCCCTATGCCGGATGCCCCCTCCTCCGGGGGCAGTCGTGCCTCTGGCTCAGGCAGCCTTCGCCCGCAGTTCAGAGGTGATGAAATCGAAAGAGCGCTTCAACGCGGTTTGCGGATCGGCCAGCGCGTGGATCTCCGGGGCAAAGCATTCGTAGGAAATCGCGCCATCATAGCCTGCGGCGAGCAAGGCCTTGATCTGCTCGATATTGCCCAGGCGGTCCTTTTCATCGACCAGCACACGGTGTTCGTCTTCCATCTGATCGACGCTCAAGGAGGGGTCCACCACGCCCGAGATATGCACGATACCCGTCTGTTCGGGGAACAGCGGGCCACCATCGGCCAGCGTGTGGTGGAACGTGTCATGCACCAGCTTGTACCGGTGAGCCGCGTGCAACGCGTCGATCACCTCGACCAGTTCCTGCTTGGACCGCAACGAAGAGCGGCCAAAACCCAGCGGCTCGACCAGCGCGGTCATGTCGGCGGCGTCCAGCATCGGCAGGATCTCTTTCAGGGCGATACGCAGGTTCGCCTGCCGTTCGCCATTGCCGGTCTGGGTGCCATCATTGCGCGGGATCAGGCTGATGGTTTCCGCGCCCGAGGCCTTGGCCGCTGCAAGGATCGTTTCGACCTTGGCGCGGATCTCGTCGGACCAGCTGTTGAAAGCGTAAACCTCGCTCATCCCGAACAGGCGCAGCCCGCGCGCCCGGATCATGGCGCCTGCCTCGGCCGGGTCGATGCCGTCGAACAGCGGGCGGTCCAGATCGTTTCGAACCTCGATCCCGGCACAACCGAGATCGCGCGCCAGATCGAGAAAAGCCGTGAAATCGAGGCGACGGACCGTCATCTGGTTGAGTGCGAATTTCATCTTGTCCTCCCGTGCAGGCTCTCAAGCGGCTGCGTTGCTGGAGGGACGTTGCGGTCAGACGATGGATTCGGTCAACGTGACGCGACACACATTGCGTCAAAAATGACGTTTTTCTGCGCGCGCAAAATGACGCATTAACGTCATTACAGCATTTCCGGCAATACCAGATGGGGATCAAGGAAGTGCTGCCCCGCAATCCCGTCATCCCCTTCCCGGACAGACCGGACCATATGCGTCACCAGATCGGCACATAGCGCGGGAAGCGGCGTGCAGATCGCCATGAGCGCGTAGCCATCCATCAAGGCAGCACTGCTTTCTTTTGTGACTTCGTTGACAACAAGCGCGACACGCGGACTTGCGTGCAATTCCCGCAGGGCCGCAATCGCGCCCTCCATGCCACCCCCCGCCACGTAAATCCCCTTGAGATCGGGATGACGGCGAACCAGGTCGATGGTCGCCTCATAGGTCAGCTGTCGCGTTTCAAGATTGACCAAGGTGTCCAGAACCGTGAAGGACGGCGCATTGTCCCGCACGTAGGATCGAAAGCCCACCTCGCGCAGGTCGTGCCCGTGCCACCGGTTGCCGCCCACAAAGATCGCCAGCTTGCCCGGTTGCGGCAGCGTCTTGGTGATCATCCACGCCGCTACACGCCCGATTTTCATATTGTTCAGGCCAAGATAGTTGCGTCGTGTGCCTTGCGCGAAATCGTTGAGCAGAGAGAAAACTGGGACGCCCTTCTGCTTCAGATCGGCGACGGTCTGGGTCAGCAACTGGTGGTTCACGGCCGTCGCGGCGATGGCATCGCAATGCGACAGGCTTTCCAACCCTCTGGCGAAATCCTCGGGGCTTTGCGAGGAGGCAAAACGCACCACGGCCCTGCCCCGGATATCGGTCCGGGCCGCGACGGCCTGTTCGACCTCGCGCGCGAAGTTCTGATAGAACTCCTGGCTCTTCTTGATGAACAAGAAGCCAAAGGTCATCTCCGGCACCGTCGCGTCGAGATTTTGTTCGATCAACCCACGCCCGTGATAGCCGACCTTGTGCGCCGCCAGCGCGATCTTGCGCATGGTCTCTTCGCGGACCTTCGCGCGCCCGTTCAGCGCGCGGTCGACGGTCGTGACGCTGACGCCCGCCTCGCGGGCAACATCCTGAGTGGTGGGGCGACGCGCCATGATGGCCTCCTTGACGGAATTACGTCACTCAGGCTTAACGCATCGCCCCGTGTCACGCAATCTTCAAAGGCCGGCGAGGAACCCCTCGAATTCAGCATCGTCGATCGGAACGATATGCTCGGGCGCGGGATAGGCGCCGCTCGCCACATCGGCGCGAAACTCGCCAAACGCCGCGACCCGCTCGCGCTGAAGCCGGGCATATTCACCGGCGAAATCACGATAGGTCTTGGCATGGCGCGGCTTGTGCCCGCGCGTGCAGCCCAGCACGTCTTCGGTGAAGAGGTACTGCGCATCTGCGCCCGAACCTGCCCCCATGCCCAGCATGATCAGTGGTGTCCGGCGGCTGATCTCGGTGGCGACGCGGTCCGGCACGACTTCGAGCTCGGCGCCAAAGGCGCCAACCTCTTCCAGTTGCTTCACATGGTGCCAGACGTCCAACGCGCTGCCCGCCGTCTTGCCAACCGCCTTGAAGCCACCTGTCCAAGTCGCCTTGGACGGGATCAGGCCCACATGGCTGACCACGGGAATGCCGTCATCGGCCAGTGCCTTGATCGTGCCCAGCGACGACGCGCAATAAACACAGTCGCCGCCGATCTGCATGGCCCGATGCGCGGCACGCAGGTAATCTTCCTGTGTGACAAGCTGGCCGTAGAGCAGGCCCACCTGCACGAAACAATCACCTGCCGCCTCGCGCATCTCGGGCGTCCAGAGCGGGTCGATGATCGACAGCATGTCGATCCCGGCTTCGGCAGCCGCCGCCGCCTCGTCCAGTGTTTCGACGTAAAGCATCGTCAGGGTGCGCTGGCCTTTCAGCGCGCGAATATCCGCAACCGTGGGACGCGCCATGTCAGACCTCGATCATCACGCGATCACCTTCAACCTTTACGGGGTAGGTGTTCAGGTTGACGCAGGCCGGCGCGCGCAGCGCTTCGCCGGTGCGATAGTCGAAGGTGGCGTTGTGCTTGGGGCATTCGATCTCGTATTCCATCACGAGGCCGTCTTCCAGGTGCACCTCTTCATGGGTGCATTTGCCGTCGGTGCAGTAGAAGTCGCCGTCCGGCGAATGGTAGATGGCAAAGGTCCGTCCGTCATGGTCGAAGCGGATCAGATCCTCTTGGTCGATATCGTCGGTTGCGCAGGCGTCAATCCAGGGCATTGTCCTCAAGTCCTCCCAATAGTGCTGTTTGATGGGTTTGGCGGGCCCCTCCGACCCGCCGATTGTCATTCCGCCGCGGTGCCAAGCGCCCC
The DNA here is from genome assembly GCF_048553275.1 of Pacificoceanicola niger. Lineage (NCBI taxonomy): Bacteria > Pseudomonadati > Pseudomonadota > Alphaproteobacteria > Rhodobacterales > Roseobacteraceae > Pacificoceanicola > Pacificoceanicola niger. The sequence continues at coordinate 4,232 of NZ_JBLZMW010000042.1, forward strand.
GACATGGAAATCCTCGCGGTAGGGCTTGGCCGTCGCGGGCAGATCGCGCTTGAGGAAGTAATCCTCGTATTTCAGCTGACGCTTGAGCGCGGGCCACATTTCGCGGAACCCTTCGGCGATCGACCGGTTCGGCGCGGGCAGATCGTGCTTGATCGCCTCGTGCAGCGCGGGCAGCTGATGATACGGCACCATCGGGAACATGTGGTGCTCCACGTGGTAGTTCATGTTCCAGTAGATGAAGCGCGACACCGGGTTCATGTAGACGGTGCGCGAGTTCAGCCGGTGGTCGATCACGTTGTCCGCCAGGCCACCGTGCTGCAAGAGCCCGGTCATGACGTGGTGCCACGCGCCGTAAAACCGGGGCAGACCGATCACCATCAGCGGCAGGATCGACCCCATCGCCACGGCCAGCGCGATCGTCGCGGCGTAGATCGCCACCCAGATGCGCGCCACGCGGACCACCTTGGGGCGCTCCTGCTCGGGGATGTAATCCGCCTCCTCAGGGTGCACCTTGCCCATCGCGTTGTAGATCATCCGTGCCCAGCCGTTCGGCGCATCCAACAGGCCGAAGAAATTGAGGATCACGCGGGCCAGAGCGGGCGGACGCATCAGGACGATCTCGGGATCGCGCCCGACGATGATCGTGTCGGTATGATGCCGCGCATGGCTCCAGCGCCAACTGACAGGGTTGCGCACCATGCAGAAGCTGGCGACCAGGTACAGCCAATCGTTGTATTTCCGCGTCTTGAAGGCCGTGCCGTGGCTGCATTCATGCCAGCGCGAATCCATCGCCGAGCCATAGAGCACGCCATAGGCGAGCCAGAACGGCGCCGACCACCACGACGGCCAAAGCGCGATGCCGATCGCGGCAAACAGGATCATCGACCCGAACAGGATGATGGTGTCGCGGATCGCTGGGCCGTCCTCACGTTTCATCAGATCTTTCATCTGCTTTCGCGGGATGTCGGTGTGATACCATTCGGCCGCCGCAAGGCCGGTTTCCACCGCGCGCCGCGAATCCGGCCCCGACATGGAATAGTCACGCTTGGTCATGGGTCCTCCTCCCGCAAAGCTGTGTCGATGGGGCACCTTATCCCCTACCAAAATGGCCAGATAGAAATTTCGATTGTGATTACCTCAAAAAACACCAATTATTTGC
>NZ_JBLZMW010000043.1:0-5097 GCF_048553275.1 Pacificoceanicola niger
GCAGCTCTGGAAACTGAAAACATGGCCGCGTAACTAACGACAATCAGCCTCCGGCAAACCCGGCGCGGTTCAGTAGCCCTTCAACGCTACTCTGTCCGTGATGTGCTTCCCGAACACGCTCAAGAACGTCGCGCCAGGCTTGGAGAGTGCTTCCTCGATTTCCCTTCTTCGTTCTGCACTGTTCCGTCAGGTGCCTCGAACCCGGCGTCGATGAACTCGTCATCGCCTCCGACGAACTGGAAATCGAAGAGCTTATTGATGTCGTCAAGATTGGTCATGAATATCTCCTTTCCGCCCGGGTCGGGGTGGCGGAGACTTTGCGGGGGTTAGGCGGCTTCGAGGGTCGAGAACGGCTTCACGAGTTGCGATCGGCGCGCCTTGCGCTTCTCGTCCCACGCGTCGTTCTCGGCCTTGGTCATCGCGCGAAAGCCGCGCGTCTCATCGCAATAGACGCGACGAGTGCCGTCGAAGCCGATCCTGTAGTGCGAAGGCCCATCTGCGATAGAGCGATGTTCCATACCGGAGTTGCGCTCGCCGGTTTCGGGGTTGCAGCGGACGGGGGTCTCTTCCCACCAGATCATTGCTTGAATCCGCTGATGACGACCGGTATTCGCGGAGACCTCGATCCGCCATCCATCAGCGAAATAGCAGGTCTCGTTCCATCCCTCGATCGTGTGAGAGTAATGATGGACCTTGTGACCCTGTGCCTCCATCTCTTCACGGAGATTGTGCATCGTCTCGCCCATCAGGCGTGCGATAGAGCGGTCGGTTCCTTTAAGTCGTGCCATTGTCCTGCCTTCCTGTGTGTCATCGGGGTGGTGTGTGTGATCCCGATGACATGGAATTAGGCATGACGCGCGGCGGCCCAAAAGAAATTCACTCCTCCGAAGCGATTTTCTCGCAAGCCACTGATCCTGAACAATTCTATCCCGCTTCCGGCGGCTCGGCGTCAGGCTCTTCTTCATCTGCGGCGTCGATCCGATCCGCTCGGCGGATACCCTCAGCGAACGCGGCAAACACGTCCTCGGTCGCTCCGAATATCCTGGTTTTTCCGAAGTGCTCCGCAACCTCGGCCAAGATATCTTCCGCCGACTTCGCTTCAGGGTTTCCCGCCGCCCAAGTCCTGCCTGGATGGATGGTATCCCATGGGGACTTGTTGTTTGCTCTGGTCTTGGAGTCGTCTCCATGCTTGCCCAGACCGTAGAGGATCTTCGTTTCGTTGTTCCAGATCGGCCAGAACAGATTGATAAGATGGCTCTCAGCGGCAGCTTGGTAGCCGCTCTGCACCGCCAGGGCGCGGCACTCGAAATGGGCCAAGTCTATGCCGGCCACCTTGTCGATGTTCCTCCGATGCTCGTTCAACCGTCCGAAGAGCTTGGTCTCTTGCTGGACGACGGAGGTGGCCCCGACGGGAGGATCGGCCTTGCCCACGTAGATCGGCGTCTCCGTGCTGGAGATCGGCGCGTAGATTTCCTCCGGACCCGTGTAGTAGATCGCATAGACGCCGGCGCCATAGAACGGTTCAATGGCGTCAAGCCGGACCCGGTCCTGGGAGATAAGCGCCAGGGCTACGAAATGCCCGATCAGTCGCGGTTCGGCTGGATCGAAGAATGCGTCCGGCAGTCGCACGGGATCGACGTCCCGCTCGAGTTGCTCGAGCCTCTCCTTCATTGCCGCGATGGCGTTGAGCACGCCTTTCCTCGAGGGGCCGGTCATCTGCGCCTCGCGGATCACCTGGGCGAATTCGTCCAGGTGGGCGGTGGTCGCGTCCGCTGTTCGGAGTTCCGGTCTGCGCGCCACTACGCCACCTCTGACTCGTCCAAGCGTTCTGCAACGCTCTCCCCGACCACGCGCGCGAGCTCCGCCGGAACGGCGTTCCCCAGTTGGCGCATGCACTCGGTCCATGCGCCGTGGAACTTGTATCCGTCCGGGAAAGTCTGGATGCGGGCACCTTCTCGAACGGTGAAATATCGCACAGAGCCATCGGCCCGGCGCAGCATGTTCTCACCGCCGGGCACGCCATGCACACCGGCCTTGAGTGTCTTGCTGGGCTCGTCGAGGTAACTACCGGTATGACCTGGGTATGTCCTGGCATTGGGCTGGAAGCGGTGATCAGCGACCGAGTTCGAGCGATGCGTATTCTCCGGATCCGGAAGGTCTCCGATCGCGTCGCGCGTAGTCCGCCAGGGCAAGCCTGCGGGCTTCTCCTCTTTCGATAGCCGCTTCGACATCTGCAGCGCACGGCCTTCGAGCGTCCGCCACTTCTTCGCGACGCCATGGCGTTCCCAGTAGTCTCCGAACATCTGGTCCCAGACCAAGGCCTCCTGGGAATACTCGCCCTGGTCGAACGACCAGTGGGCGTCGACGTCGTCGCGGAAGCCCACGAACAAGACCCGTTCCCTTCTCTGGGGCACGCCGTAATTCGCGGAGTTCAGGAGCTTCGTCACCACCTGGTAGTGCAGATCCGGCCGCTTCGTGGACGTATGGTGTTGCTCGAGGCGCTTGAGATGATCTTCCCAAGCCTCGCCGTCCCGAGCGATCATCTCGGGGTGCTCCATCTGCAGCTTCACGTATTCGAAATACGGGAGGAACGACGCGCGGGTCAGGCCCTTCACATTCTCAAAAATGAAAGCCCGAGGCCGGGCCTCGCGGACCGCGCGCACCGCTTGCGGGAACATGTCCCGCGCGTCGTCGTATGCACGATGCCGCCCCCCGAGGGAGAATGGCTGGCAAGGCGGACCGCCGGAGATCAAGTCGATCTTGCCCTCGAACTCCTTGAAGCCGACCTTCCGGACATCTCCTTCAACGACACGCCAGGGACGCTGCTCATCCTGGTCGTTCTCGTCTTTGTCGAGCATCCGGTGGTTGTCGCGCAGGGTGTCGCAGCACCACCGATCGTATTCCACGACCATCTGGGGAATGAATCCTGCGTCGGCCAAGCCGATGCCAAGGCCGCCCGCACCCGCGAAGAGCTCCACCGATTTCCGTGTTTTGAGCTTGACAGGCTGCTCTCCCGACATGCCGTCCTCCTGCGGGGATTTTTTCCGACTTAGACCAAAGTCCGAGTCAACTATCAAGAACAGATTGACAACATCTGGTTAAAGGCGTTTCGGCGCCACCCCACAATTAGTGAGGCCCGGCAGTCGCATCTGGCGATGCCTCTGTCCCGTTTCCCCGCGTCTCACAACCCAAGCAGGAATGGGCGGCGGCAGACTGACGGGGAATTTCACGCTGCGGGATCAGCGCCACACAGCCGCCTGAGTGTTCTTTAGAACGGCACCTCGCCGTCAAACTCTTCTGCGGCAACGGTGGGCTTCTGGTGGTCACGCGTGAAACCGATCGGGTTCTGGTCGACGACCGCGAGCTCTGTTCCTTTGCTCATTCCTCATTTCCTGTTGTTTTGATTTCCGGCCCTGAGCAGGTAGGGAAATGGCCGGGGCCCCTCCAAATGGCCCAGGCGGTTTCGCTCACAGAGCCTCGGACAGAGCAGTTTCGTGCTCGTCGCAGTCGACGAACTGCGGTGGCATGAGGAGTGCCAGCTCGTTGAGGAGCCAGGCCGGTTCCTCGTCGGTGACGCCGTTCCCGGCGAGATGGATCGACAGGCCAGCGTAACTCCTCGAGACGCTCATCTCCCATTCTTTGCCACCGTCGGTGACGGTCAACATGACGGAGTTCTCGGCGGAAGCGGTCAGTTTGTATTGCATTGGATGTCTCCTGTTTTGCGGTGTGTATTGGAGTAGATGCTCCGTTCGGCCTGGCTCGGAAGCTTCTTGCACATGAAAGGGAAGGCCCGCCGCAGGCGCGCCTGGGAGGGGTCCAGGGGAGGGGCAGCGCATGCGCTCATCCTCTGGCGGGGAGAGGTCTGGAGAGGGGCGGCGCGATAGCTACCCTTCTCCGGGAGCAGGGGTCCAGGGGAGTGCGGAACGACGCCCTGGCCGCCCCGGAGGGGTCCGGCTGAAGGCCCGAACGAGCAACCCTGAAAAAGCCGCAGGCGGTCTGGCCGCAAGCCAGATTTGCGGGGTTGTTTAGTGAGATCTCACCCCGGGCGCACTCCTGGGGAGCGAAGCCTCTACCCGGGCGACATCTCCTCCCGAACAGGAGGAGAACGGGCATGACCGCATACGCCGTCGTCTATCACATGGAGGGATATACCCCGCAGCAGATTCTGGCGATGCAGGAGCATCACAAGCGCAACAAAGGGGACCTCGAGCATTGTGACCCGAAACGGTTCCGCATGAATAAGGTCATCCACGGCAACAGGGATACGTGGGGTGAGGAGTTCTTGGCCGAGGTCGAGGCATACAAGCACCTCAACATGAGAAACGAGGTCGCAGCATTGAACCGGCGCGGTCGCAGAAAGGAGGCCGCGCGGCGACGCATTGAAGGGGGTAAGGATCCTTGGAAGAAGTCGAGTGAGCTGGGCGTCGTTCGGTCGATCCTGTTGAGCGCAGATGAACAGTTCTTCCGCCAGGAAGGGTTCGAAGATTTCGCCGGAGCGGACTTCAGGGATCCGAAGGTTTGCGCTGAGTTCGAAAGACTCGGGACTGCCTGGGCCGAAAAGAAGATCCCCAGGAAATACTGGCTCTTCGCGGTCTGGGAGTATGATGAGAAGACGCCGCATCTCCATCTCTACGCCCGCGCCTGGAACGAGAAAGAGACAAAGACCAAGGGTCTGCAGCGTATGCTGCAGCCCACGGACATGGTCCATTTCAGGAATGCTGAGCTGGCCCAGACCGAGGTCGCCGAGTGGTTCGCGCCGATGGGCCTTGTTCGAGGGCGCGAGATCGCGAAAGCTAGGCGTGAAGCCCGGGCTCGGGGCCAGATGCCGCCGCAGAAGGCGAGGCGAAAGGAGCCGTGGCAGTGGCGCCAGGATCAGCGCATGCAGCTGGTGTCGGCAGAAGAAAGAGCCCGTGCCGCCGAGGCCGCCGAAGAGAAAAAGCGCTTGGCGGCCGCCGCCGAGCGCGAGGCCGTCCGCCGCGAGCGCGAGGAGCTTTCCCGCGCCGTTGTCGACGCCGAGAAACGTAACCGCTGTTCCAATCCCACCTTCCTGTCGCTTCCGAGATCTGAGATCGGCTCGTTCGAGGATGAATGAGAGGG
>NZ_JBLZMW010000044.1:0-3839 GCF_048553275.1 Pacificoceanicola niger
TTCATTCGAAATCTCCTCGTTCATCTTGCCGAGAAAATTCTACGTTTGCAGCCCCTTAAAATCGGGGGGGATTACCGCATCCCATGATCGAGATCGACACGGGCGAGATTACTTGCACCTCGTGACATTCGAGGAAGGTGCTGGCGCCGCAGTAATCCAAACCATCCGTCGTGCCGGCGTGGCAGAAGAGCCGGCTCCGCGTGAGAAGCAGTTCATCCAATCGCAGGTTTACCTGGTGTGTCGAGGCGATGATGTGGTCTTCACCACCCACAATTCCCCTGTCCGCGACAGCTCGATCAGCGTTCTGCTCAACAAGCTCCTGGAAGCCTTCTGCCCCGATGAGGCGGCGTATCTTCTCACCGCCACGCTGGATGAACGGCGTTACCGGGCGATGATGCAGGACGGCATCGAGGAGATCGACCTCGACGTGGGAGGCTATCGGTCAACGCTCGAGTATCTCTCGAACCAAGGGCAGATCCCGAATGCCGGACTTTTCTCGATGCTGAAGAGCTTGGTGTCGGACGATGCGACACCGGAAGAACTCGAAGCGGCAGAGCGTATCATGGGGCGCCTCACGCTCCGCCCAGGCAGGGCATGGGATCAACCTCAGGTCCGGGAGCTTATGCTGGAAATGGCGGAGGAGGTCCTGGACGACGGGCATGACGAGGGCTTCGCCATTGTGACAAAGTCAGGGGTGAGGATCACTCGGGACTCAGTTCGAGTGCGCGACGATTTCCGCGTCGACGGCAACCGCCGCGTGATCGATACTGTCCAGGTGCGGACCGCGCTGTCGGACGCTTTCGATCACTTCGACGAACTTGGGATTTTTGAACGCTGATGCGTCGTTTCAACCCATACAAGGCGGTCGGCCTGCTACTGACCTTAGGGTTGCCACTTATTCCGGCGTATTTCGGGCTGGGAGAAGCGCTGAGGGTTTCGGAAAAGCCCGCCGAATACATCGGGGTGGTGTATTCGATCCTCGCCGCGTCACTGTTCGCCATTGTCTCGATCGTGGGTGACCCTGGCATGCTGCTCCCGGGCACTTGGCGTGCTTCATGGGAGCAGGCAAAGGACGTGCAGTTGCGACTGATGCGACTGACCTACCTCTTCGTGCTATATTTGATCGTGCTGGCTCTTCTCGTCGCCAGCGAAGTCATCGAGGCGAAGGAACTCGAGGCTTGGTATATCGTACATGACATTTTCGGATACCTGGCCCTCGTGGCCTTCATCTTCTCAATGTGGTTGCCGTTCGAGATCAAAAACATCCAGATCGAGCGCCTCCGCCAGGAGATCGACGCCAGGCGCGCGAAGAAGTCGTAACCAAGACCTGTCTCAATAGCCCCTGGACGCCATACATGCCTCGAAGCCGGGCTTGTCACGATCTTCCGTGAGAATGTCACCACACGCATCCATGGCATTGATGCACGCGCGATCGGGGCCGTTCGCGCTGCAGCGCTGAGCCTGGGCGATCAAGGTATTCGTAACTACGTCGGCCCAGTCCCTTTCTGCCTGGTCGACGGCCACCTCGATTTCCAGGGCTTCTGCCAGGGCCGGATGCGACCCCTCCAGAGTCCAACTCGTATCGACGGTCCTACCGTCATCGAGAAAGAAGCGTGCGTAGAGGCGGTCGCTGTCCAGGATGTTCCGAAGCGTGCCGCGCGTCGGCGAGGGTGCTTGTCCGTGCCACATCAGGTCTCGGACTGCGATTCCGTCGGACCTTCCGTTTTCGACGATTCCGTCAGGAACAATCTCGGCCTCGATCTCTTTGCTGTCGTGCTCGCCCGGTCGGATCATCAGCACCCGCCCTTCTTGTGGTAGCCGATCGAAGGTTGACGACGGGAGCGAATAGAGAGCCCGCACTCTACTATCCTCGCTCCGAAAGAGCATGAGTGTGAACCCCTCTTCATTGGTCACCCGGGCGGCCGAAATTTCATCTCCGACGAATGGGTCGGTCCATTCACGGACGACTTCCCATTCCGCCGCGATAGCAGCCGATGCGAATGCACATGTCACTGAAATGGCGACGAGAATTCCACGTAGCATTTATTCACCTGTCCTTTGCAGCCTGCCCGACCACACAATGTCATCTGTGAGATGTGGAGAAAACACGAAAAGCGGAGCGAAATGACTCGCCGGGCGCGATCTCCCTTGCATGGAGAACACACAGAACCGCTGGCTGGGCAGCGACGGATACATCCAGGTCAAGCTCGATGATGGCCGCATAATCGGCGAGCATCGTATCGTGTGGGAATCGGCGCACGGCCCGATCCCGCCGGGGTTCCAGATCCACCACATCAATCATGACCGGACTGACAATCGCCTGGACAATCTGGAGTGCGTCGATCCGCAGACGCACAAGAGGCTTCATGTCGGTCACCGCCAACTCGAAGGCATCTGGCTCAAGACCTGCACCGGCTGCGGCTGGCAAGGCCCCGAGGATCAATTCCCGACGAAGGGCTATCGAAACGGCAAGCGGATGACCCGTGGCAACTGCCGTTCGTGCGAACGCGACCGGCAGCGCGCCAAGAAGGGTTGGGCCGGCGGCGAGAGCAGTCTCTTCGGCAGTCACCACGGCCCGCACGGTGCATGAGCGCCGGTTCTCATCTATCTTCCACTCATGGCCAAGCAGACGCGCCCTCTCACGCGGTCCGAGCAGATGTCCCGGGTCCGCGCCAAGGACACCAAGCCTGAGCTCGTAATCAGGCGCGGCCTGCACGCGCGCGGGTATCGGTTTCGCTTGCATCGCCGAGATCTGCCGGGGACGCCAGATCTCGTGCTCCGGAAGTTCGGCACGGTGATCGAGGTCCGAGGGTGCTTCTGGCACGGGCACTCCGGGTGCGGCCGCCAACCGAAGTCGCGCCAGGAGTTTTGGGGGCCGAAGATTGCTCGGAACCGTGAGCGGGACGCCGAGAACGTGAGAGCCCTGCGAGACCTCGGCTGGCGCGTGATCGTCGTCTGGGAATGCACGATGGTCGGGCGTGGCCGCTGTGACCGCGAGGACCTCCTCGACGAGGTCGAGGCCTTTCTTCACTCCAATGAGATTTTCCGAGAGCTCGCCGGCCGCTGATTTCAGGCGAGATTCCCATGGCGCATCTGCTCTCCAGCACAAACAATCGGCAGGGCGCAGGCGATGAAAGACAGACAGAGCGTTGAGATCAAAGCCAAGGGCAGGAACACGTTTCAGTCCCGTGCCGATGGGCTGGCCCTGGTCGCCCGATGGCAGTGGCATGGCGACGAGCAAGCACGGGCGGCCTTGCTCAAAGCCCACCCGCCTATGCTGCGGTCTCATGCATAGAAGGCCTTGCGTTCGAGCAGCGATTTCGACGACCTCATCTTGCCGAGGAGATGTGGCCCCAGGGCAACCGCCGGCGGTTAGCCCGCGCCGCGGGTGCGCTGGCGCTCGCGCTGGTCGCTATCGAGTTTCTTGCCGCCGAAAGTCCCGAGCATTTCTCGCATCCGCTCGACGGCCCGGCCTGCGGTCTGGACGAGCGGGTGATCGACGAGACCGACATTCCGAGCGGCCGATTTCACCTGCTCTCCGAGTTGTTCGAACTCGTGGAGGGCGCGGACGAGCATCCTGGTCTTGCTTTCGACTTCAGTCTCGCGCTCAGTGAGTTTCGCCTCGCGCTCGGCCCTCTGTCTGTCTTCCTCGGCTATGCGCTCGGCCCGGGCGACCTTCTCTTGGCGGCGGAGCTCGGCAGCGTCTTCCTCCGCCTGGCGGAGCCGGTCGAGGTGCTCGCGCTCCTCGCGCTCGCGGCGTTTCTCTGTAACCGGTGTGCCGATCACACGTTGACGAGATAGTTCCACGGAAGGAGATCTGCGATCTGGCTCTGTGGATG
>NZ_JBLZMW010000045.1:0-3315 GCF_048553275.1 Pacificoceanicola niger
TTCATTCGAAATCTCCTCGTTCATCTTGCCGAGAAAATTCTACGTTTGCAGCCCCTTAAAATCGGGGGGGATTACCAAACGGCGTGTTCGCCTCCGCGCACGGCGCAAGCCCGGCCCGGCATTTTGTACCGAACAAACGCAATTTTGTACCGAATCCGCCTGCATGAGCGCGCCGCGCAAGGCCATTAACGTCCCGCCCGCTGCGGCAACCGCACAACGAAAAACCCCGGCCGCTCTCGCAGCCGGGGTTTCCCAAGTTCATATGATCAGGCGATCAGAGGCCGGTCGACACGTCGATCGTGTTGCCTTCTTCAAGGGTCACATAGGCTTTCTTGACGTCTTTGCGTTTGCCCATGGTGCCTTTGAAGCGCTTGACCTTGCCCTTCGTGATCGTGGTGTTCACAGCCTTCACCTTCACACCAAAGAGCGCCTCGACGGCCTCCTTGATCTGCGGCTTGTTGCTGTCGATCGACACTTCGAAAACCACTGCGCCATGCTCGGACGCCATGGTGGATTTCTCGGTGATGATCGGCTTGCGGATCACGTCGTAATGCGTTGCGTTTGCACTCATTTCAGTCGAGCCTCCAGAGCTTCGACACCCGCCTTGGTGAGCACCAGGGTGTCACGCTTGAGGATGTCATAGACGTTTGCGCCCATGCTGGGCAGCACGTCCAGACCTTCGATGTTGCGCGCTGCGGCGGCGAAACCTTCGTTGACCGAAGCACCGTCGATGATCAGCGCGCGCTTCCAGCCAAGGCTCTTGACCTGCTTGGCCAGAACCGAGGTCTTGCCCTCCGCTTCCGCGTTCTCGATGATCACCAGCGCGCCTGCCTTGGCTTTTGCCGACAGAGCATGCTTGAGACCCAGAGCACGAACCTTCTTGGGCAGGTCGTGGCCGTGCGAACGCGGCGTCGGACCTTTGTAGATACCACCCTTGCGGAAAATCGGCGCCTTGCGGGAGCCGTGACGTGCGCCACCGGTGCCCTTCTGGCGATAGATTTTCTTAGTGCTGTAAGACACTTCCGAGCGGGTCTTGACCTTGTGCGTACCGGCTTGCGCCTTGTTACGCTGCCAGCGGACGACACGGTGCAGAATGTCTGCGCGCGGATCGAGATCGAAGATCGCGTCGGTCAGATCGACCGAACCGGCGGTCCCACCGTCGAGTTTGATGACGTCGAGTTTCATTCTTCGCCTTCCTTCTTCTCGGCCTCGATTTCGGCCTCCGCGGACTTCAGCGCTTCGGCTTCGGCAGCGGCCTGCTCTTCAGCGAGACGGGCTGCTTCGGCTTCGGCTTCAGCAGCAGCTGCAGCAGCGGCTTCTTCGGCGGCCTTGGCGGCTTCTTCAGCGGCGGACTTCAGGGCGGCGGGCAGAATGGCGTTCTCGGGGAACGGCTTCTTGACGGCGTCCTTGACGGTCACCCAACCACCTTTGGAGCCCGGAACCGCGCCCTTGATCATGATCAGGCCACGCTCGCTGTCGGTCTTGACGACCTGCAGGTTCTGCGTGGTGACGCGGACGGCACCCATGTGGCCGGCCATTTTCTTGCCTTTGAAGACCTTGCCCGGATCCTGACACTGACCGGTCGAACCATGCGAGCGGTGAGAGATCGAAACACCGTGAGTCGCACGAAGACCGCCGAAGTTGTGGCGCTTCATGGCACCGGCAAAACCTTTACCGATGGAGGTGCCTGCGACGTCCACGAACTGACCTTCGAAGTAATGATCGGCGGTGATTTCCTCACCGACGTTGATCATTGCATCGGCGTCGACACGGAACTCGGCGACCTTGCGCTTGGGTTCCACTTTCGCGATTGCGAAGTGGCCACGCATGGCTTTCGAGGTGTTCTTGGCTTTTGCGGTACCCGCGCCCAGCTGAACGGCGGTGTAGCCGTGCTGATCTGCGGTGCGTTGCGCCACCACCTGCAGCTTATCAAGCTGAAGTACGGTGACGGGGACTTGCTTGCCGTCTTCAAGGAAGAGACGGGTCATGCCCACTTTCTTTGCGATTACGCCAGAGCGCAGCATCCGTTGCCCTCCTTATACCTTGATCTCGACGTCAACGCCGGCGGCGAGGTCGAGCTTCATCAGCGCGTCTACGGTCTGCGGGGTCGGGTCGACAATGTCGAGCATACGCTTGTGCGTACGGATCTCGAACTGGTCACGCGACTTCTTGTTGACGTGCGGACCACGCAGAACGGTGAATTTTTCGATCTTGTTCGGCAGCGGGATCGGACCACGAACGGTGGCGCCGGTGCGCTTGGCGGTGTTTACGATTTCCTGGGTGCTGGCATCGAGCACGCGGTAATCAAACGCCTTGAGCCGGATACGGATGTTCTGGTTCATTGAACAACCCTTTATTGGCATTGAGGTTGAGAGGAGGATGGACGACCACCGCCAACCCTCATCGAACCTAAAAGGCGGGGAATCACCCCGCCCTTGTACGATCCATTGATCGTTGCGCGCGTATACGATTTTGAGGGTGGGCTGGCAAGGGGTTAGTCACCCTGCGGGGGAACTGTTTTCGCATTCAAAGCTTGACGGCTTTATTCCAAGCTTTGCTCCAAAGCTGAAGCGATGCGCGCTTGTGCCTCAGCTGCTTGAATAGCCAGGTATTCTCGTTTGGCAAACCCATCACTGATGTAGGCACCTTTGAGGAGATCATCAGCGTAAAGAGCGTGTCCGGCAGCCTCAGCCATTGACTGAATGAGGTCGGCTTGCAACTTCATGCCTTCGTCACCAGCGTTCAAGCGCTCTGGCTCGGAATTCGCATGTTCCAGCCAATCAGAGCGCTTTTCTAGTACAGCATTGTTCCTCGCATACACGATAGGAATTGAGGCCACCACGGCTTGATAGTCGGGATCAGCTGGCGTCAACCACGTCTTGAGCATCCTCAAAAGGAGAGTTTCTTTGCCGTTTTGTTTTTGTTTCCTCGTGACGATCCACGGACTTACCAAAATTATCGTAGCTGCAGACGCTACGATACTCAAAACACCGATCCAAATTTCTTCCCTTGCCGCCTCACGCCGTTACACAGGGAACAATATAGGAACGCTGGAATTGGTTGATAAGTGGTAGTTTCCGCCCGCAGCCAAAAAGAGAAAGGGCGCCTCCTTTCGGAGACGCCCTTCTCTTTTCTCAAGCGCGTGGCTTACGCGATGATCTTCGAAACCACACCCGAACCAACGGTGCGGCCGCCTTCGCGGATGGCGAAGCGCAGGCCGTCTTCCATGGCGATCGGGGCGATCAGCTCAACCGCGAACTTCAGGTTGTCGCCCGGCATCACCATCTCGGTGCCCTCGGGAAGCTCAACCGTGCC
>NZ_JBLZMW010000046.1:0-2256 GCF_048553275.1 Pacificoceanicola niger
CTCTGTAACCGGTGTGCCGATCACACGTTGACGAGATAGTTCCACGGAAGGAGATCTGCGATCTGGCTCTGTGGATGCCCCTCGGCGATTTCTTTCAACGTTTTGGCCAGCCAGGCGTGGGGATCGACGGCGTTGAGCTTGCAGGTCTCGATCAGCGACGCAATGACGGCCCAGTTTTCGGCCCCGGCATCATGTCCGGCGAAGAGTGCGTTCTTCCTGTTCAGGGCAATCGGGCGAATGGTTCGTTCGACGGCATTGCTGTCCAGTTCGACCCGTCCATTGGTCAGGAACAGGCACAGTCCGTCCCAGTATTTGGCGATATATTTCAGCGCCTCGCCCAGGGGCGATTTCGACGCGACACGGGCGCGGTGGTGGGCGAGCCAGACTTCCATTTCGGCGACGATCGGTGCAGAGCGCTCCTGTCGCGCGGTGAGGCGGGCCGCGGGATCACTCCCCCAGATTTCTGCCTCGATGCGATAGAGTTCGCCGATACGCTTCACACCTTCTTCGGCAATCGGTGCAGAACCGGTGCGGGTAATCTCGACCAACTTGCGGCGGGCATGCGCCCAGCAATAGGCCAACCGGATCTCGGGACCGGCGCGGTCGGGCGCGATCAACCGGTTGTAGCCGGCATAACCATCAACCTGCAGGATGCCACCGAAGCCGTCCAGTATCCGTTCGGCATAGCCGCCGCCACGACCCGGCGCATAGGTGAAGGCCACGCCCGGCGGGTCATCTCCGCCCCAGGGCCGGTCGTCGCGGGCCAGAGCCCAGAAGTAACCGGTCTTGGTCTTGCGCCGCCCGGGATCCAGCACCGGGGCTCGGGTCTCGTCCATGAACAGCTTGGTCGACCGCTTCAGGTTGGCGATCAGCGCGTCGAAGACCGGGCGCAATTCGAAGGCCGCCCGGCCGACCCAATCGGCCAGGGTCGAGCGGTCAAGGTCGACACCCTGACGGCTGTAGATCTGCGTCTGACGATAGAGGGGAAGATGGTCGGCATACTTGCTGACCATCACATGGGCGATAGTTGCCTCGGTCGGCAGCCCGCCTGGGATCAGGCGCGCCGGCGCCGGGGCTTGCACGACACCATCGGTGCAAGAGCGGCAGGCATACTTCGGGCGGCGGGTCACGATCACCCGGAACTGGGCGGGGACGATGTCCAGCCGCTCGGAGACATCTTCGCCGATGCAGTGCAGGCAGCCACCACAGACGCAGGTCAGGCTCTCGGGCTCGATCACCTCCTCGGTGCGCGGCAGATGTTTGGGGAGCGATCCCCGATTAGCGGCGCGGGGCCTGGAGGTTCGCTTGGTCGCGGGGACATCAGCTGCCTCCTCGGCATGAACCACGGCGATCGCCGTTTCCAGATCCTCCAGCGCCAGTTCAAACTGGTCCGGGTCGCTCTTCTCGGATTTCCGGCCGAAGGCCGCCTGCCGGAAGGCGGCGACCAGCTTCTCCAGCCGCTCGATGCGGTCGTCCTTGCGCAGATTGCGCGCCTCCGAGGCGACCAGCATCGCCTTCAGGGCAGCAATGTCATCGGGGAGATCGGCGGCGGACAGCATGGCTATCGTTTATCAGAACCAGGCGCCGATGCCCTCGCAAAGCACCGTCCGAGTCATCCTGCCGCAGCTATTCGACGGCTTCCGGCGCGCGTGCCGAGACGGCCCGGACACGGCGCCAGTCGAGCCCGGCGAACAGCGCCTCGAACTGAGCATGGCTGAGCGTCATCAGCCCGTCCCGGATGGCAGGCCAGGTGAAGCTGTGCTCCTCCAGCCGCTTATAAGCCATTACAAGGCCGGTGCCGTCCCAGTAGAGCAGCTTCAGCCGATCAGCCCGCTTTGCGCGGAACACGAAAACCGTTCCGGTGAACGGGTCCTTGCGCAACTCGTTCTTCACCAGCGCCGCCAGCCCGTCATGCCCCTTGCGGAAATCGACCGGTTTCGTCGCCACCATGATCCGCACACGGTTTGACGGGAAGATCATGCCGATCCTGCCAGCGCACGCGCGACGGCCGCGATCCGTTCCGCCGACGCGCTGGTTTCCAGACGGATCGTTACCGGCCCCATGATGATCTCGACACTCTCTTCGGCAGCAGCCTTTTCGGGCGGCGGTGCTGCAACGACCATCGCGGCGAATTCGACCTCGTCTTCCGGGGCAGGCAACACCAACTTGCCCTGTCGCGCCAACGTTCGCCAAGATGACAGATGGTTCGCCTTCAGACCATACCGGGCTGCAACCTCGTTGACCGTGGCTCCAGGC
>NZ_JBLZMW010000047.1:0-1606 GCF_048553275.1 Pacificoceanicola niger
GCGAGTGACCGCGTCCCGCCGACTGCATGGAAAAACACCCGTTCGCTGGCGCAGAATATCGACGGCTGAACGTGGCGCGAGCGCCTTTCCCGTCAGGCGTTTCGCGGTTGCTGCGGTGCGGGAAGGGTCTTGGCCAGTTTGCGGAAGGTTTTGGGCGGTTGCGGCGAGGAGGAATTCGTCATTTGCGCCACATGGGCCACGTAATCGGGGCCGGTTCAGGCCAAGAATCCGCTGGAGATGGGCGAGGAGCATCTCGACCTTCTTTCGCAGCTTCATCGAGAGGACGTATTGCTCGGTCTTGGCCCCTCTCTTGCATGTAAACATGCACTGCCGGGCAGTGGATGTCGCGGGCAACCTGTCGGGCATCTTCATGCTCCTCGCGGGTGATCTTGCGGGCATCCGCATTCGGGCAGCACTTCGCTTTTGATGGGCATGCCTGACAGACCTCTTTCAGCGCCCGATAGCGGGCTGTGCCCTTGCCGGTTGGCCCGCGGTTCGGATCGGAATAGTTCCGGCGGAACTGCTTCAGTTCGTGCCCCTCGGGGCAGATGTATTGGTCGTTCTCCGCATCCCACTCGAAGTCGGCCCGGGTCCAGATTCCGTCATTGCGCCCTGACTTGTCGAAGACGGGAATGTGGGGCGCGATCTTGCGGTCGACCAACCAGCCCAGCATCGATCCGGTGCCATAGGCGGTGTCCACTGCCCGGCAGTGCATTGCGAAGCAATGTCACGAGAGGGGGCGATCAGGCGCTCTGGGTGGAGGTCGAACTTGGCCTTCACGCGCTTCAGCATGGTCTTGGTCGATCCAACCTCGGCCTGCCGGATGGAGCGCGTGGCCTCAACGTCCACGATGACACCATGGTCGGTGTCGATCAGGTAGTTGTCGGAATAGCTGAAGAATGCCGGGCCCTTGCGGGCGGCCGTCCATTGGCTGGCCGGGTCGGAATGGGGCGTGGATTTGGGCTGCACCTCGCTGGCCGCACCAAATGCGGCCTCGTCCAGAGTGTCGAGATACTCGCGCACCGCCCTTGGCGCGTCGGCCGGATCGATCTGCCCCACATCCCACTCTTCCTTCGGCGTCGAGTTCTGTTTGTTGGCATCGGCCTCACCTCTCGGGATATTTGCTGCGCAAATACCCTGCCGGTCAGTGGATCAGACTTGCATCCACTGCCATGCGCTGGCCGCTGACCAGGCCCTCTTCGATGCAGCGGGCAAGGGTTGTTTCAAACAGATGGCGGAGCAATTCGCTGTCGCGGAAACGCCCGTGTCTCACCCGACAGTGCCTTGCGCAGCAAGGTCACGAAAGGGCGGTTCTTCGAAAAGGTCGAGTGATCCGGAACCCGGTCGCTCAGATCCAGGCGGCAAAACCAGCGATACGCCAGGTTCAGATGGACCTCGTCGCAGAGCCGCCGCTCCGACCGGATGCCGAAGCAAGAGCCCACGAACAGCATCCGGATGAGGAGTTCAGGGTCGACGGACGGGCGTCCCGCATGGCTGTAGAAATCGGCGAGGTCGCTGCGGATACCAGACAAATCAACGAACCGGTCGATGGAGCGCAGCAGGTGGCTCCGGGGCACGTGATCCGCGCGCGAGAACTATTAAAACA
>NZ_JBLZMW010000048.1:0-1396 GCF_048553275.1 Pacificoceanicola niger
CGATTGCGCCTCCCGCCGCGGTCCCATCATCGCCGATCCTCCAACCCTATGCTGAAAGTGAATCAGCCGAGAGCACTGCGATCAAGGGGGAGTTGTTCAACGAAATAAGCTTATTGCGGACTTTCCTAGATTGATGACTTGCTGCGTTGCAGCTTACAGATAGCGGAAATTCAATTTAGTGTCGTCGAAACCACCAATAGTGTTGAGGGGTAGCGGCAGGCCACGAAATCCTGATCTTTTGTGGCGCTGCGCGCGACTAAAAAGATTCCGGCAGGTAGATCCGTTGGTCAAGTCTTGGCGCACCACGCCACGGCTCATCCGGTCTAAGGATCGCGGCAGTCATCCGGTCCAGAAGTTCGCTGCACAGATGATCCAGCGGCGTGGCGATCACCATCGCGACATATCGGTCGGACAGGCCGCGCTGGCTTTCGGGTGTCAGTTCGTTGACAATCAGCGTCACCTTGTCCGAGGGGCGCATTTCGCGAAGCGCGGCGATGGCGCCTTCCATCCCGCCACCCGCGACATAAAGGCCGTCCAGATCGGGCACGCGGGTCAGCAGGTCGAGCGTTGCTTCATACGTCAATTGGCGGGTCTCAAGGTTGATTGCCGTGTCGAGGACATCGATGGAGGGGGCGTATTCGCGCAAGTAGGATCGAAACCCGGTTTCGCGCATGGCCTGTCCATGCCAACGGGTGCCGCCCACAAAGACCGCGACCTTGGCTGGGCGTTGCAGGCGTGTCGCCATCATCCATCCCGCCGTTCGCCCCGCCTTTAGATTGTCGAGGCCGAAATAGCCGCGCCCTGTGGCACCGGTGAAATCGTTCAGCAACGAGAACAACGGGATGTGGCGGGCGGCCAGCTCGGCGCTGAGGTTGGTCAGGCTGACATGGTTCACGCCGGTTGCGGCGATGGCTTGGCATCGATCCGCCAAAGTTCGGATTTCGCGGGTGAAATCCTCGGGCGACTGGGAGGCGGAGAACCGGATCGAACAGGTGATCCGCGTATCATGGCGCGCGGCGCAGGCAGCTTCGATCTGATGGGCGAAGCGCTGATAGAAATGCTGACTTTTCTTGTGCAGGACAAAGCCGAGGGACAGGTCTGGCCGCATGTCGCGCCGGTCATCTTCGAGATGCTTGGGTAGGGGATAGCCCAATTGGTGCGCGGCTTCTGCCACGCGCTTACGGGCGCGCGCGGACACGTTCGGGCGCGCGTTCAGAACACGGTCGACCGTGGCGGCGCCGAGGCCTGTCGCCTTGGCGAGGTCTGCAATAGTTGGTTTCCGTGCCATCCGTAATTTGAGGTTATTGCATCATTATGATGCAAATAATTGGTGTTTTTTGAGGTAATCACAATCGAAATTTCTATCTGGCCATTTTGGTAGGGGATAAGGTGCCCC
>NZ_JBLZMW010000049.1:0-1321 GCF_048553275.1 Pacificoceanicola niger
TGAACCGCGCCGGGTTTGCCGGAGGCTCCAACTCCTGAGTAAGGTGGAGCATCATGAGCAAGACAACCAACAAGTTTTCCCCTGAGGTGCGCGAGCGCGCCGTGCGGATGGTCCTTGATCACGAGGGCCAGCATGGCTCTCGCTGGCAGGCGATCACGTCGATTTCTGCTAAGATCGGATGTTCGGCGAATACGCTGAACGCCTGGGTCAAGAAGGCCGAGGTCGACAGCGGTAAACGTGCAGGCGTTCCCAGCGAGATGGCCGAGAAGATGAAGGCTTTAGAACGCGAGAACCGCGAGCTGCGCCAAGCCAACGAGATCCTGCGCAAGGCGTCGGCATATTTTGCGATGGCGGAGCTCGACCGCCGGTCGAAGTGATGGTGGATTTCATTGAGGCGCATCGTGATGCGCACGGGGTCGAGCCGATCTGCACGGTGCTGCCGATCGCCCCCTCCACCTACTATGATCGCCAAGCGAAACGGGCTGACCCGGCCCGGTTGTCAGATCGTGCCCGTCGTGATGCCGCCCTGCGGCCCGAGATCGAACGCGTCTGGGAGGAGAACTACAAGGTCTACGGCGTCCGCAAGGTCTGGCGACAGCTGGTCCGGGAGGGCTTTGATGTCGCTCGTTGCACGGTGGCGAGGCTGATGAAGGACATGGACATTCAGGGCATCATCCGCGGAAAACCGCACCGGACGACGATCCCGGACAAGAAGGCCCAATGTCCTCTGGACAAGGTGAACCGTGAGTTCCGCGTCCCCGCGCCGAACATGCTGTGGGTCAGTGACTTCACCTATGTTCCGACCTGGAAGGGCTTTGTGTATGTCGCCTTCGTCATCGATGCCTATGCGCGCAAGATCGTCGGCTGGCGTGCCAGCACCTCTGCGCAGACCGGGTTCGTCCTGGATGCTCTGGAGCAGGCGGTCCATGACCGGCGGCCGACAAAGGCCATGGGGCTGGTCCATCATAGCGATAGAGGGTCGCAATACCTATCCATTCGTTACACCGAGAGGCTGGGCGAAGCCGGCATCGAGCCCTCTGTCGGCAGTGTGGGTGACAGCTACGACAACGCCTTGGCCGAGACCATCAACGGTCTCTACAAGGCCGAGGTCATCCACCGCCGCGGCCCGTGGCGCAGCTTCGAAGCCGTAGAATACGCGACCTTGGAATGGGTGGACTGGTTCAATAACCGCCGCCTGCTCGAACCCATCGGGAATATCCCGCCAGCCGAGGCAGAGGCCAACTTCTACGCAGCTCTGGAAACTGAAAACATGGCCGCGTAACTAACGACAATCAGCCTCCGGCAAACCCGGCGCGGTTCA
>NZ_JBLZMW010000050.1:0-1143 GCF_048553275.1 Pacificoceanicola niger
CCGACGGTGCCGAGGATTCGCAGCGAGGATAGATCGCATTTCGTTACGAAATCGTTGCCCTGTCCCATGAGCGCGCGAATCGCCGTCGGCGCGGTGTAGAACTGGTTAACCTTGTGCTTTTCGCAGACCTGCCAGAAGCGCGAGGCATCCGGCCAGGTCGGCACCCCCTCGAACATCAGCGTCGTCGCGCCGTTGGCCAAGGGCCCGTAAACAATATAGGAATGCCCGGTGACCCAGCCCACGTCGGCGGTGCACCAATAGACGTCGCCGTCCTTGTAATCGAAGGTGACCTCGTGGGTCAGGCCGGCGTAAACCAAATATCCACCTGTTGTGTGTACCACGCCCTTGGGCTGGCCGGTGGAGCCGGAGGTGTAGAGGATGAACAGCGGATCCTCGGCATTCATCTCGACCGGGCGGCTGTAATCGTCGGCCTCCAGGGCCATCTCGTTGTAGTCGTAATCACGGCCATCGGTCCATGTGGTCTGCCCGCCGGTACGCTTGACGACGAGGCATTTGACCGAGTCCTTGCAGTGCAGCAGGGCCTTGTCGGCATTGGACTTCAGCGGGGTCTTGCGGCCGCCGCGCGGAGCCTCGTCGGCGGTGATCACGACCTTGGCGTCACAGCCATTGACCCGCGCGGCGAGGGCGTCCGGGCTGAAACCGGCGAAGACGATGGAGTGGATGGCCCCGATGCGCGCGCAGGCCAGCATGGCGTAGGCGGCCTCGGGGATCATCGGCAGATAGATGACAACCCGATCGCCTTTGCGAACGCCAAGCGATTCCAGCACGTTGGCCATGCGGCAGGTGCGGCGGTGCAGATCGGCATAGGTGATCGACTGCGCCGGCTCGGTCGGATCGTCGGGCTCGAAGAGGATCGCGGTCTGATTGGCGCGGGTTTCCAGATGGCGATCGATGCAGTTGGCCGCGACGTTCAGCGTACCATCGCGAAACCACTCGATCTTTACCTGACCGAGGGTGAAATCGACATTCTTTATCTCGCTCGGCGCCTTGATCCAGTCCAGACGCTTGGCCTGCTCGGCCCAGAACGCCTCCGGATCGCTCACCGACTGCGCATACATCGCGTCATACGCCGCAGCATCAACATTCGCAGAAGCCGTAAGCTCCGCGCTGGGGGGGTAGGTG
>NZ_JBLZMW010000051.1:0-1122 GCF_048553275.1 Pacificoceanicola niger
TTTCTCATCACGGCGGTCACGGCGAGCTTGCGCGGCTTGCCGGCACGGACCAGTTCCTCGAATTTGCTGCGAGCGGCATGGTTGTGCTGGATCGCGCAAAGCGTCGGCATGAACATGGCCTGACGGACAGTGTGCCTGCCGCCCTGGATCCGTTCACGCCCCTGCCATTGCCCTGACTGGCGCGAGATGGGGGCCAATCCGGCGCGCGCAGCGGCCTGCTTTCCGCTGAGCATGCCGAGTTCAGGCATGTCTGTGAGCAATGCCATCGCCGACGTCGTCGAAATCCCCGGAATGCTGGTCAGGATCTCAGAGCGCTGGACCAGAGCGGGGTCAGAGGCCACAATCGCCTTCATGGCGATGTCCACCCGGGCCAACTGCCGCTCGATCTGGCCCAATCTCTGAGTGAGCAAACGGCGCAGCATGGCCAGCCGTGCAGTCTTGAGCCGTGTCTTGGCAGCTGTGCGATCCTTGATCAGACCGCGGCGGAACACGAGCAATTCGCGAAGCTCGCCAAGGGCTTCCGAATGCGTTTCAGTAGGCTGGAGCTGCAGGGCGGATCCCATTCTGGCCAACATCTCGGCATCAAGCCTGTCGGTCTTTGCCGCGCGCCCGATTGCCTCCGCGAACCGCCTGGCCTGCCGAGGATTGACCTTCGCGAAGGTCAATCCTCGGCGCGTCAGCATGCGCTCGAGCTCGCGGTGATAGGCACCAGACGCTTCGAACACAATGAGCCCTTCAATGCTGGCGACCCATCGGAGCAGCATGGCCAAACCATCCGTTGTGTTCCCGAACTGTCGATACTCACATCTGGTCGAGCAAAAAACGTCCAGCTTTGCCTTCGACACATCGATCCCAATTTTAGTGTGAATGGAATATCCCCCACCTTGTCTTGTCATGCGGGCCCGTAGCCCGTCCCTCGGGGAAATGATCCCCCGGATCATTTCCGGGACCCTCGGAACTCCGTTCAGGTTCGAAGAATGCGCGGGGGCGACCATACTCGGCATCGGTCCATCATGACCCAGAGGCGTACGATCCTTCCCCCGCCATCACGCCAATTTGCGCGATCCGCGTGATGGCTCCCATCATGCATCGGAAGCTGTCGAAATCATAAGACAAGAGGGG
>NZ_JBLZMW010000052.1:0-930 GCF_048553275.1 Pacificoceanicola niger
AGGTCGCTCATGTCACCGCTCCGTTTTTAGAGCCGTGAATCACGCAGCGCTTCGAAAATCAATGCATCCTGACCCTAAATGGTGTGTAGAGCTTCTTTACTCGGTTTCTCCGATAGTTCTTCCGGCTCTTTTCAGGGATGAAATTATCGAACTCGAGCAAGTCCTCGCGATCAAAGGAGTTCGCCAAGAAATATCGTTCGATCACGAAGCCAATATCAGACAACGGCACCTTCTCTCTTGCCCAGTGGACGTAGTCGCCATTGAGGATCGTTGCGCCATATCCTCCAGTAAATGGATCAAAATCGGCGATAACATCCTCGATAACTCGCCCTTCAGTCGCATCAGCAATTTGAGCAACGGTATCAATGCCGCAGACCTCAACCTTGCCTCGCTTGACTGCGGGGACTGCATAGATCGAGCTCGGGAACCCCCGTATAGCGCCATCGACCTCCTCCCAATACGCCATGGTCATCACAAGCTTAATCATCTGGAAGGTCGTTCCCTGCTCGCGGAAGAACTGGACTTCTGCTTCGCTGGGCTTGGTATGCAACTCTCCTCCCGCAACATCAGCCATCTTTCCTGTAATTGGCTGGATTCCTGAAAGCGGCTCCAAGCCCACGCGGATGATCTCTGGGATGTCTTCCCATGCTGCAGCGAATGGGCGGGGAGGCACAAGGAGGTGCTCGCGGTATGCATCTAAACGAGCAGGAACTGGACCGGCTTTCTTCATACTGGCATTTAGCACTAACAGCGCAAGGCCTTCATTAGCAGGGTTTTTGCGACAGGAGATGGTGATCGCCGTTTGTCACCCGCCGATCCTTGCCAGTGCGCTGGTGAGGCATGTCTGTAGCTGCTCTGTAACCGGTGTGCCGATCACACGTTGACGAGATAGTTCCACGGAAGGAGATCTGCGATCTGGCTCTGTGGATG
>NZ_JBLZMW010000053.1:0-842 GCF_048553275.1 Pacificoceanicola niger
CAGTCGTCGCTGGTCATGTTCCCGATCTACGCCTACGGCTCGGAAGAGCAGAAACAGAAGTACCTGCCCAAGCTGGCCTCGGGCGCGTACATCGGCTGCTTTGGCCTGACCGAACCGGACGCCGGATCGGACCCGGCGGGGATGAAAACCCGCGCGATCAAGACCGAGGGCGGCTATGTGCTGCGCGGGTCCAAGATGTGGATTTCGAACGCGCCGATCGCCGATGTCTTTGTGGTCTGGGCGAAATCCGAGGCCCATGGCGACAAGGTGCGCGGCTTCGTGCTGGAGAAGGGCATGAAGGGCCTGTCGGCGCCGAAAATCGGCGGCAAGCTCAGCCTGCGCGCCTCGATCACCGGCGAGATCGTGATGGACGATGTGGAGGTCGGCGAGGAGGCGCTGCTGCCCAATGTCGAAGGCATGGGCGGGCCGTTCGGCTGCCTGAACCGCGCGCGTTACGGCATCGCCTGGGGCGTTATGGGCGCCGCGGAGGACTGTTTCCACCGCGCCCGCCAGTACGGCCTCGACCGGCATCAGTTCAACCGCCCGCTGGCGGCGACGCAGCTGTATCAGAAAAAGCTGGCGGATATGCAGACCGAGATCACGCTGGGCCTGCAGGCGGCGCTGCGGGTCGGGCGGCTGTTCGACGAGGGCCGTTTCGCGCCGGAGATGATCTCAATGATCAAGCGCAACAACTGCGGCAAGGCGCTGGACATGGCGCGCCAGGCCCGCGACATGCACGGCGGCAACGGCATCCAGATCGAATACCACGTCATGCGCCACGCCCAGAACCTGGAAACGGTCAACACCTACGAGGGCACGCACGACGTCCATGCCTTGATCCT
>NZ_JBLZMW010000054.1:0-712 GCF_048553275.1 Pacificoceanicola niger
GCTGACGGGGCTGACGGATGCACGAAAGACTTGGGGATTTGGCCTGTGTTTCCTGCATCTGCGCAACGTTAAGGGGCATCCTTGGAACCACAAACGCGTCTATCGGATCTACTGCGAGCTGGAACTCAACCTGCGGATCAAGCCCCGAAAGCGGCTGAAACGGGAGAAGCCTGATGTCCTGGCGGTGCCAGACGCGCCCAATGTGACCTGGTCAATGGACTCCATGGCGGATCGCCTCGGCGACGGCAGGGCTTTTCGGCTTTTGAACGTGCTGGATGACTTCAACCGAGAAGGGCTGGGGATCGAGGTTGATTTCTCACTCCCTGCCGAACGGGTGATACGAAGCCTGAACCGCATCATCGAGTGGCGCGGAACGCCCGGCACAATTCGGGTGGACAATGGCCCCGAATACATCAGCGAGACGCTCCGAATATGGGCTGAGAAGCAGGGTATCACCATTCAGCACATCCAACCCGGACAGCCCCAGCAGAACGCCTATGTCGAACGCTACAACCGGACGGTTCGACATGAGTGGTTGGACCAACACATCATCGAAAGCATCGAGGAGGCACAGGATCAGGCCACACAATGGCTCTGGACATATAACAACGACCGCCCGAACATGGGCATCGGCGGCATCACACCCGCCATGAAACTGAAAATGGCCGCGTAAGTTCTACGGATGCACCCCGTTAAAAAGGGGGAGATTACC